>JAUWGZ010000088.1 GCA_030606165.1 Dehalococcoidia bacterium
TTAGTCTTCGCCGCAAATATTATGCAGATTAAGGTCCTGGACCACATCATAGTAGGCGAGAATAGATACTTCAGCTTTGCCGATGCCGGGCTAATCGAGGAATATAACTCGGACTTTTTAAGCCTCAAAGAAGGAAAAATCCACTAATGGAAGGATTAGCCTAAAAAGACAGGACTTACGACAAGCTTTCTAAAGCTTCCAGGATTTCATAGTTCTGGAGGTCAAGAGGGTTAGGGCGAGCCAGGCTGTCTCCGAAACGAAACTTACGATTCTCGGGTAATGACCATTGTGTTATCCCTTCGGCGGTCTTACTATCCTCAGCAATTTTATAAAGTGGAACAAGTCCGATAATTTCCTGGTAGATGTCTGAGACTTTTGGATAATGCATCGGATAGCCCAATGAAGTTGCTAAAGCTGAGATAATCTCCCAATTTTGCTTACCAGCCGGTGGATAGATAGCACGATGAAGGCGCTGTATCCTCCGTTCACAGTTGGTGTAAGTACCATCACTTTCAGCAAAATTAGCCCCGGGAAGGTCTACATCGGGGTAGGGCGGCTCTTCAGGAAACACAGTGTCTATAAGCACGGAGAAAATCGGGAGTTCGAAGGTAGCGTTCCTCATTTCGCCGACAGCATCGCTGCCAATAACAAGGACACCATGGATGTCTCCTCTCTCCACTCCCTGGATGATTTCGATAGAATTTCTGCCTTTTGTAATAGGTACAGGTTTGCCCCAGACAGCTTCGAATCTTCGCCTGGCAGCTACATCGGTGATTGGTCGTTGCCCAGGAAGGTAGTCTGGGTTCACCCCCATATCAATCAGGCCCTGAGCATTGCCCGTAGTGCGGAGGATGATTATACCGGCACCATCTCGTCCCACATTACCGGTAATCAATGCCAGCTCACAGATTAGGGCTAATTCAGCGGGTGTAGCCGTATTGGCATCCACTACTATCACTGGATTTTGAGCGCGGATATAAAGGTGTATTGCCTCGATAATTCTTGAAGGTCTTACCCAAGGTACATCGGCAATCTCTCCCAAAGAATATCTTCTCATTGCTGAGGCGAAATCTCGGAAGCCGCTAGTTCGAGCGCTGATAAAGTCATGGTTGACGAGGTCATAGGCTGTGATATAACCAACCATTGCCTGAAGCAAATCTACGCTTGTTCGGTGATTGACCTTTAGAGCAATCCTTGCCAGTGAATCCATTCTGGTGGGGTGGGGATTAAGCGTAATCAACTTGCTGCCCCTGCCAATTGCCTCCCTGACTTTCATTGCAATTACAGGATACTCTTCGGTAATATCGCAGCCGAAGACAAGGACAAGGTCACTACCTAGAATGTCACTGTAAGAACAGGTGGAAGCATCACTGCCAAGACGTTTCATCAGGCTATCATTCACCCCGGTAGTGGCCAAGGAACCTATATTATTGGTTCCCAGGGCAACTCGAGTCAGCTTTTGAACCAGGTAATTCTCCTCGTTAGTCAGTTTGGGGGAGGATAAGACGGCTAACCCATCGCTACCAATTTTATCCCTGATTCGTTTCAGTCCCTTACCGGCTAAGGCTATAGCCTCCTCCCAACTGGCTTCAACTAAGTCACCATCCCGCTTAACCAAAGGAGTGCGGAGTCGCTTCAGGTTGTGAAGTGTCGTCGGGTAAAATTTGCCCTTCTCGCACAGGTTACCGTTATTCACCGGGCTACCCATCGGGGAGGTAACCGTTACTATCTTGTCTCCGAGAACATTCAGCTCCAGGTTACAGCCAATCCCACAGTAGGGGCAGGTGGTTGGTACAGGTTCAAGTTCCCACGGACCCTGTTTGGGCAGCTGTGCCTTTGGAGTCAGCGCTCCCGTAGGACATGTTGAAATACACTGACCACAGGAATCGCAGGCTGTTTCGCATAGCGGAATATCAAGAGCCGGACCCACCATGGTATCAAAGCCTCGATTGAAAAAGCCTAAAGCGCTGATACCCTCAACTTCGTTGCATATTCTGACACAACGACCGCACAATATACACTTGTTCGGGTCTCTCAAAATATAAGGGTGTTCATTCTCTCTTATACGCAAATGGTGCCTGCGGCCGCTGTATTTAGTATCGTCCACATCATACTCGGTAGCCAGCTCTCGTAGCTTGCATTCAAATACATCCTGGCAGCCACAGGCCAGACAGCGTTCACTTTCACCTCTGGCCATATCCTCGGTGAACCCGAGCTCAATTTCAGCGAAGTTTCCTTTCCGTGCCTTCAGGGCAAGAACCGGCATTTCACCTCTGGGAACACGCTGCACGTCAGCGTAGTCTTCGATGTCGATATCTTGCAACTCGCCTTTGCTGCAATTGTACGGTTTCCTGGGCGGTAAAATCGGCTGACCGTTAAGGTATTGGATTATTGAAGTTGCAGCTCTTTTCCCGGCAGCTACTGCCTCGACTACGGTAGCTGGTCCTGAAGTGCAGTCGCCACCAGAGAATACCCCTTCCATGGAAGTCTCCATTGTTTCTTCATTAACACTAATGTATCCCCGGCGGTTGAACTTTATCTGTTCATCCTGAAACCCGGAAGCTTCCATAGCCTGACCGATAGCGGCAATTACCGTATCTACATCCATGGTAAACTCCGAGCAGGCTATTGGTTCCGGTCTTCGCCTCCCTGAGCTATCGGGCTCCCCTAAAGCCATTTTGATGCACTCCATAGTATCAGCCTTACCATTTCGGGCGCTGATTTTCACAGGTGCTGCCAGGAAGTGAAACTTTACTCCTTCCTGCTCAGCCTGTTCTATTTCCTCATTGTTAGCTGGCATCTCGTCCCTTGACCTTCGGTAGACAATGGTTACCTCGCTGGCGCCCAGCCTCAGGGCAGTTCGGGCAGCATCAATGGCTGTATTGCCGCCGCCGATAACCGCTACCTTTTGTCCCAGGCTTACCTTTTGCCCGAGAGCCACATCTCTCAGAAATCCTATCCCAGAAAGAATACCCGGTAAGTCCTCTCCCTCTACCTTCATCTTCTGGCTTGCCTGAGCACCGAGGGCAAGGAAGATGGCTTCATAACCGTTACCCTTAAGACTATCAATGGTAAAGTCCTGACCCAGGCAGACATTACAGCGAATCTCATGACACAGGTCAGTGATACTGTCTATTTCCTTATCCAGAACCGCCTTGGGAAGGCGGTATTCGGGGATTCCATATCTCAGCATTCCACCAAGCGCTGGACTCGCCTCGAGGATGGTTACCTCATGCCCCTCCAGAGTGAGATAATAGGCTGCTGATAGGCCCGCCGGGCCTCCACCGATAATAGCTACCCTGTGCCCGGTAGCTGGTTTGACCTCGGGGACATAGGGGGGTCCGTTATTCAGGTCATAGTCGGCGACGAATCTCTTCAAGGCATTTATAGCTACCGGACCCTCTAACAGATTTCTACGGCACTTGGTTTCGCAGAAGCGAGGGCATACTCGCCCGGTGACAACAGGCAAAGGGTTAGATTGTTTAATCAGCTTCAATGCCTCTTGATACTCTCCATTAGTGATAAGCCCAATATAGCCCTGGATATCTATTCCGGCAGGGCAGGCTAATTTGCACGGGGCAACACAGTCGCCATAGTGGTCAGAGAGGAGTAATTCCAGAGCCATCTGGCGGCTTTTAACAAGCTCGTCGGTCATTGTCCTCACTATCATGCCTTCTGCCAGGGGAGTGGCACAGGCAGGCATGGGGCCCCGGGTCCCTTCAACTTCCACTAAGCAGAGGCGGCAGGCAGCGCTAGGCTTCAGACGCGGGTCATGACATAAAGTGGGTATCTCGACTCCGTTCTGCTGAGCGGCTTCCAGGATAGTGCTTCCTGCTTCCGCTTCAACCTTTTCCCCGTTTAAGATAAATGATATTCTAGCCATTTCATCTCCTTAATGGACAGATATGGCACCGAGACGGCATACACTCATACACAGCCCACAACGGATGCACTTCTCACTGTCTATGAGGTAAGGCGTCTTTTTCTCTCCTGAAATAGCATCTGAAGGACAGTATTTGGCACATAACCCGCACCCGGGGCACTTCTCAGGGATAATCTCGTAGGTAATCAGGGCCTGGCATTTCTTAGCCGGGCAGCTCTTCTCATTGATATGGGCTTCATATTCACCACGGAAGTACCTCAGCGTGGTCAATACCGGGTTAGGTGCCGTCTGCCCCAAACCGCACAGTGAGGCTTTCTTCACACCTTGAGCCAGTTCTTCAAGGTGCTCTATATCCTCCTCTTTACCCTCGCCTTTGCTAATTCTATCCAGGATCTCCAGCATGCGTAATGTTCCTATTCGACAGAAGGTACACTTGCCACAGGATTCATCTTGTGTAAAGTTAAGGAAAAACTTGGCTACGTCCACCATGCAGGCGCTCTCGTCCATCACAATCAATCCACCCGAGCCCATGATGGCACCGGTTTTAGTAATCGACTCATAATCTACAGGAGTCTCAGCTAGGCTGGCAGGAATAACACCACCGGATGGTCCGCCAATCTGGACTGCTTTGAAATCCAGCCCTTTTGAGGTTCCACCACCGATGTCAAAGACAATTTCCTTCAGGGATATGCCCATGGGGACCTCTATCAGTCCGCCGCGGGCTATCTTGCCCGCCAGAGCAAAGACCTTGGTGCCTTTGCTCTTCTCAGTGCCGTACGCATTAAAGGCATTAGCGCCATTGAGTATAATCCAGGACACGTTAGCCAGGGTCTCTACATTATTGATGTTGGTAGGCTTACCCCATAACCCGGACTCCGCAGGAAACGGTGGACGGAAGTTAGGCATTCCCCGCCGTCCCTCTATAGACATCATAAGAGCCGTCTCCTCCCCGCAGACGAAGGCACCGGCTCCCTGCCTGATGCTTATATTGAAATCAAAGTCAGAGCCCAGGATACCCTCACCGATAAATCCTCTCTCTCTAGCCTGGGCCAGGGCTATCTCTAATCGGTGAATTGCCAGCGGATACTCCGCCCGAACATAAATATAGC
>JAUWGZ010000063.1 GCA_030606165.1 Dehalococcoidia bacterium
GAGGCTAAAGAGCACCCACAAAAATCTGCGATTTTTGCGGGAACCCGCTAAAGCCTCGGATGTCATTGCGAGCACCTGAAAGGTGCGCGGCAATCTCCTGCCCCTCCACGAGATTGCTTCGACTGACAAAGCCAGCCTCGCAATGACATACGAGGGGTGTCATTCCATGCCCTCCGTTCCATGTCATTCTGACCCTGAAAGAAGTGAAGGGGAAGAATCTAACTCCGTTCAGGGTAAACTCTACGAGGAATCTCATAGTTCGCAACATAGGCTTCTCAGGCAATCTCAGGAGATTGCCACGCCCCGACAAGTCGGGGTTCACGATGACAAAGAGGCAATACTGAGTATGCAGGCGTCATCTCCAGAGGGTCATAGTACTATTTTCTACTCCAAAACAGTACTGATGGGTGATTCCCATGAACCTGGCTGGCTGATATGCTAAATATACTAGGTTGACATGATGTAATAGATAGAGGCGACATGAAAATAGCTACTCCTATCTCTCAAAGTTATGAAGCTAAGCTGGTTGAGAAGCTGCGCTCGGGCGACAGCACAGCCATGGAGGAATTCTATAATCTTTATAGGAGCAGACTCTACACTCTGATATCGGAACAAGTAGACCGAGACCAGGCCGTAGCTGAGGATTTGGTTCAGGAAACCTTCCTTGCTGCTCTGGATTCACTGGATAAATTCCGTGGTGACAGCCAGCTTTACACCTGGCTGCGCAGTATCGCATTGCACAAGATAAATGACTTTTATCGTCGCCAGGCGCGAGAGCCTAAAGCCGAGAACTCGTCTCCCGATTTTGATGCCATGAAGCAGCTAGAGCAAACCGGGGACGATAAACCAGCGCCCCTCACTGTGATGGAGTTCGAAGAGATTCGTCAGTCAGTTCGCCAGGCTTTGGGGGACTTGCCTCATGATTACCAAAAGGTGCTGGTAATGAAATACCTCGAAGAAATGCCCGTGCTGGAGATAAGTCAGGTTATGGGTCGTTCACCGAAGTCGGTTGAGGGATTGCTGGCGCGGGCTCGGAAGGCTATGCGGGATACTCTGGCGGAAAATAACCTGGAAACCTGATTATACCCTCACACACAATTTCGCAGTAAAATCCTCTCTTCGGATTACATATAGTCTGTTTAATTTTGTTCTAGCCTCAGACGTCATTGCGAGCCCCGACTTGTCGGGGCGTGGCAATCTCTATTATCACTAGCTCCGCCGAGATTGCTTCGTCGCTTCGCTCCTCGCAATGACAGGGGGGGGTTCACGCTGAGTTGCGGAGCCTGTTCCGAAGCGTAGGCGAGGAATCTTCGCTCCTCGCAATGACAAAGGGAGAGTATGTCGCGCAATGACTAATCGCAGTGGCGGGGAGTTCACCTTCGCTTCAGGTCAGGGCAAGCCCGGACCCTACAGGCTCCCGCTAGGGGAGGGAGGATTTTATTTAAGAGCTCCACAGGGCTGTTTAAAAAGTACTTTCGCAGGGAGCCCAATCCGCAGGAGCCCACAGGGGGGCTCCTGCTTCGACATGAGGAGGTTTAGTGAATAGGAGGTTTAATGAAGAAGGCAAGATGTTGTCTTTGTTACCGCCTGGAAAGCGTTGACCAGCCCCTGCCCCACACCATCCCCGGCGATGGGAGTGCAGCTATTTTCAATAGCCCACCGCACATCGTCATTGACTGCGCCGTTGCCGTTGCTATCATCAGCGACACTGAAAACCAGGGCAGCTACGCCTGAGACATGGGCCCCGGCTGCCGAGGTGCCAGTCTTATAGCCATATTGATTCTGGGGCAATTCGGAGTAGATGTTAAAGCCCGGAGCAGCTACATCCACCCAGTCGCCATAGCTGGATAACAAAGCTAAGGAATTGTTTTTATTGGTGCCGGCCACCGCAAGGCAATTGACATAATAAGCCGGGTAGGAAGGCTCCGACCCACCTCTATTGCCCGCCGCCGTTATGAGTATCGCTCCCTGGCTCCAGGCATAGTTTACTGCTTCTTCCAAATTCGGCGATGCTCTCATGGACAGGCTTATATTGATAACTCTGGCTCCGTTGTCCACCGCCCAGATGATGCCTCTGGCTACCACCGATGGCTCGCACCTTCCCACATCATCAGCCACCTTCACATTCATTAGCTGACATTCCGGGGCGATAGCGGCAATGGTGCCTGCCATGTGGGTCCCGTGCCCATAAAGGTCATTGCTTGTCGGGCTATCGGTGAAATTGACCTCAGCCACCACCCTGTCAGCCAAATCCTGGTTGTCCTTATTAATGCCCGTATCCAGCACAGCCACTATAATCGACCGGTCCCCCCTGGTTATTTGCCAGGCCTGGGGTGCCTCGATCCTGCTTACCCCCCACCTCTCAGCCAGATAGCTGTCATCGAGAGAATACGTCGCCTGTGGGGAAGGACCATAGCTTGGGGCATTGCTATTATCGGCATGTGCCACATGGTAAACAGGCGAATAACCGTAGGCTGACACGCTTTCTCTGGCAAGTAACACGCCGTGTACTAACGTAGCAACGAATATTACCTCAACCAGCGTCAGGGCTATGGCTAAATATTTTAGCTTCTTCAATATATATTATTTATAGCAGCCATCCAATCCAATAGGAATCACCCATCGGTACCGTTTTGGTACTGTTTTGGCTAGAATTTAGTAATGCGACCTTTTAACTAGTACTTTCTAACCAGGGCTATTTGACAAAAAAAGGGCTGTGCTAGTGTTAAGGCCTGTATTTGAACTTAAAGGGGAGGTAGTGCAAGGGAAGGAGGGTCCATATTATCGCTGGTATCTATCACCTGGTTGACAAATCCTGAAAAACCCCCCCAAAAGTACTAGAAAGTGGGGGATTTCCCTTTTTTGAGCGACTAATAGAGTGACGAAGGTACTAGTTCATTAGTCCCAGTTAAAGGATGGATTGGATTCCAAGAAGCCAGTGGTGAACCTGATCTAGCAGAGTTTCCCTATTTTATACTGGAGCAGTGATGAAATTTTTGTTCGTTGGTGAATCCGAGGAACTATTACAAGCTATGTCCATTATTTTAAAAGTGAGATGGCGAGAGTTAAGCTTAATTCATGCTACTGAAGCAAGGCAAGCCACCGAGCTAATACACAAGGAACAGCCAGATATCGTTATGCTTCAAGTCGATGCAGCATCCCCGGATGATTTTGACCTCATAGGTCAGATTCGTAGCTTCTCCGATGTACCCCTTATTGCTCTGGCTAAGAGCGATGATGTTATGGATAAGGTAAGGGCTCTGGAAATGGGTGCCGATGATTGGATTCCCCCTTCTTCGCCTATAGAATATATAGCTAAGGTGAATGCTATTCTTCGCCGCTGCTCTCCGATTGGCGATGGCTATACCGCCTCTTTTCTTTGTGGCAAGCTTAGCATAAATTATGCCACCCATGACGTATATGTGAATGGAAAACCGGTGGGGCTAACCCCTATCGAGTACAAGATTCTTTACCAATTAGTTAGAAATGAAGGCAGTGTAGTCGGCCATACAAATTTACTCGACAGTGTCTGGGGACCACATTACGGAGCTGCCCCTGAATTTCTCAAGAAGTATATCTACCGCCTGAGGTCTAAAATTGAAGAAGACCCGGCCGACCCCAAAATCATCCGCACTAGAAGAGGCGTGGGTTACATCTTTATTACAGCCTCCGATTCCACCAAATAGAGACCTTTTTCCACCAAATAAGGACCATTTTTCCACCGGATAAGCATTGTATTCTTTTCTCAGCACACGTTACCATGCTTAGGTTCTAGTACTTAAGTACTAGGGGAGGCCTGAAGATGGAAAGAATCTTACTTATTCATCCCGACTTGGTGCTGAGAGACGAGTTGACCTTCACTTTACAGCACTTAGGTTTTCAAGTTGCAGGTGCTAGCGGTGGCCAGCAAGCTTTGACCGAGGTGTCCAGCGGACACCTTGACCTGATAATCGTGGCTGAATCCAGCCACAGATTGAATGGAGATGAGCTCTGTGTTCGCTTGCGGCAGATATGCCAGGCTCCAATTATCATTATGGGGCAGGGTAGTAAAGAAATATCTGGAATTGACTTCATCGAGATGGGCGCCGATGCTTATTTATCCTCACCCCTAAATCTGAGAGAACTACTTGCCAGGATTCGTTCCTTACTACGCCGCACTCAGGCGAACGCAGCGGGGTTTGAAGGAGGATAGCTGGCATTCCGGAGCGATGGCGACAATGGTGCCTGCCATGTGAGTCCCGTGCCCGTAAAGGTCATCGCTTGTCGGGTTAACAGATAGCTATCATCGAGAGAGTACGTCGCTTAACGAGACCCGAAGGAATCCTTTCCTTCGTCCTGAGCTCCGACTTGTCGGGCGTGGCAATCTCCTCTGCCTCTCCACGAGATTGCTTCGTCCCGATAAATCGGGACTCGCAATGACAAGAAGGGGGTGTCATTGCGAGACCTTCCCCCATTGTCATTCTGAGCGAAGCGAAGAATCTCTTCTTTTAATTCTCTCTCCCCTGGCGGGAGAGAGTTAGAGTGAGGGGAAAATTCACCCTCACCTTAATCCTCAATCCTCTCCCATCAAGGGAGATGGTTAAAAATTTTGCTTTTGAGTTGTCATTTTTCTCGAGCAAGGACAAGCCCTGCCCCTCTACCCGGTTCTCCATAACACTGGTTTATTTAGCAGTCGAAAATTGCTATAATTAGCATAATAACTTGTGAGGAGGTAATCCTTCAGTGATGAAAAGCTATACTGCGAAATATACCAAAATAAGCTCCGGCTACATGGGGCAGCTTGTTGAATGGCCTGAGGTGATTACCGAGGGGAAAACCATCGAGGAATGTAGAGAGATGCTCAGGGACGCTCTGCGGGAGATGCTGCAAGCATACAAGCAGCAGGGCAAGGAAATCCCCCTCGGTGGGGACTTCTTGGAGCAGGTACTTGTAGAGGCATAGCTTGTCGGTTAAGCGTAGAGAACTGGTGAAATACCTCGAAGCAAACGGGTTTTACCTCCTGCGCGAAGGCAGCAAGCACTCTATCTACACAAATGGCATTAAGATGATACCGGTCAAGAGACACCGCTCGCTTGATAGAATAACCGCCAATGAGCTATGCAAACAGGTCGGGCTCGACCCAAAATTTTGACACTAAAAAGGACAATAAAAGGGAGCAAGGTATACCTAGGCCACTCCTACTCACATCACTGTGTAATTTAACTACAACTCATATTGTGTCGTAGAATGGGCTTTCTATTTTCATCTGAGGCACAGTGGTGGAGTTAATCTCCGCCAAGTCTTTTGTCGTTGCGAGCATCTGAAAGGCGCGCGGCAATCTCCTCTGCCTCTCCACGAGATTGCTTCGGCACTATCATGCCTCGCAAGGACAAGAAGGGGTGTCATTGCGGGCACCTCCCCCATTGTCATTCTGAGCGAAGCGAAGAATCTTTTGAGGCGTGAAGGAATCCCTTCCTTCGTCCTGAGCAAAGCGAAAGATCTTTCTCTAAACAATACAGCTATTTTTGAGACCCGAAGGAATCACTTCCCTTCGTCCTGAGCTCCAACTTGTCGGGTGTGACAATCTCCCCTGCACCCCACGAGATTGCTTCGGCACTATCGTGCCTCGCAAGGACGAAAGAGGAGAGCTCAGAAGTGTAGTGGCGGAGTTTATCTCCGCCTATCTACTTATCTGTTCCAGGCTTCTCTCCAGTTGCCTCCATAGGAGTTAACTTCCTCCAGGAAGTGGACGATTTCCTCGCGCTTAAATCTGCGGTCCCCCCGGGGGGTAATGCGGTATGCCTTTATTCTTCCGTTGTTACTCCACCGCCTCAGGGTGTTAGGATGGACATGGAGGAGCCGGGCTACTTCCCTCACCGTCAGCATGTCATCCATTTGTTCGCTTGCCATATCTTTTCCCATCTCCTCTTTAATTAACCTATCTTAAGGGTAACTCACTTCAGCTAACCGCACAATCACCCAAAAGTATCAATTTGGTCAGAAAATAGTAATAGGAAAAAAGTCCTCGGTTGGCCAAGATTGGTAAGAAAGGTTAAGTTAGGTATATTGACTTTCCTCAACATGTGAATTATTATGGATGATGCAGGCAGAGGACCAACAGTAGAGCGATTGCCTAGAGTGAGAGTTGGGTGGTCGGGGAAAGCTGCTAGCGGGCAAATGGATGTGTAAGGAAGGATAGGCCGGAAGTTCTACTGCCGTTTTGTGTGGAGGCGGTGAAGCTGAGCCTGGAGTTGGTCGCTTGGGCTTTGTGGAGTTAATAGCGAAACCGACCTTCCAAGGGGTTTCGCTTTTTTGTTTGGTGTTTGTTTGGTGAAAGAGATGAAAGTTCTGGTTGTTAGCTACTCCCAAGACTTATCGCAAGCTATTTCCCCTATCCTGAAAGTAAGATGGCCGGACTTAAGTTTAGTCCACGCCGGTGAAGCCAGGGAAAGCCTGGAGCTAATACATAGAGAACAACCAGACATCGTTATGTTTCACCTTCCTGAACGAAGAGAAGGAGCACCACCCCTGGACTGTTTTGACATTATAACCCAGATTCGCAGCTTCTCCGATGTGCCCCTCATTGTTATTAGCCAGAGCGGTGATATCATGGACAAGGTACAAGCTCTGGAGATGGGAGCCGATGACTGGATGTCCCCGTCTTTCATCCCCATGGAATTTATTGCCAAGGTCAATGCTATTCTCCGCCGCCGCTCCCCCGATATTCACGATGTTTCCTTTTTCCTGAATGGCAAGCTGTCTATAAATTACGCTGCCCGCCAGGTACACATCTCGGGAAAGCCAGTAAAGCTAACCCCTATTCAATATAAACTCCTTTGTCATTTAGCCGAAAACCAGGGAAGGGTAGTCAGTAATGCCGAGCTACTCCAGCATGTCTGGGGTCCAAACTATGGTGATGCGAGAGAACTCCTCAAGCTGAGTGTTTACCGCTTGAGGTCTAGGATTGAGGCAGACCCCTCGAACCCGGAAATTATCTTCAATGAAAGAGGCGTAGGCTACGTTATTAAGGCCTCCGCTTCGAGTAGGTAGAGGCACTCCCCTTGTCATTGTGAAGCTCCTCCCCCTTGTCATTGTGAGGCACTTCCTCCTGTCTTTGCGAGGCTGACGAAGTCAGCCGAAGCAATCTAGGCTGCGCCTCCCCCTGTCATTGCGAGGAGCAAGATTCCTCGCTTACACTCGGAACAGGCTCCGCAATCTCCGCCCCACCTGTCTTTGCGAGGAGCGCAGCGACGAAGCAATCTAGGTGGGGTTCTCAAGGGTTGGGGATTGCCACGCCCCGATAGTGCCGAAGCAATCTAGGCAGCGTTATTGGGAGCTGGTGATCGCCACACTTCTTGTGCAATGACATAGAGAGTGTGCTGGAACCAAAAAGAAACCTTTTGTAACCAAAAAGAAACCCCTGGTAACCGAGTAGCTACTGACTTCTCTGACATTCCCCATTACACTGGACTTAAACATAGTACTTAAGTACTGGTACTTAAGTCATGACAACTCTCAGGTCGGTATTTGGCGATGCAGATTTAAGCAAAGCCATTCGGCTTGGCGCTGTTCTCGTCGGGCTGAATATTCTGGATGCGCGGTTGACTGAGGTCGCTGTGAGGCTCGGGAGTTATGAACTTAACCCCTTGCTCGGGGCGGGATTTGGCAGCAGCATACCA
>JAUWGZ010000003.1 GCA_030606165.1 Dehalococcoidia bacterium
ATTTCCAGGTTTCGTTAGTGCTGAGCATATCAGAAGCGTGAAAGGCAGTCCTATTGCCGCTCTGTTATACAATTGGGCGGGACTTGAGGATTGGGATATATGGGAGAGTTCAAAGCTTAGAGAACAGCTACTACACGAGGCAGAGGCACTCTGGGTATCAGAGCCGAGGATAACAGTATATGAGGTAATACCCACATCAGCATGGACAAGTATCATAGGTTAGGTAACCGAAAATCTATGATAGCAAGGATTCTATCCCTCGCAGTTGTGGGTGTCAATCACAGCAAGGCAGAGCTTTCCAAGCCATTGACTATGCCTGGGTGATACAGTATGCTTAAGTTGCATAAGCAGGAGGTACAATTAAATGAGCCAGTGGCATTATCATGTAGAAAAATACACCTTTAGAGAGTTAGTAAAACCAGGGTATTTAAATTCTCTTGGAGAAGAGGGCTGGGAACTGGTTGGTTTGAAGAGACTATCAGAAACTCAGAAAGCAACTCAGCAGCAATGGTTGGCAGTGTTTAAGAAGCAGCTTGGGAAAAAAGAAGGGTGACCACGATTTCAGTGTTACTGCCTTTCGTGTAGTCCAAGGCGTAGGTAGCACCAATGCCCAGGGGCATACCCCCATATCAATATGTGAACATCCAGCTTTGCCTTGTAAACAATCTAGCTTTGAATACCTGCTACTTAGACATCCCTGCTCACAACCTCCGATAAAGCCTCAAGCTATCCTCAAACCTCGCTGACCGAGTGAGTGGTATAATTAGGTTTAGTTGACGAACTGCACCCCTTTGCCTGATGAGTAGGCTAGCAAGCCTGCTTAGAGAGGTAACATTTTGGCTCATAGTGGTGGCAGTACTTTGGATAAGGGGTTTTTCAGCATGGGTGACGGCGTACTACACAGCAAAGGAGGTCTAAAAAAGGATTGAGAAAGGGGTAATCGTGGATTAAAGCATCTACTAACTGAAGAAATCTAATATCGAAGCACAGAACTTGACAAGAAGTGTGCGTTCAAAGGAGGGATAAGTGTTGAATCAGACCAGTCATTGGTACAAATTACAGTACCCCGAGTGTTTCGTTAATGAAGAGCTACGAATGATGCAAACCACGCTTGCCGATTTTGTCGACAAGGAGATTATGCCGGTTCGTGATAAGATTGATGATGATGTAACCCACGAAGAAATAATTACTCCCATCCTGAAGAAATTACAGGTAGGCCTGGGCTACCAGAAAAACAAGATACCCCAAGACTTCGGCGGCAACCAGCAGCTTTCCATGGTCGGGGATGCCCTAATACAGGAGCAGCTTTCCCGCGCTGACTACGGCATAAGCCTCCACAGCGCCTGCACCGACTGGGGGCTGGTACCAGCTGCCCTTGCCTACTTCTCACCATCGCCAACAGGGAAGGCATGGGGAAAAGCAGTGTTCAGGGAATTTGCCCCCAGGTTCACCGGCAATGAGCTAGCCGTTGCCTGCATGAACTTCAGTGAAGAAGACTCCGCCTGTGATGTTGAGAACCCGCTTAACGAGGGCAGGACGGTAAAGGTGAGGGCAGAGCTTAAGGGCGACGAATGGGTGGTAAACGGTAATAAGTTATGGGCATCCAATGCCGGCATTGCCGACCTCAACTGTGTGGTCTGCAATATGGACCCGAAGCTGGGAATAGCTGGCTTTGCCCTGGTCTATGTTCCTGAACCGTGGACAGGGGTCTCCCATGGTAAATTCGAGGTCAAGTGCGGGGCTAACGCTGACAGGAATACTCCCACCTATTTTGACAACGTCAGGGTGCCCAAGGAGTGGGGAATACAGGGGCCTGAGGCCTGGGCCATTTTCACCAATACCGTGTCTGCCCCCATGTCCCTGAATGCCGCCAACGCCATTGGTACTCTGCAGGGGGCCTTTGACCTCCTGGTTGAGTATACCGGGCAGAGAGTGGCTGGGGGCAAACCGGTCAACCAGCACCTCCATGCGGCCATGATACTGGGCGAGATGGCAGCGTTTATATCCGTGGGCAGAGCCGCCGTTCTGGAGCTAGCTCACCAGTATGACCATCAGGATATCTATGGTCCGTGGAACTCGGAAAGCATGATGGCTAAAGGACATGCAGTGCACGCCTATATTACCCGCACCGTGCCCGACCTGGTATCAAGGGGCTTAGAACTGATGGGTTCCTTTGGCCTTGTCCGGGAAAACGGTTACGAGAAGTATTACCGTGATGCCGTAGTGCTGAAAATAGTCCTGGGCGGCTCACACTTGGGTTACTTTGAAACCTGCAAGCAGTTCTATGACCTGGACTACTCCTCGTTTGGCCTGGGAAAGCTTCACGAGCCAGCTTAACTCCACTCCCGCCTCTTTAAGTCAGGTCTTAGTGATACCTCGCAAGACCAAGAAGTATCGAGGAGGAGCTACGAGAGGCCTTAGTCTAGATATTAGCCAAACCTGAGATTTTTATGAGAAGGCAACTTCAGGTGGCTAGGCGTAGGTAGCGCCAATGCCCAGGGGCATACACCCATACCAATCCTGAGCAAAAACAGCTAAGGACACCAGGCGTTGTGAAATCAGGATCGCCTTACTCTTTACCTTCCGTTTCCCTGACGTGTAAATAAATGCCAACTGCCCAGCCAAGCCAGCAACCCAAGCCGAATATCAAGCTGGCGATTGCCAGTAGAAACCAGGATGTCGAATAAAGCCCGATAACAAATTTGCCACTTGCCTCGGCAATAATTCCGACTATAGCGAATGCAACGCCGAGCCAGGTCGCAATACTGCCCATAATTCCCATACGCCCGCGATTGCGCTTGGTGAATCCAGGTCCCGTCCACATTTCCATCATGGTTATCACCCCCTTTCTTTTGTATTCAGGATTTCGGTAATCCTATCCATCTTGGCGTTCTCTCCATGTATTCTCGGTAAGCATCACCGTACTTCTCAAGGCACATTTGCTCCTCCGAGCCTGCATATATGAGGCTAAGAGCTGTATATGCAATGGTTAGCAGCAAGAAAAGCCACGAAGCTGAGGCTATACCCACCCCGATGAACATTACTAACTGGCTGATGTACATGAGATGTCTGGAGTAGCGGTATAGTCCCGTGGTTATTGGTTTCTCACCAATCGAGGTAGTAACGAAGGACACTATAACTATGATGTAGGTAACTACGCCGACCAGGGCAATGGGAAGACCTGCGTAAAACCATATCGTACCCAGCCGCAGCGGCAGGAAGATAGAGTACACGAAGGCCAAAGCCCAGAGTATCCACTCCATATAGTATACAGCCTTATGAACCCCGCCATACGATTTCAATGAGTCTTCTACCAAACCTTTATGAACTCTCATAATTATGGGCATGGGCAAGAAATTGATAAGCATGAAAATCCAGGCATTCCAGACACCTATTTCAAAGACTGGTATAGCTGACATGATTTACTTCCTTTTTACAACATTTTTGAGGTTAACATATACGTTGGAGACTGAGTGTAGTCCTCTGTGATTTTATTGTCAACAGGCACCTGGTTACCGGCTCAGAGGAATACCACCTTGCAGGACAAGGTAATTCAAATACCAAACCTTGAACCTGAAAAATGATTGAAGAGTTTCGAGAAATGGGTTACCTGTATCTCCAGAATGGTAATACCATTACCTATGGTGGGCGGTAGAGGACTTGAACCTCTGACCTCCTGTGTGTAAGACAGGCGCTCTCACCACTGAGCTAACCGCCCATGGCACGCCTGGCGGGATTTGAACCCGCGACCTCAGCCTCCGCAGGGCTGCGCTCTATCCAGCTGAGCTACAGGCGCATGCACACCCATTAAATTGGTGCCGAAGGAGGGATTTGAACCCTCACGTCCTTAAGGACACTACGCCCTGAACGTAGCGCGTCTGCCTTTCCGCCACTTCGGCATCTAATCCTCTGTCTAAAATTCTCTCTTTCCCAGGGAGACAAAAATAACTGCCAATAACCCCAATAGATTGAGGGGAATAAGGGCACAGATAGCCCCGGCTAAGGACAGGCCAAAACTTTTCCTTCTTATGGCCGAGATGCCACCTGCTATGGCTATTATACCCAGGACAAGAAGAAGTCCTCCTATAATAATCAACCAAATTGGGACGACAGCTATGCTATGTTCAAACCAAGACCAACCGCCTGGAATGCCTGGCAAGAATGAAGAAAGCCACAGCCTGAGCGGTATGCTGAGGCTTACTAAAGCCACCATTATCCCTCCACCAATTACCTCAAATGCTCCCACTACTATACTTAAGACTCCGCCAGCGCTAAGTAACCCGCCCCTGTCATTACCATTATATGCCATTTCCTTTTCCTCCTCATTTTATGGTGGGCAGTACTGGACTTGAACCAGTGACCTCTTGCGTGTGAAGCAAGCGCTCTAACCGCTGAGCTAACCGCCCATGCTTATTATTTATTAAGATATATTAACTTTACCATACACGCAAGCGGCATCTCAATTCAATCACTACACCTATTTGATAATTCAACTTCCAACACCAGAACGGCATTTACTGGATTAGCAATTACATATATCTTCTCTTGCTTCTTCTCTTTCGGTAGCTTGTCGCAAGCGACCACCATCGCCTGTCGCTTTGCACTACAATGGCCTCAAAGGCACTTCAGAGCCCCTGGAGGCCTTATCAATCACTCCATCCATGGTTTACCCTACCCCCTAGTTCACCCCCAAAACTTCGTTTTCTCCATTCATGGGACTAAATAATCATGGAGGGGATATTTCATCCTCAGCCGAGCCAGGAGCAGAGGGTAATTATGAAATGCTTAAATCAGTAGCGTTTAGCTTGCCGTGTAGGCTTTACATTGCCCCGGTAATCGGGAGCGGTGATGTTGAATACCAGGCTTATCATTGGGTCCACCATTCGTGAACTGATTCGTGTTTCAATCTCGTCTAAAGAGAGACATGTAGTGACCACCATTGGCAACTTGGCATTATAACGGTAGTTTATCAATTGGTATAGCTTCTCCTGAGCCCAGGGCGTGGCCGATTGTTCCCCGAAGTCATCGAGTATCAGCAATGGAACTTCTTTGATCCTCTCAGAAAACTCGTCGTAGGATATTTTGCTATCCGGACTGAATGTAGAACGTAAATGGTCGAGAAGGTCAGGAACAACCACAAAAAAGACTGGTTTTCCCTGCGCCAGCTGAAAATTAGCGATAGCCGCTGCCAGATGAGTTTTGCCACAACCATTGATACCGTGGAATATCAACCAGCCTTCCGGGGAGCGAGCGAATTCTACTGCTAAGTTGAAAGCCTGGCGCAAGTTTTGCCGCTGTTCCAGAGGAAGTTCCAGTCTTTTGTGGTCAAAATTATCAAAGGTCATATTCCGTAATAGCTCTAATTTTAAGCCACCCTGGGATTCCAGGGGCGATGCTGGCTCAATCGTCCATACCTGGCAGAACTCATTATTGGCAAGATGGCCGCGTAAGCGTTCATCCATTCTTTCCAGCGGTATATCGGTGATAATTACCGTGGCCAGCCTGGCATTGAAGCGATGATGAAGGAGTTGCTCTAGCTTCTCTTTAGCCCAGGTAGTAGCGCTTCCCAGAGTAAGGTCATCAAGCACTAATAGAGGCACATTCTTTACTCGCTCAAACAGCTCGTCATAAGTGGTGTCACTTGTGGGGCTGAAAGCGGAGCGGAGGTGGTCAAGGAGGTCAGCAGCACCGATATAAAACACAGGTTCCCCCAAGCTGAGACGGTGATTAGCGATAGCACAAGCCAGGTGTGTTTTACCAGAGCCGCTGGGACCTAAAAATACCAGCCAACCCTCGGGATTATCAGCAAAGACTTTGGCAGCCTGGTAAACCTGAGCAAAGTGCTCCTGAGATTCTTCGCTTCGCTCAGAATGACGGGTAGTCCTTCCTTTAGGAGATAAATTGTCAAAGGTAAGCTGCGACAGGGAACCCAAATTGCTGTATTTCTCAAGATACTCTGTTTTTTTCTTTCTCAGCTCCCCCTTACTGCATTGGCAGGGTACCACCCGGCTGAAATCAACTTGCCCTGAATCCAGAGCAGGATGAACAAAGCCCGCCCCTTTGCAAACAGGGCAGATTTCACCTGCGCCTTCTTCTATCGAGGGCAAGGGAGCATTACCTTCTGACCATGTGTCCATATCGGCCCTTGATGTATTTGTCAGGGTCAATCTTCTTAATACGTCTCCTATGTTCTCCACTGTCCTTACCTTCGCTAGCCCATCTTTCAAGGATGCGGGCGATATATTTCCAACTGCGCTTATTCAGCGTAACTGCTTCCTTAAAGGCTTCTTCAATCCACTGGGGTGGATAAAGCTTCTCCGCTTCCTTAAGTTCTTCAACAATCAGGGGCGTTATCATGCCGATATTCTGCTCGTAGAGAGCAAAGATGTTGACAGCCTGCCCGCCAGGGCTTGGCAGGCGGGCCGGCGGCTGATGGCTATCAGCGGTCAGAGAGTAAACATCCTCGAGCACTCCATTTATATTTAAAGTCGAGTGTAATAGAGCACCGTGCTCTACAGCCGAGTTCAAAGCCTGGCGGAGTGTCTTCTCGCCCATCGTAGCCAATAGTTCATGGGATAGCAATTCCTTATAAGTGACAAAATAGGGACGCTCTTGCTTTCGCAGGATAAGATAAGAGACATATAACACTATCTTAAGTTCAGCCAGGTCTTGAATTTTAGGTATCGCCTGGGTAAAGAAAGAGTCAGGCAAGGAGATAAAATCTGTTTTCCTTTGAGAGCTTGCTAATTGCCGGTTAGGCATCTTTTCACCCTTAAGAGGCGGAAATCAGCTCAGCCTCTAAATTATCAAATTTGACAACCCTGCTCAGGAAGCGCAGCTTAATTTGTCCTAAAGGACCATTGCGGTGTTTGGCTATGTTAATATCGGCGATGCCGCGGGGATAAGGTTCCTTTTCAATATCATGCACCTTGCTCCAGTCTTCGGCGGAAAAATACATGTCGTCTCGATAGATGAAAAGAACGACATCAGCATCTTGCTCGATACTGCCACTTTCGCGCAAGTCAGCAAGCTGAGGTACATGGGAGGCTCGCCATTCTACGGCTCGACTGAGTTGGGACACCGCTAGTATGGGCACATTTAGCTCCCTGGCCAGGGTTTTTAAGGCACGGGTTATCTTGCTAATTTCCTGGACCCGAGTTTCATTCTTGCCATCGCCTTGTATCAGTTGTAGATAATCCACGATAATCAGGTCGATGTTGCGTTCGAAGTGAAGGCGTCGTGCCTTACTTCTTATATCCAAAGCGCGAAGTTGAGGCGAATCATCAATATAAATCGGCGCCTCGGATAAGACGCCGCTGGCTTCCATAATTTTTATCTCATCTTTCTCACCAAAGCGCCCAAGACGAACCTTTCTAGAATCCACCCCAGATTCGCTGGACAGAAGCCTCTGCACCACCGCGTCTCGGGACATCTCTAAGCTGCATAAAGCAACGCAAGCCTTCTGGTTAATAGCGGCATTTCTGGCAATATTCAGGGCCAGGCTCGTTTTGCCCAAGCTAGGCCTGGCAGCCAAAACAATTAAGTCAGACCTCTGTAATCCTCCCAAAAAATCATCCAGGGCGGCAAAACCAGTCAGAATATGAAGTATTTCCCCTTCCCGCGGTGCGGTAGACGAACCAGCCTCCTCGAAGTATTGGCCCAAAGCATCCCGAATGGGGACGAAATCCCGGGGTTCCCGCCTCATTCGCACTTGAAACAGGATATCTTCAGCTTTATTGAGGCTAGCCTCAACCTCCGGGCTGGCTTCGTAGCCAAGAGCTTCGATTTGCCCAGCGGCAGCGATCAGCCGCCGCATTATTGCTGCATTGGATACTATTTGAGCATAATATTCAACATGGAGGGATGTGGGCACATTACTTATTAAATGGCTCAAGAAGGCAGCACCGCCGATTTGCTCCAGCTTGTCCTGACGCATTAGCTCATGAGCCACTGTAATCTGGTTTATAGCTTCGTTGCGCTGATAAAGAGAGAGACACGCCTGGTAAATCACCCGATTTGTTTCTGAAAAAAAATCCTCGGCCTTGAGGGAAACGGCGACTTTCAATATGGCCTCAGGGTCAATAAGCAGAGACCCAACTACTGCCTCCTCAGCTTCAATATCATGGGGTGGTAATTTTTCCTCTGCCATGCCTAATCTTTCTCTTTCTTCTTCCCTGGCTTTTTCTCTGCCTTCTTCTCTGCCTTCTTCTCCGCCTTTTTCTCTTTCTCCTTCTCTGCCTTCTTCCCTGGCTTTTTCTCTGCCTTTTTCTCTGTCTTCTTCTCCGCTTTTTTCTCTGTCTTCTTCTCTTTCTCTTTCCCTTCTTCGATAACCACCGTAATTTGCGGATTAAGGTCGCTGGCTAACTTAACAGCTACTTCATAGCTGCCTGTTTTGCGTAAAGATTCCCCTATGTCTATTTTCTTCTTATCAATAACAGACCCTATGGCCTGACTTAATTCTTCAGCTACGTCGGCAGCGGTAATAGAGCCAAACAAGCGCTCTCCGGCACCCATGCGAGCTTTAAAACGAATTTCCTTTCCCTCAATTTGCTGAGCCAGTTCAACTAGTTTATCCCGGTCAATACTTTCCTCAAGCTTCTCCTTCTCTAGACTGGACTCTACTTGTTTAATGACCGCGGGGGTGGCTAGCAAAGCTAAACCCCGAGGCAAAAGGAAATGCCTGGCATAACCTTTGCTTACCTCCTTTATCTCTCCAGCCTTTCCCTTTCCGGGGAGGTCTTCTAGTAAAACAACTTTCATAAAATTCCTCCTCAGCACTCAGCGCGCTGAGTGCTGGGTCAAAACGACAGAGATCTCTCTGCTGATATGGCAGCAGTAGCGCCGTCTCCAGCAGCAGTTACCGCCTGCCTGGCTGAATTGTGGCGGATATCTCCAGCAGCAAATATTCCTAGAATCTTCGTTTCCATGAGTTCATTGGTGATTATGTAGCCTACTTCGTCCAAAGGCAACAACCCCCGCCACTGAGCACTATTGGGCTCCGAGCCGATAGCCACAAAAACACCAGCCAGCTCTAATGTTGATATTTTATCATTTTTGGTGTTTTTTAGCACGAGTTGCTTAACTAACCCATCACCTTCAATTTGGGTTACTACAGTACCCCAAATAAACTCTATCTTTGGTTCGCCCATAGCTCTTTCCTGAAATATCTTGCTGGCTCGAAGCTGGCTGCGACGGTGAATGACCTTAACCGAGGAAGCAAACTTACTCAAGTAGAGAGCCTCAGTTATGGCAGCGTCGCCGCCACCTACTACAGCCACTGCTTTACCTTTGAATAAAGGGCCGTCACAGGTAGCACAATAGGAAACTCCCTTGCCCAAAAGTTTATCTTCCCCAGGCACGCCTAGTTTGCGAAATTGCGAGCCAGAGGCAATGATTATCGACTCAGATACAAAATCGCCTTCACTGGTGCTGACCAGATTACGCTTCTGGCTGGGCACTGCTTTGGTAACCTCGGCAAGCAAGGTTTCCAATCCATAGCTAATGGCTTGCTCATGGATAAGTTGTCCTAAATCAATACCTGAGATACCCTTGGGAAAGCCAGGGTAATTCTCAACTCGCTCAGCATTGGTTATTTGCCCGCCAATTATTCCCTTTTCGATAAGCAAAGTATTAAGCCTCGAGCGGGCGCAATATAGCCCGGCAGCGAGTCCCGCCGGTCCACCACCAATGATGACTACTTGATAAGTCTTTTCGGGATTGCTTCGTTTCACTCGCAATAACATTACTTTAACCTGTAGCTGCTCCCTCCCACAAATCACAGCGTGCCTACCCTAACCACTTTAGAATTCCTGCTTAATCCTATCAAGCATTCCTGGTTGGAGGATATCAGCCACAGTCATAGCCATTGCCTTGGCTGCATCCATTAAGCCTTCGTGTCCTGCTTCAGAGGCGGCTGCGGAGGCAAACTCCTGTGTATGTATGAACACCCCAGGCGAAGCTATGGCTATCGTAGGATGTATGCTCGGTACCACTTGACTGACGTTTCCCATATCTGTGCTGCCAAAGCCAAAACGAGGGTCGAAGGCTTCGACATGTCGCCCCAGCGATTCTAGATTTTGCTTGAATAGCCCGGCTAAAGTCGCATTGTTTTTCATCGGAGCATAGGCCCTGTCTCTCCACCTATATTCTAATCTTGCCCCGCTGGCTACAGATGCTCCTGTAAAACAGTTTAAAACCTTATCCTTCAACTCAGCAAGATACTCATTATCTGGAGCACGTACCAAAAACACGGCAGCGCTGTGAGCAGGCACTACGTTAGGAGCTTCACCTCCGTCTGTGATTATGCCATGGATGCGTGCTTCACTCCTTATGTGTTGACGCAATGAATTTATAGAAGTGAAAGCTAATACCATAGCTTCAAGGGCATTTATACCCTCGTAAGGTTGGGCAGCAGCGTGGGCTGGCCGGCCAAAAAATTCCACCTCCAGGGAGCTGCAGGCAAGCGCTTCTATGTCTACCATATTTCGGAGATTGGGATGTATTATCATAGCCACATCTATTTCTTTGAAGGTTCCCGCTTTCACCATGTCTATCTTGCCACCGAAGACTTCCTCTCCAGGAGTGCCCAGAACCACAACACTGCCTCCTAACTGGTCAATTATAGATTTACTGGCCACAGCAGCCCCGACTGCCGAAGTAGCTATTATATTATGCCCACAGCCATGTCCTATTTTGGGTAAAGCATCATATTCGGCAAGCAAGGCAATTCTCGGGCTACCCTGGCCATACGTCGCTCGAAAGGCTGTAGCCAAGCCGGCAATGCCTCGTTCTACATGAAATCCATTGTCTTCAAGATAGATAGCAAGCCAAGCCGATGCCTTTTCCTCTTCGAAGCCCAACTCTGGGTTATCATGGATATTAAGGCTCAACTGAATAAGTTGCTGCCTTTGCAATTCGACGCTATCTTTTACCTTTAGCTTCAGTTTTCCTATCTCCAAGGTTGTTTAGCCCTCCCTTCTGTCATTCTGACACTTCCGCTCAGGTGACAAAATAATCGTTTTCTATTCCCAATACTTGAACCTCTTATGAATAGTTATTATACTTTGTACTTGATCTAAATTTCTAGGCTATGACAGATGGAAAAAGAACCTCTGAGGGCTTTGATAAATGTAGCTCAGTTGTTGAAAGAGCCCATTGGCTCTAGCCAGAGCCATGATATAAGTGGGACGATTGGTGAGGAAGTTGAAGGTTTTGTTGAAGGAAAGGCAAATGTGATTCGTATCGGTCGGGGAGTTTTAGTTCAGTGTAAATTAACTGCTGAGGTAAAACTCATATGTAGCCGCTGCCTCAAGACATTCTTATGCCCAATAAGTTTCACCGCCGAAGAAGAATTTCTTCCGATATCCGATGTGTCTGGTGATGTAGCACGCTCTTTGCCGGAACAATCAGAAGGGTTCACCATTGATAATAAAAATGTACTTGACCTGAGCGAGCTAATACGGCAATATATCTTGATAAATTTGCCCATGAAACCACTATGTCGACCTGAATGCCCAGGAATGAAGGAGGCGAATTAACATGGCGTTACCTAAGAAAAAAACTGCTAAATCTCGCCAGGGAAAAAGGCGCAGCCACCTTAAACTAACTCCGCCTGCCACGGATGTGTGCCCACATTGTCACAGTCCTAAGCTACCTCACCATGTTTGCCCTAACTGTGGCTGGTACAATGATAGAGAAGTAATTGAGGTCAAACCCGCCAAGAAATAGTTCGCATGTCTGAGTTACCCAAGGTAGCTTATGTTTTCCCAGGGCAGGGCTCCCAAAGCCCTGGTATGGGGCTGGACCTGTACAAAAGCTATCCTTCAGCCAAGGAAGTCTTTGATGGAGCTGATGCTTCTTTAGGCTTTTCCCTCTCTAGTTTATGCTTTGAAGGTCCAGAGAAGGAATTGACGAAGACGCATAACGTCCAGCCAGCGATACTAGTCGTCAGCATCGCCTGCCTTAAAGCGCTTGAAGAGGCAACCATAGCTAATTTCCCCTCTCCCACGTTTGTTGCTGGACATAGTTTGGGTGAATATACTGCTCTGGTTGCTGCTGGTGCGCTGGGCTTGACTGATGCTGTTTTGCTTGTCAGGGAAAGAGGGAGATTAATGTATGAAGCTGGGCTAAAAAATCCCGGGAGCATGCTGGCTGTAATAGGGCTTGGTGAAGAAACAGTTAGGGATATAAGCTTTCATAGTGGAACTGAAATCTCCAATATAAACTGTCCCGGGCAGATTGTAGTCAGTGGTGCTGCCCAGGCTCTGGCTGAAGCTGATAAATTAGCCAGGATAAAAGGTGCTCGTGCCGTTATTCCTTTGAAGGTTAGCGGGGCCTTTCATTCTGCCTTAATGGAGCCAATCATAGCTGAATTCAGTAAAATAGTCTCGAGCTTTGCGTTCCATCCACCAGTCATCCCCATAATATCTAATGTGGCTGCTCGGCCGTTAACCGATGTTGATTCGATAAAAGAAGAGCTGGTGAAGCAGCTTCGTAATTGCATCCAATGGCAAAGGTCGGTGGAATATATGATGCAAGGTGGGGTCACCACCTTTTATGAGATAGGTCCAGGGAGAGTGCTCAGCGGTTTACTCAGGCGAATCAATTCAGAACTCCAAACTTTCAATATATCGGGACCTGAGGATATAGCGCAGCTAGCATCTAAAGAGGGACCAACTAACTAATGGCTGGCACCAGGCGAAAAGCGAGAATCGTTGCTCTCCAAACGCTTTATGAGCTTGATTGCACGAAGCATAAGGCGGAGGAAGCTTTGGCTCACCTGAGAGCGGGGGAAACGCTGCCCCAAGAAGCACTTAGCTTCAGTGAGGAGCTTGTGAAAGGAGTGCTACAGAACAAATCTGAGCTTGATGCCCTCATTAAAAAGTTTGCTCCAGCTTTTCCCCCGGAGCAAATGTCGGTCATTGATAGAAATATTTTGCGCTTGGCTATTTTCGAAATTTTATTTAGCGATAAAACTCCGCTCAAGGTAGCTATAAACGAGGCTATAGAGTTAGCCAAGGAATTCGGAGGCGATTCTTCCCCCCGATTAATCAACGGAGTATTGGGCTCAATAACAACTGAACGCGGCGTAGAACGATAAAGACTCCCTAAGGGACATGAGAGCCTTGTCTGCTCTCCGGTAACCTCTTAACCGGGGTGATGTCCCACAAAAGATAAATTTTCTTGACAGTACAATTAAATGTAATGTAAAATATTTATACAATGGCTAGCATGGAGATTCAACAAACACAATCCTTGCAGGCACGGCAAGAGTTCAAATTGATTATGCGACTGGAACAGGCTGGTTTGCTGGAGATGCCCGAAGAGGAGTTCAACAGGCTTACCACCGAGGTAGAAAGCAGCCCCTTGTTTAAAAAGTTATATCGGAAGGAGAGAATAATTCGCTATCAGAGATATCCTAAGACGGATATTTCTCCTCGCTTTTATCAGCTTAATGAAGAGATTGCCGCCGGGACAGGCACTCTTGATATCGAATCCCTTTTATCTGACAAAGAAGATGTACTTCGTCGGATAAAGAAAATAGGTAGGGAGAATTTTGAGCGATATTTCTTATATCCTGAACCTGGGGTAAGCGTAGGAGAGGTCGCTAAAGAGTGCAATTTGGAGCTTGCAGAGGTTGAGGAGATAAATAGGCTCATTAACGAATTCTCCATTATGAACGAGTTTTACAACCCTTCTGCTCTCAGTTCAGAACATGGAATTTACTACTCCAAGGTCGCTTCGATAGAAAGGGGGGCTGAGGGTTTTATTATCGGCTATCTCTCACCTTCTTATGCTCGGGGAAGATATTCGATTGACTATGAGAGATTTGAGGAATTGAAGGGCAGCGGAGTTGTCAGTGGTGCTGAGGCAAAAGAAATCAGGCAGCTATTTAAGAGGCTAGAGCTAATCAATAGCCGTAAGGACACGGTAACTCGGATATTGCAAGGGATTGTGGAAAAGCAAGCACCCTATTTCGAATCCGGTAACGGCAAAGCTGTCCTGCCATTTAGCCAAAAGGAGCTAGCTGAAAGGATTGGGGTCGTTCCAAGCTCAATTAGCCGCGCCATTGGCGGCAAAAGCCTTGAGACGCCCTGGGGTGAAGAGAAAGCTCTTAAGGATTTCTTTCCTCGGCCGAGAATGTTCAGGAAGGAACTGGTCAGGCAGCTTCTTGAAACAGGGGAGGAATTCCCCTCTGATGAAGCGATTAAAGCTAAACTTGAACAAACATTTGGCGTTTCTATTTCCCGTCGCTCAATAGCAGATTTAAGAAAGGAGTTGAAATTTCCCTCGGCTTGGAAGAGAAAACAAGCTTTGCCTCAGCAGAGGAAACTATGACTGATCATCCCACTCCAAAGAGTACATGGCAGCGCTGGAAGGATAGCATTGCAATGAAAACCATTAAATGGTTACCGGAGAACCAGGTGTCTAGGGGTGTGCGAAGCCCACACTTCTGGATAATCGCTGCGCTAATGGCAGTTCTTACGCTCGTTTACTATGCGGGATACACTCCCTTAGCCCAATTCGGAAGCTTTTTCACCGATGCTTTTCCTCACGATTTGCATCGAACTCTGTTTTTAATTCCCATAATCTACGCAGCTCTAACTTTCAGAGTGCGGGGGGCCCTGGGTGCTTCGTTTGTTTTCTTGTGTGTTGTGTTGCCACGTACCTTTTACTCCCCATACACTGACCCGCTAGTCAGGCCGCTTCTCCTTGTCCTGTTTACCGCTTTCCTCGGGGTATTAACTGCAATGCTGATAGATCGAGTTGAGAAAGAAGAAAAGGCTCACGTCGAGCTAAATATAGCTCACCAAAAGCTTAGCACCTATGTTCAGCAGCTAAAGGAAAGCCAAGATCAACTCATCCAGGCTGAAAAGCTGACCTCCCTGGGTCAGATGGCTGCCTCCATCGCTCACGAAATCAATAATCCTCTGGCCGGTGTCCTGGTCTACACAAGGTTGCTATCAAAGAAATTAACTGAGGATACTGCTAGGAAGGAGGAATCCTTAGATTACCTTGCCAAGATGGAATCAGAGGTGAGTCGTTGCTCAAGGATAATCCGAAACCTCCTGGATTTTGCTCGGCAGACGCAGCCAACCTTGAGGCTTGTGGACATTAACCAGGTTATAGAACAGGTCTTGGCCATGGTAGGCCATCAAGCTCAACTTCAAAACGTTGAGGTTGTGAAAGAGTTTAGCCCATCCTTGCCTAAGGTCATGGCTGACTTCGACCAGCTTCAGCAGATATTTACCAATCTCACTCTTAATGCTATCCAGGCAATGCCTGATGGGGGCAGGCTGACCATTCGCAGCTCAGCGGTGGATAGCGAGGTCAGGATCGATGTCCAGGATACAGGCTGTGGTATATCAAAAGAGAACATGGGCAAACTTTTCACCCCTTTCTTCACCACCAAGGCAAAAGGCAAGGGTGTAGGGTTAGGATTAGCTGTAGTTCATGGGATTATTGAGAGGCACAAGGGAAGAATCAAAGTACAAAGTGAGGTGGGGAAGGGAACCACCTTCAGCGTCTACTTGGGAGGCCACGACGATGAAAAGGGTTAAAATACTCGTGGTTGATGATGAGGCTATTGTCCGCGAGTCGCTAGGCGACTGGCTCAAGGATGTTGGCTATCAGGTTTTCACCGCTGAAAACGGTCACAAGGCGTTAGAGGTAATTGAGAAGGAAAAGCCAGGCATCATGATTGCCGATCTGGTGATGCCAGGTATGGATGGTATTGAGTTGATGAAAAAAGCTAAAGCACAGCAACCCAAGATTGAGGTTATTATCATCACAGCCTATGCCAGCATTCCCACCGCCATCACTGCCATGAAGGAAGGGGCATACGATTACATTGAAAAGCCTTTTTGTCCCGAGAGAGCCGAATTCCTGGTCGAAAAATTAGCTGAACATCAGGAACTAGTTGAGGAAAACCTCTCCCTGCGGCAGAGATTGGAAGACCGTTACCGCTTTGAGAATATCATCGCGAAAAGCTCCAAGATGCAGCGGCTGATTGAGCTAATAAAGGTTGTGGGCAAAAGCAACGCCACCATATTGATCACAGGCGAGAGTGGCACAGGGAAGGAGTTGGTGGCACGTGCCATTCACTCTCAGAGCCATCGCCGGAACAAGCCCTTTGTCGCTGTTAGTTGTGCCGCTTTGCCTGAAAGCCTCTTGGAAAGTGAGCTATTTGGCCATGAGAAAGGTTCCTTCACGGGAGCTTATGCTCAAAAGAAAGGTAAATTCGAGTTCGCCAATGGGGGGACACTGTTTTTGGACGAAGTCGGCGAGATGAGTGCCAATATCCAGGTCCACCTGTTAAGGGTCTTAGAAGAGAAAGAATTTACTCGTGTCGGTGGCAATGAGCCAATCAGGGTTGATGTAAGAGTTATTTCAGCGACTAATAAGGACTTAAGAAAGGCCATAGAAAAGCAGGAATTCCGGGAGGACCTTTATTACCGGCTCAATGTAGTTAACATTGAATTGCCTCCCTTAAGGGAAAGAAAGGAGGACGTCCCTCTATTAGCTGAACATTTCTTGCATAAGTTTGCAATGGAGAATCAGAAGGAGATCACAGGGTTCTCTCTCGAGGCCATGGAGCTTGCGCTTGATTATGACTGGCCGGGCAATGTCCGTGAGCTGGAAAATGCTATTGAAAGGGCAGTCATCCTGGCTAAGGATAGCATTATCACTATTGCTGACCTGCCTCAGGAAAATCTGTCGCCGGCTCGTTTAGCTTCAACAGGGAAAAATCTGAAGGAAATAGAGAGGAACCATGTCTTGAATATTCTCCGTGAAACCGGCGAGAACTACAGTAAGGCAGCTAGAATTTTGGGAATCAGTAGAATGACACTCTACAACAAGGCAAAGGAGTATGGTTTTGATGTAAAAAAATAGACGCCGAGTGACTCGTTTCTTTACATAGTTAGAGAGACAGTAAATTTTCAGCATTGGTGAAAAAGGCTACCCGGAAATTCGGGTAGCCTTTTTACTTTGGCAAGAAAATTGCGACACCAAAGGGTGAAGGAGATAAAAATGAATAAACAAACAATGCCAGCAAAACAACAAAAGGAGGTGAAAGAAATGAAACCAGTGTTAATCGTTGAAGACGAAACCATCATGCGGGAGTCGCTCCGAGACTGGCTTAAGGAGGAAGGCTATGAAGTGGACACTGCTGAGTCGGGTGAAGAGGCGCTGCAGAAGATCGGAGAAAAGGAATTTGGTGTTGCCGTGCTCGACCTAAAGCTGCCGGGGAAAAATGGGCTCGAGGTGTTAAGAGAGGCTACAGCTCAAAATCCAAAGTTTAAGGGGGTTATCATTACTGCTTATCCTTCAGTGGAGACGGCAGTGGAGGCGATGAAAATCGGGGCAGTGAGTTACATGGTCAAGCCCTTTGCCCCCGACGCCTTGGAGAAAGCGATTGAGGAGGTTCTCGGCCCTGTTCAGGCGGAAGTAAAACCCAAGGAGGGTAAGGTTGAGGAAGCCGCAGCGAAACTCCCGGTAGTTGAGGAGGCTGAGGTTGAGGAAGCTATAGCAATAACTGAGGAGGAAGTTCCTGCCCACCTGGAGCAAGGCCAGACTTACTTCCAAGCAGGCCACTATAAGGAGGCACTGAGAGAATTTCAGTCCATTTTACACATCGCTCCAGGACACATAGAAACTCGAGTCTGGGTCCGAAAGGCGAAGGAAGAAATGGTGAAGCCCAGGGTTGAGGTGCCTGAAGGTGAGGGTGCTGTTGAAGAAGCGGTGAAAATCAACGAGTGTCTCTGGTCAAAGATGGGAGTGGTCTCTTACAGGATCTGCACCCGGAATTATGACTGCCTTACCTGCGAGTTTGACCAGACGATGCAGGATAAAATAGCCGCTGGTGAAGCGTCAGAGCTCGACGAGGCTCTGGAGAAGTTTAAGGAGCTACCGGGACCACAGAGGATTTGCCGTTATGCCCTCAAGGGCGATGTCTCCTATCGGCTTTGCACGCGTTTGTTCCAATGTGCAACCTGCGAATTTGGTCAGTTTATGCAGGATGCCCTAGAGCAAAAGATGGCCAAGCTAGCAGCTCGTCGGGAGGCCCTGCGTAAAAAGGAAACAAGCGCTAAAGGCGAGGTTAGTTAGTATTGCGGCAAAATAGCGGTACAGGTCTGACTGGCATAAAGGGGTCAGGTATCTAATAAGGCATCTGACCCCTTTTCTTTACCAGCTAGCGACTTGTGGTAGGCCTAGTTTAGCCGAGAAGATGGCCACACAATGTTGGCATCATAAGAAATTCTCTCATCTGCTCCCGAACCCAATTTAAGAAAAGCTCTTAGAAAATCACTAACCATTTTGCCAGAAGGCTAGCACAGAGGTTTGTCTTTCTTGCCGGGGTTTGTTATACTTCGCAGTCGTGCTTCAATCTATATTCCGGAGAAAAAGAGTGGCTGCAACGCTTTTGTAAGGCCACCCTTTTTTGTAACCAATTCTGAAGAGTCGAGGTAAATATTAAAATGGAAGTGCTAAGTCCTTACAAGGAAGCCACAGATGTGATACTCGAGGCTGGTGGCGAACCACTCAAATTGTGTTACCAGTGTGGTCTTTGCACCGGTATTTGTCCCTGGAACCTGGTCCGAAGTTTTGTCGTTCGCCGCATCATGCATGAAGCTCAGCTTGGGGCAACTGATTTTGGCAGCGAAGATGTCTGGACTTGCGTCACCTGTCGAGCTTGTGTTCAGCGCTGCCCCCGAGGCGTCGAGATAATAGATGTCATGAGGGCTATGCGCCGAGCCGTAGCTAGCCTGGGCATCGGCGTTGTCCCTGATGCCCTGAGAATTTCAGCTAAGAACATCGCTGGCGTAGGTAATCCACTTGGTGAGGCACCAGAAAAGCGAGATGACTGGGCCAAAGAACTTAAGGTGAAAAGTTTTTCCTCGGGTACTGAAATACTTTATTTCCCTTGCTGTATTCCGTCCTATGATCCTGATGTAAAAACAGTGGCTCGATCTACCGCCACAATCTTCAATAAGCTTGGGATTAATTATGGCCTTATAGGCACTGAAGCAAAATGCTGCGGTGAGGCAATTAGAAAAGCCGGGTATGAAGATACGTTTCAAAGTCTGGCCCAAAACAATATTAATCTCTTTACCAGTAATGGTGTCAAAACCGTGGTAGTTTCCTCACCGCACTGCTACCACACTTTCAAAAATGAGTATCCCGAGCTCGGAGGCAAATTTGAAGTAATTCATATCACCCAATACCTGGCTTCACTTATCGAGCAGGGGAAATTGAAGCTCTCTAAAAAGATAAACAAAAAGGTAATCTATTCCGACCCCTGCTATTTGGGGAGACACAATGAGGTCTATGACGAGCCAAGGAGAGTTTTGCAAAGCATTCCCGGCCTGGAATTAATAGAATTTCCCGATGCTCGTGAGGATGCTCTTTGTTGTGGTGGTGGTGGCGGTAGAATCTGGATGGATACGCCGAAAGGGGAAAGGTTCTCTGATATAAGGGTGGAGCAAGCGGTTGAAAGGGGCGCTGATATTATAGCTCTGGCCTGCCCTTACTGCTTCCTAAACTATAGGGATAGTGTGCTCTCCATGGGCAAGGCAGAGACCATGCAGGTTAAAGATATCGCTGAGCTTGTTGCTGAGGCAATGTAATAATGGAGGAATCAAAATGGCAGATGTAAAGATTGGCGTTTACATCTGCCACTGCGGCTTAAACATCGCTGGCGTAGTGAATGTGGAAGAGGTAGCCAGGTATGCTGGAACTCTACCCAATGTAGTGGTCTCTCGTGACTACAGGTATATGTGTTCTGATCCAGGGCAGGATCTCATAAAGAAGGACATCAAAGAGCTAGGGCTCAATCGAGTTGTGGTTGCTTCTTGCTCGCCAAGAATGCATGAGCCTACATTTCGTAAGGCTTGTCAGGATGCTGGGCTAAATCCTTATTTGTATGAACATGCTAACATCCGGGAGCACTGCTCCTGGCCCCATGCTACAGAAAAGAAGCGAGCTACAGAGAAAGCCAAGGATCTTGTGCGTGCTGCAGTAAGGCGTGTTTACTGGCATGAAGCTCTAGAGGTTAAGGAGGTTCCAGTTAATCCTAACGTCTTAGTTGTTGGTGGGGGGATCGCTGGCATTCAGGCTGCTTTAGATATTGCTGATGGGGGTAAGAAAGTCTATATGGTAGAACGCGACCCATCCATCGGCGGACACATGATCCAGCTCGATAGGACCTTCCCCACTTTGGACTGTTCGGAATGCATTCTCACACCAAAAATGACTGACGTTGGTCACCATCCTAATATTGAATTAATGACCTCAAGCGAAGTGGAGGAGGTTTCAGGCTATATTGGCAATTTCAAGGTCAAAGTGAGAAAGAAGCCTAGATATGTCGACCTTGACAAATGTAACAGCTGTGGAGACTGTGCTAAGGCATGTCCTGTTGAGGTGCCTGATGAGTTTGAAATGAATTTGCACATGAGAAAGGCAGCGTATCTTCCTCTCCCCCAGGCTGTCCCTGCTGCTTTTGCCATTGACAAAAGAGGCATCTCATCATGTCGCATTGCTTGCCCAGCTGGGGTCAACGCTCATGGCTATGTCGCCCTTATTTCGCAGGGCAAGTTTAAGGAGGCTTTGGAGCTAGTTAGACGAACTATGCCATTTGCCGGGGTTCTTGGGCGGGTCTGCACCCACCCCTGTGAGCTAGACTGTGAGCGGGGGAAGCTTGATGAATCTATTAGCATCCGTGCTTTGAAGCGCTTTGTAGCTGACTATGAGCTGAGGGTGGGTAGAGAAAAGGCAACCCCAATTGAAAGGACGAAAGAAGATAAAGTGGCTGTTATTGGCTCTGGGCCTGCTGGGCTTGCCTGTGCTTACGATTTGATAAGAGAAGGTTATGCCATTACCGTTTTCGAGGCCCTCCCTCAGGCAGGCGGTCTTCTGAGTTATGGTATCCCTGATTATAGATTGCCCAAAGAGGTAGTGGATAACGACATCAGTTACATACAAGAACTAGGGGTGGAAATCAAGACAAAGACCCCGGTGAAAAATCTTACTGAAATCTTCAATCAAGGATATAAAGCCATTTTCCTGGGCACAGGTGCTGGCGTCAGCCAAAAGATGGGAATTCCTGGTGAGGAAACCAAAGGGGTGATCCATTCCCTTGACTTTCTAAGGATGGTGAATTCTGGAGTGGAGATGAAATTGGGGAGCCGGGTGGCGGTTATTGGTGGCGGCAACGCAGCTATTGATGCTGCCAGAGCAGCATTACGCCTCGGGGCAAAAGAAGTTGCCATCGTTTATCGTCGTTCTCAAGTTGAAATGCCCGCTATAAGAACAGAAATTGAGGAAGCCGAGCGAGAAGGAATCAAATTCCACTCCTTGGCTGCTCCAGCTAAAATCCTGTCCAAAGATGGTCAATTATCTGCAGTGGAATGTATCAGGATGGAATTAGGCGAACCCGACGCTAGTGGTCGCCGACGTCCCGTACCTATCAAGGGTTCGGAGTTCACCATGAATGTCGACAATTGCGTAATCGCCATTGGTCAGGCCGTGGATAAAACAATGCTGCCTAAGGAGTTAGACTACACCGGTTGGGGCACACTTGAGGTCGACCCCGTTACTTTACAAACAAATATTGATAGTGTTTTCGCTGGCGGCGATTTAGTCTCTGGACCTGCTGATGTTGTTGCCGCGGTTGCTGCTGGCAAGGAAGCAGCTATTTCCATCGATCGCTATCTAAGAGGCATTAGCCTGACGGAGGAAAGGCAAATAACGCCGAAAAAAGTAGAGAAGGTATCAACGGAAGGAGTCAAGCCAAAAGCAAGAGCTGCCATGCCACTACTTCAAATTAGTGAGAGAAAAGGCTCCTTTGCCGAGGTTGAACAAGGCTTTGATGAAAAAACAGCCATTGAGGAGGCTAAGCGTTGTCTCAATTGTGGCGTGTGTTCGGAATGCTTTGAATGCGTGAAGGTGTGTGAACAGGAAGCGATTAACCACGAAATGAAAGAGGAGACGGTTGAGATAGAGGTAGGTTCAGCCATTCTGGCTACTGGTTACGATCAGTTTGATCCTAGTGTCATAACCCACTACGGATACAAGAAGTACGATAATGTTCTAACTGGACTTGAATTTGAGAGGATAACCTGTGCTGGAGGACCAACCCAGGGACAAATTCAACTTAAAGACGGTAGAGAACCAGAAAGTGTAGCCATAGTCCATTGCGTAGGCAGCCGCGATAAGAATTACCATGAGTATTGCTCCAGAGTGTGCTGCATGTATGGTCTCAAATATGCGGAATTGATAAAAGAATTTACCAAAGCCGAGGTATATGAATTTTATATTGACATGCGCTGCTTTGGAGAAGCCTATGAGGAATTTTACCAACACGTTTCGGAGATGGGAGTCAATTTCATCAGGGGCAAAGTTGCCAAAATAACCGACCAAGCTATAACTGAAGAGGAAAAGGGGAAACTGGTTGCTGTGGCTGAGGATACCTTACTGGGGAAGATAGTCCGTGTCCCAGTAGACATGGTTATCCTCTGTGCTGCCCTGCAAGCTCGGTCTGATGCCAGTGAGGTCGCTAGCCGTTTTACCATAGGTCAAAGAGGCGACAAATTCTTCTTGGAAACCCATCCTAAACTTGCTCCGGTAAACACGGCGACAGACGGAGTTTTCATCGCTGGTTGCTGTGAAGCACCAAGGGATATTCCCGATACCGTAGCCCAGGCATCCGCGGCAGCATCTAAGGCTTTGTCTTTGATAAGCAAAGGGAAGGTCACCACGGAAGCAGCTGTATCCCACGTTGATGAAACAATTTGTCATGGATGTGGACGTTGTGAGGAAATTTGCACTTTTCACGCCCCCACAATCATTAGCAAGAATGGAGGCGTGGTTTCCAGTATAAATGAAGCCCTATGTAAAGGATGCGGAGCATGTGCTGTTGTCTGTCCCACGGGAGCAATATCCATTAGGCATTTCAATATGCAGGAAATAGAGAGTTTGGTTGATGGCTTATTGGAGGTGTACCATGGCTGAGTTTGAGCCAAAGATTGTTGCTTTTGCCTGTAACTGGTGTACTTATGCTGCAGCCGATTTAGCCGGGACAGCCCGGCTTCAATATCCTCCCAATGTCTATATTGTGAGGCTGATGTGTAGCGGGATGATAAATGCCGATTATATCTTAAGAGCGTTTGAAAAAGGAGCTGATGGAGTCATAGTCTCTGGTTGTAAGTACACAGATTGCCATTATATCGATGGCCCGGTAAAGTGCGATGCCATGTTTGCCAAGCTAAAGAGGCTAGTCCATATTCTTGGTTTGGAGGACGAAAGACTAAGGCGCGAAATGATATCTACTTCCGAGGGAACGGTGTTTGCCAGAGTAGTCAAGGAATTTGTCGATCAACTTAAGAAGCTAGGGCCTTCACCCTTTTCATCTTTAAGAAAGGAGAAGGTAGCGGTTTGAGTTTAGAGGACATTATTCAAGAAACTAAGACCTATTACTGCCTGGAGTGTGGCAAATGTACTAGTGTATGTCCTGTCGCCAAATATGATCCAGCCTTCTCTCCGCGGATGATGATTGAAAATGCTCTACTGGGATTTGAGAATGACTTGATCTTCAACCGAGAACTTTTCTCCTGCTTAACTTGTTACACTTGTCAGCAGAGATGCCCCTCTGATGTTGATTTTCCTGTTTTCATCCGCAAAGCCCGCGCTATGGCCCAGGATAATGGACAGCATGGAATTTGTGCCCACTCGGGGCAACTACAATCTCTGGCACGACTTATGACAAGTCTTGACATTAAGCAAAGAAGATTGGAATGGCTATCTGATGAATATCGTACTTCTGATGACTCCGATGTTCTTTTTTGGGTTGGGTGTGCTCCATATTTTGAACCCATCTTTGAGGATATCGAATTCAATGCTCTGGACATAACCAAGGCCAGCCTCAAGACCTTGAACTTGCTGGGGATCGAGCCCAAGCTGCTTCCTAATGAGAAATGCTGTGGTCATGATGCGCTTTGGACTGGCGATATAGAGACATTTAAGAAACTAGCCGAGCACAATGCCACCCAAATAAAAGAGGCCGGCGTGAAGAAAATAATATTCTCCTGCCCTGAAGGCTACCGAACATTCAAGCTGGATTATCCAAATTACGGCTTTGATGTAGGTTGTGAGTTACAACATATCTCTGAATTTCTGGCGGAGAGAATAGAAAAGGATGGGTTGAAGTTTAATGAAGTGAAAAAAAAGGTGACCTACCAAGATCCATGCAGGTTGGGAAGGCATCTGGGAGTCTATGATGCCCCTCGAAAGATACTTGAATCTATTCCCGGCATAGAACTTGTCGAGATGCAATATAGTAGATGGGATTCTATTTGCTGTGGCACCAGTGCTTGGACTAATTGTGACTCGTGCTCCAACATGCTCCGGGCGGAAAGGTTGTCTGAGGCAACTGCAACCGGGGCTGAGACGCTCATAACCTGTTGTCCCAAATGTCAAACCCATTTTAGATGTGCCATGATAGATAAGGGAGAGGAAAAGCGATCAATGCCAAATATTGAGATAATGGATTTGGCAAACCTGGTAGCAAGCGCTATGGGAGACTAATAATGAACGGAGAGAACGGACGTAAATCGGTATTAGTAATCGGTGGTGGCATCGCTGGAATTCAGTCCTCACTTGACCTGGCCAATATGGGCTTTAAGGTGTATTTGGTGGAAAAGACGCCCAGCATCGGGGGGAGGATGTCACAACTAGATAAGACCTTTCCCACTAATGATTGTGCCATGTGTATTCTCGCTCCTAAGATGATAGAGGCAAGCCAGCATCCTAATATAGAACTTCTGACCTATTCCGAGGTCGAGGGAGTCTCGGGAGAGGTAGGAAATTTCAGGGTCAAGGTTAAGAAGAAGGCGACGTACGTTGATTGGGATAAGTGCACCGGCTGCGGGGAATGCTCTCAGATGGAGTTAACTGACACAAAGGAGTTTGAGGGTGAAATTTGGGTTGACAGGATTAGGATAGACGAGGCGAGTTGCATCCAGTGTGGTGAATGCGCCCAAGCCTGTGTTGAAGAGAATAAGGAAAAGCATGCGATGACCAACATTGTGCTTGAAAGGCGAAATTTCACTGAGCTTCCTCCAGAAGAACGAGAAGGAAGAGAACCTGAAACGTTGGCGCAGCGGATAGCTTTAATGGACGAGAAATCACGGATGGATTTTTGGCAGAAAGAACTCAGCAGATGCATAAAGTGCTTCGGATGCCGTGATGTTTGCCCTGTATGGATTTATGACAAAACTGAACTAGAAGATCCAGAGTGGATCACGCCCGGGGAAATACCTCCTGCTGTTCCTCTCTTTCACATAATAAGGGCTTATCGCGTTGGCGATAACTGCATTAACTGTGGTATGTGCGAAGAGACTTGTCCTATGAGTATACCTCTGCGTACTATCCAGCAGCTTATGCAGCGTCAACCTCCTGAGTCAATTTTTGAAATCACTCCGGGCTTAGATGCGGAGACGAAAAAGAAACTCGTGCAAGCAGTGCGCAAGCAACCCAAAGCCGAGAAGAAACAACCTGCAGCCAAGAGGGAGGGAAGGAAATGAATAGTGACTTTGTATTAACCGTATGTCCTTTCTGTGGCTGTGGCTGTCAGTTTTATCTCCAGACTATGGATAATGAGATAGCTGGAGTGGTTCCTTGCAAGACCGACGAAATAAGTGAAGGAAAGCTTTGTATAAAGGGAAGAAATGCAGCAGATTTTGTCAACCACCCTGACCGGCTCAAGTCACCCTTGGTAAAAAGAGATGGCAAATTTGAACCGGCAAGCTGGGATGAAGCTTTAGACATCGTGAGTAAACAGCTAAGCCAGATAAAGCAAATACACGGCCCTGATTCCGTAGGTGTCCTTTCATCTGCTAAGTGTACCAATGAGGAAAATTTTGTCCTGATGAAATTTGCCCGGGCGGTCATTGGCACAAATAACGTTGACCATTGTGCTCGACTTTGTCATGCCTCGACGGTGCTGGGTTTAGTCAAGTCTTTTGGCAGTGGAGCGATGACAAACAGCGTACCAGAAGTGGAAGGTGCGGATTGTATTTTCGTGATAGGAAGCAATACGATAGAGCAGCATCCCCTCATAAGCTCAAGGGTTCTACGGGCCAAGGAAAAGGGAGCCAAGTTGATTGTGGTTGACCCGCGCCGTACACCTCTAGTTGAGTTTGCTGATGTTTATCTTCAGCATAAGCCAGGAACGGATGTTTGCCTGCTTAATGGCATTATGAATCTCATCCTTTCTTGGGATTTGGCTGACAAGGATTTCATTGCCCAGCGTACCGAAGGGTTTGAGGAATTGGAAAGGAAAGTGAAAGAATACCCACCAGAGAGAGTGTGCGAAATAACCGGAGTTGACCAAGCTGCTTTGGAGGGGGCAGCTCGAACTTATGGCGAAGCCAAAAAAGCGAGCATCCTATATGCCATGGGTATAACGCAGCATACCACCGGCACTGATAACGTGGAATCTTGCGCCAATCTGGCAATGCTCACCGGGAATGTTGGTCGCGAGTCAACAGGGGTAAATCCGCTTCGCGGGCAAAACAATGTCCAGGGTGCCTGTGATGTGGGCGGCTTGCCAAATGTTTACTCGGGCTATCAATCAGTTACAGATGGGACGGCAAGAGCCAAATTTGAAAAAGCCTGGGGGGTTAAGCTGCCACAAGAGGTAGGGCTCACTGTTACTGAGATGCCAGATGCTGCTCTTAATGGTTCGCTTAAAGCAATGTATATAATGGGAGAGAATCCCATGCTTTCTGACCCGGATATAAATCACTTAAAGAAGGCTCTCAGTTCTCTCGATTTCATGGTGGTACAAGATATATTCCTGTCTGAGACGGCACAGTTCGCCCATGTGATATTGCCAGCCTGTTCCTTCGCTGAGAAGGAAGGCACTTTTACCACAACGGATAGAAGAGTTCAAAGAGTAAGGAAGGCAATAGAGCCCATAGGTGATTCTAAGCCGGACTGGCTCATAGTGGGTGAGCTTGGCCAAAAAATGGGGGGCAAAGGATTTGATTATAAGTCAGCTCAAGACATTATGAAGGAAATCGCACAGCTTACCCCCAGTTATGCCGGTATTTCCTATGAGCGATTGGATGATGGAGAGGTTCTGGCTTGGCCATGCCCTTCGAAAGGACATCGCGGAACTAAGTTCCTTCACAAGGATGCCTTTACCAGAGGTAAGGGAAAGTTCTTTGCCATTGAGTATAAAGAGCCTGCTGAATTACCAGATAAGGAATATCCTTTTATCTTGACTACGGGTAGGTTAATGTTTCAGTTTCATACTGGGACTATGACTCGCAGGATTCCTATCCTGGAGAGGGAACTCCCTACCGGTTTTGTGGAACTCAATACTGAAGATGCGAAAAAACTCTCGATAGCACAGGGGGAAAAGGTAAAAGTAAAATCACGGCGAGGCGAAATTGAGATAAAGGCTTTCGTTACGGATGGAATTCTCCCAGGAGTGGTATTCATACCTTTTCACTTTGCTGAATGTCCCGCCAATGAGCTTACCAGCAGCAACCTTGACCCTGAAGCTAAAATCCCCGAGTTTAAAGTCTGCGCTGTGAAAGTCTACAAGGGGTGATAAACATGGCTGAAAAGGAAACAACCGTAATAACGGAAGCAGAGAAAATTTTAGATAGGGAAAACATAATAGCGAAAGCAGAGGAGGTCTTAGACCAAGGCTATGATGGCATCATTGGGCTTCGAAAAAGATGGGGACATGTAAGCCCTTATCTTTTTACAACTAAGGACGAGCTTAAAGAACTGGAACTGGAGCCCCGATATAACCTGGCAACTTTTGTTCGTCAACTCAAAAATAAATGGCCTGATGCAAGATTGGGGATTGTTTCTAGAGGATGTGACGAAAGGGCTTTAGATAAACTTGAAGAACTAGGTGTTTTTAGTAAAGAGGGCGTGGTTTTTATAGGTATAACCTGTTCCATGGAGCAGGCGGAGGAATGTAACTGTGAGAAGCCAATCTATACTCCCTTGGATTGCACCGGCTGCTGGAAGTGTATGGAAGAGTGCCCGAAGGATGCTATCACACGGATAAATGTTTGCCCCATCCTGGTGCCTGATCAGTTTAACTTGGGCCTGGGGCAGAGAAAGGCCATCTATTTACCCTTCCCTCAGGCAGTGCCTAAGAAAAACGTCAGAGATCCCAATCACTGCCTACGAATCACAGAGAAGCTCGAATGTAAGGGATGTGAAAACGCTTGCGAAGCTAAGGCAATCGTTCATGACATGGCTGACCAGATTGTGGATCTGGATGTTGGCGCCATTATAGTCGCCACTGGCTTAGATTTCTACGATGTCTCAGGACTGGAAGAGTATGGCTATGGAAAGATAAAGAATGTCGTCACGGCTATGGAATATGAGAGATTAACCTCAGCATCAGGACCCACTTTGGGATCGCTTGACCGACCATCAGATGGCAAGGTCCCTCACAATATAGCCTTCATTCAATGCGTTGGCTCCCGCGATTTTAGGTGTGAACCATATTGTTCTAGCGTCTGCTGCATGCATGCCACTAAGGAAGCCATGATGGCATATGAGCATGAGCCAGGGACGAAGTCCACTGTCTTTTATATGGATATGAGGGCTGTAGGCAAAAGGTTCCAGGAATATATTGCCAGGGCTAAAAGCGACTATAATGTGACTTATATCAGGAGTCGCCCGGGCAGGATCGAAGTTAACCCTGAGAATGATAACCCTATTATCTGGTATGAGGATACAACTACTGGGGAAATAAAGAAATTTGAGGCAGAAATAGTGGTTCTTGCTCAAGCGATGATTCCTCAAATCACAAAGGACCTAGCAGAAATATTAGGTATAGAGTTAGATGAAAATGGCTTTGTGAAGACTCCAGGTGGATTCTTGCAACCTCTGGATACTACAAAGCCTGGCATCTTTGCTTGCGGCTATGTCCACAGTCCACGTGATATCCCGGATTCTGTAACCCAGGCCTCGGGGGCAGCGGGCAGAGCTGCTGAAGAGATTGCTTCGCTCCACTCGCAAGGAGGCAAGTGAAGTGGAAGAACCTCGTATCGGAGTCTTTGTCTGTCATTGTGGCAGGAACATAGGGGCATATGTAGATGTTCCTGGAGTGGTGGAATACGTAAAGGGATTGCCTAATGTCGTGCATGCTGAGCGTAATCTCTACACCTGCTCTGAAGAGGGGATATCGGCGATTAAGAAGGGGATTCAGGAGCACAATCTGAACCGCGTCATAGTAGCTTCTTGTACACCTAGGACTCACGAGCCGCTCTTTAGGTCTGCCTGCGAAGCTGTAGGCTTAAACAAATATCTTTTTGAGTTTGTTAACATAAGGGATCAGTGCTCTTGGGTGCATATGCATGAGCCTGAGAAAGCTACGGAAAAGGCTAAAGACCTCATCAGGATGGGAGTAGCCAAAGCGAGGCTGCTTGAGCCGCTGGAGGAGATTGAAATCAAGGTAACTCCTTCTGCCTTAGTGATTGGTGGCGGAGTTGTAGGCATGGGCGCTGCCTTAAATTTGGCAGCGCAAGGTTTCGAAGTCCATGTGGTGGAAAAGGAGCCAGAACTTGGAGGAACTCTTCGCAGTGTTTATAAGCTTTACCCCACGAATGAAGAGGCAACAAAGGTAACCAATCCACTTATTGAAAAAGTCAAGAATGATCCTAAGATTAAGACTTATCTTTCGGCCAAAGTAAAAGAAGTCAGCGGGTTTATAGGGAATTTTGATGTCGTTGTGAATCAAGACGGAGAAGAGAGTAAGTTCAATGTAGGTACTATCATAGTAGCCATCGGGGCTGATAAGTTAAAACCGACGGGGCAATATGGCTATGGTGAGATGCCTAATGTCCTCACTCAATTAGAGCTGGAGGAACGGATGAAGAAGGGTGAGCCGGTAGGTCAGAATGTTGTAATGATCAATTGTGTGGGAGCCCGGGTTCCGGAGAGAACTTATTGCAGCAGAATCTGCTGCATGACGGCAATTAAAAATGCCTCCCTTATTAAAGAATCGAACCCAAAGGCAAAGGTCTGGATATTGCACCGAGACCTCATGACTTATGGTGTGGACTTCGAGAACTATTATCGAAAAGCCATGGAACTGGGAGTTAGATTCATCAGATATAGCTTGGAAAGGCCTCCTCAAGTTATTGGGGATGGGAAAGCTGAGGAGATAAAGGCATACCATGAACTACGAAGAGAGGAGATAGAACTTCCCTGTGATATGCTCGTTCTAACTACTCCCCTTATCCCTGCCGAGGATAACCAAGATATCTCTAAGATGCTTAAAGTCTCCTTAGATGAGTTTGGTTTCTTCCTGGAAGCGCACCTAAAACTCCGACCTGTGGAATTTGCTATGGATGGTATTTACATCTGTGGCTCAGCAAAGTGGCCTACAGATGTGACCGAAGGAATCTCTCAAGCCTACGCTGCTGCTTCAAAAGCGGCCGGTCCCCTGAGAATGGGTTATGTCAAGCCTGAGGCGATAAACGCCTTGGTTAATGAGGATAAGTGCTCAGGCTGTGGCATTTGCGAACTTTTGTGCCCCTTTCAGGCTATTGAGCTTCAGCCTAGAGATGGGAAGAGAGTGTCCCATGTCAATGAAGCAGTATGCAAGGGTTGTGGCACCTGCGGTGCTGCCTGCCCTTCAGGAGCCATCGCCATGCACTACTTCACTGATGAGCAAATTCTAGCTCAGGTAGAAGCTTTATTTAGCTAAATGAATTGGGATGGAGTTCACCAAATGTTTCGGATTATTTCTAGAGAGACTTTAGGGACGAAAATTCATCTGTTCAAAATCGAAGCACCGGCAATTGCTAGAAAAGCGCTGGCGGGGCAGTTTGTTGTCATCAGGATTGATGAAAGGGGCGAGCGTATTCCTCTGACGCTTGCTGACTGGAATGGGAAGGAAGGCAGTGTTACCCTGGTGTTTCTGGAAGCGGGAGCGACAACCTTTAGGCTGGCGTTGCTGAAAGCCGGTGACTTCATTGCTGACTTTGTTGGTCCCCTTGGTGTACCATCGCATATTGACAAATTTGGTACTGTAGCCTGTGTGGCGGGAGGGGTTGGTGCTGCGTCAATAACGCCTATTGCCAAGGCACTGAAGGAGAAGGGAAACAAGATTATCTCCATTTTGGGGGCACGGAGCAAGGACTTGCTCTTTTGGGAAGATAAACTACGCAGTGTCAGCCAGCGACTAATAGTTACTACTGATGATGGCACGTATGGTCGCAAAGGGGTAGTAACTGAGCCACTGAAGGAGCTGCTTGAGAGTGAGGAGAAGGTTGACCGAGTCATTGCCATTGGCCCGAGCATCATGATGAAGTTCTGTGCCCAGACCACCCTGCCTTTCGGGGTGAAGACTATTGTTAGCCTGAATCCAATAATGGTTGATGGCACCGGGATGTGTGGCTGCTGCCGGGTATCCGTTGGTGGCGTAACCAAGTTTGCCTGCGTGGACGGGCCTGATTTTGACGGGCATCAGGTAGACTGGGACTTGCTCTCAGCCCGACTGCGTATTTATCTTGATGAAGAAAAACGCTCTTTTGAGCAGTGGCAGGCTCGGATGGGCAAGCGTTCTTGAATGGAGGCCTAAGCAACATACATGGCTAAGCTGAATCTCAACAGAGAGCCAATGACAAAGCAGGACCCCAAGACGCGGGGTAAAAACTTTAACGAGGTTGCCTTGGGTTACAGCGCCGAGCAGGCTAAAGCCGAGGCAAGCCGTTGTATCCAGTGTCCCAAGCATTCCTGTACCGATGGCTGCCCGGTGGAGATAGATATCCCCGGTTTTATCAAGGCTGTCCTTGATGATAATATGCCCGAAGCGGTAAGGATACTCAAGGATAAGAACAGCCTGCCCGGCATCTGCGGGCGGGTCTGCCCGCAAGAGACACAGTGTGAACAAGCATGCTCGCTAGCTAAGAAAGGAGCGCCTATTGCCATCGGACGCTTGGAGCGTTACGTGGCTGACTGGGAGCGGACTAATATAGGGGCGCTGAACCCCAAGGCCGAGCCGCCCAGACCAACTGGTAAACAGGTGGCGGTGGTCGGCTCCGGACCAGCCGGACTGGTTGCCGCTGCCGATTTAGCCAAGCTCGGCCATAGCGTTACTCTTCTTGAGGCATTGCATGTAGCTGGCGGGGTGCTGATGTATGGCATCCCCGAGTTCAGGCTACCCAAAGAAATTGTGCAGGCTGAGGTTGCCTACGTCGCTTCCCTGGGGGTGAAGATTGAGCTGGATTCGGTAGTGGGGAAGGTGGTGACGCTGGATGAATTGCTGGAGAGCGGCTACCATGCTATTTTCTTGGGTACTGGTGCCGGAGCACCCATGTTTATGGACATTCCCGGCGAGAACTTAAATGGCATCTATTCAGCGAATGAGTTCCTGACCCGGGTTAATCTGATGAAGGCGTACCAGTTTCCTGAATATGATACGCCGGTGTTTGTGGGCAGAAGGGTGGCAGTGATTGGTGGTGGTAATGTGGCTATGGACTCAGCCCGGTGTGCTCTCCGACTTGGTACTGACGAGGTTTACATTATCTACCGTCGCTCAGAGGTAGAGATGCCTGCCCGCCGTGAGGAAGTTGAGAATGCCAAGGAGGAAGGAATCCAGTTCAAGCTGCTGACCAACCCAAAGAGGTATATCGGCAGTGAGTCGAACTGGGTAGTTGGTATAGAGTGTTACGAGATGGGGCTGGGTGAGCCTGATGAGAGCGGTCGGCGGCGCCCCATTGCCAAAGAGGGAAGTGAGTTTATCCTGGATGTGGATATGGTGGTAGCTGCCTTGGGCACCCGTCCCAATCCCCTTATTGCTCAAACTACTTCCGATTTGAAGACAACCAAGTGGGGTACGGTAGTGGCTGATGATACTACCGGCAAGACGATGAAGGACAGAGTCTGGGCTGGTGGGGATATAGTTACCGGCGCCGCTACGGTAATAAGCGCTATGGGCGCTGCCCGCCGCGCAGCAAGGGATATAGATGAGTATTTGAGGGGGTAGTGTCGAATAGTTTAGCGTATAGATTATTTAGTCACCTGCAAAATTAGTATAATGGTATTAGTTATCCGTGCTATTGAGCTGGCAAGTAAGGGTGGATTGGCACTACTCTTTTTGTTTAATTTAGGAGGATAGATGGACAACTTTGAACCAAAAATAGTAGCTTTTTGCTGTAACTGGTGCTCTTATGCCGGTGCTGACCTGGCTGGCACTTCTAGAATGCAATACCCCCCTGCTATCAGGATAATCAGGGTGATGTGCAGCGGCAGAGTAAGCCCTTTTTTGGTCCTTAAGGCCCTTAGCGTTGGTGCTGATGGCGTGTTAGTTCTTGGTTGCCATCCCGGTGATTGCCACTATATTGAAGGGAATTACAAGACAATGCGCCGCATCCCGTTACTTAAGAAGGTGTTGAAGCAGTTTGGGATAGAGGAAGAAAGAGTTCGGCTGGAGTGGGTTTCTGCATCTGAAGGAGCAAAATTTGCGGAGGTAGCTAATAGTTTTACGCAATCCATAAAAAACTTGGGGCCAAGTACATTGGACAATTTAAAGCAGAGTTCTAAGGGGGCAAAGCATGGCTAAACTTAAGATAGCTCTTTACTGGGCGGCTAGTTGTGGTGGTTGTGACATCGCCACCCTAGCAATAGGCGAAAAGATTTTGAAGCTAGCTGAGGCCGCCGACATCGTGTTCTGGCCGATAGGCCTGGATTTCAAGTATGCTGATGTAGAGAAGATGCCAGATAAAAGTATTGATGCCTGTCTATTTAATGGTGCTATTCGGACTTCGGAGAATGAGCATGTTGCCAAGCTCTTACGAGCCAAATCTAAAATAATGATCGCTTATGGCTCTTGTTCCTATGAAGGCTGTATCCCCGGGCTGTCTAACTTCTACAATCGGCAGATGACATTCGAGCACGTCTACATAGAAACCCCAACGACTGATAATCCTGGGAAAATTTTCCCTCAGACGAAAGTTAAGGTGCCCGAGGGTGAGCTTGAGCTCCCTGAGTTCTATGATACGGTTAAGACTCTGGCCCAAACCGTGGATGTCGATTATTTCGTCCCCGGTTGTCCCCCGGAAGAAAAGACTACCTGGCTTGCCCTTGAAGCTTTGATTACAGGCAAGTTACCACCGAAAGGGACTGTCATAAGTCACGCGGTAAAGGCTGTTTGTGATGAGTGTCCTCGTAAGAAAGGGGAAAAGAAAATCAAAAAATTCTATAGACCTTACGAAATAGTCCCTGACCCGGAAATATGTCTACTGGAGCAGGGATTGTTGTGCTACGGCATAGCTACTCGGGGCGGCTGTGGTGCTCTCTGCCCTCAAGCCAATATGCCTTGCACCGGCTGTTATGGACCAGTGGAAGGAGTAATTGACCAGGGGGCTCATTTTTTGAGTGCTCTTTCGTCTATCATTGACTCCAACGACCCTGAGGAAATCCAAAAAATAATTGATGATATTCCTGACCCGGCAGGCACTTTTTATCGCTACAGTCTGCCAGATTCATTACTCAGGAGGGCGAGGATAAAATGAAAAAAATAATGATAGACCCCATCACCCGACTTGAAGGGCACGGTAAAATTGCCATCTTCCTCAATGACGATGGCGGGGTAGCCAATGTTTATTTCCAGGTTCCCGAGCTCAGAGGCTTCGAGAAATTTTCCGAGGGCCGCCCGGCTGAGGATATGCCCCAGATAACTCAGCGTATCTGCGGCGTCTGCCCTGAAGCCCACCATATGGCATCAACCAAAGCCTTAGACGCCCTGTTCCATGTCGAACCAACCAGCACAGCCAAAAAGCTGCGTGAGCTTCTTTATAGCGCGTTCTATGTGACTGACCATACTACCCACTTTTATATCCTTGCTGCCCCCGATTTCGTTATGGGACCGGATGCTCCTCCTGCTGAGCGCAATATACTTGGAGTAATCGCCAAGGTAGGATTGGAGCTGGGAGGCGCTGTAATCAGGACACGCCATGAAAATCACTGGGTTATCCAGACAATTGGTGGCCGTCCAATACACCCCTGCTTCGGATTGCCCGGCGGTGTAAGCAAGGCCATAAATGAAGAGGAAAGGGCAAAGATAGAAGAAATAGCCAAATCGTCGGTGGAGTTCGGCAAATTATCGCTCAAAGTCTTTGATGACGTGGTTCTCAAGAACAAAGAGTATTTGGACATGGTCCTGAGCGATACTTTTACCCACCGGACTTATTCTATGGGGTTGGTTGATGAAAATAATAAGGTCAATTTCTACGATGGCAAAGTTCGTGTGGTTGACCCTGAGGGCAAAGAGTTCTGTAAGTATGCCCCTCGGGACTATCTGGAGCATGTGGCGGAACATGTCGAGCCCTGGACATATCTCAAGTTCCCTTATCTTAAGAATGTCGGCTGGAAAGGTTTTGTTGACGGCAAAGATAGTGGAGTTTATCGATGCACACCTCAATCACGGCTAAATGCTGCCGATGGTATGGCAACTCCTCTAGCTCAGGAAGAATATGAAAAGATGTATTCCACTCTTGGTGGCAAGCCAGCCCACTATACTCTGGCAACCCACTGGGCACGCCTGATTGAACTTCTTTACGCCGCTGAAAGAATGGTGGAGCTTGTTCGAGATCCGGAGATAACCAGCCCGGATATTCGTACCATTCCTACGGCAACGCCTGACGAAGGGATAGGTATTGTTGAAGCCCCGCGAGGTACACTTACCCATCATTACATAACTGACGAAAGAGGGATTATAAAGAAGTGCAACTTGATTGTCGGCACTACCAATAACCACGCGGCTATCTCCATGTCTATCAAAAAGGCAGCCGTAGACCTGATAAAACCTGGTAAAGAGATAACTGAAGGTTTGCTCAACCGCATCGAGATGGCATGGCGTCCCTACGATCTCTGTCTTGCCTGTGCCACTCACTCTCTCCCTGGGCAAGCGCCTCTGGAAGTGACCATCTATGACGCCCAGGGCAACGAGCTTAAGAAACTGAGCCAGGGCATCTCATAACAAGTTTTCACGAATCGAAATGAAAACCCTGGTTTTAGGGACGGGAAATCCTATTTTATCTGATGACGGAGTGGGGATTAAGGTGGCGCAAGAGGTGGGGGAGAAGCTCAACGACCCCCAAATAACTGTGGCTGAAACAAGTGAAGCTGGCCTTCGTCTCTTAGATTCTATCGTGGGCTATGATAAAGTTATTATCATTGATGCCATCCAAACCAAAAAAGGAAAGGCAGGTCAAATATATCGTATGAAGCCTGAAGATTTTTCCTACGCCAAACATCTTTCCTCACCTCATCAAATAAACTTGGTTACTGCTCTAGAATTGGGGAAGATGCTTAACTTAATGATGCCCCAAAAGATCACGATATTCACTGTAGAAGCCAAAGATATTACTAACTTCAGCGAGAAATGCACGCCTGAGGTGGAGCAGGCAATTCCCGAAGCGGTTAAGATGGTGCTGGAAGAGTTAGTCGGCTAGGTAAAGCCCGCTTTTGCCTCCGCTCTTCCTTACTAAGCGAATCTCTCCAATGGTCATGTTTTTGTCCACTGCTTTGCACATGTCATAAATAGTCAAAGCACTTACAGATACCGCTACCAGCGCCTCCATTTCGAATCCTGTTTTCCCAACTCCCTTGGCGCTGGCAGTAACCTCAACAAAATTACCATTTTCGAGGAGCTTAAATTCAACTGCAATGTGGGTGAGCTGGAGAGGGTGACACAGAGGTATGAGACGGTGAGTTTCTTTCGCGGCCATGATTCCGGCTGTTTTTGCTACGGCCAAGACATCTCCTTTTGCTAGTTCCCCTTTACGGATA
>JAUWGZ010000074.1 GCA_030606165.1 Dehalococcoidia bacterium
GTAATTTCCTTAGTTCCATGTTCAAATCACAAAAATCTGAGGATGTGCCTATGTTAGCATTGACCTTGGTCCTCAGCCCTTTGCCTATGCCGCAGGGGACTAGGTTTGTGTGATTAACGTTGGCCGGAATTGTGATTTCACCATCAACCAAGCCTTGGATGATAAAATCCGTCTCCACCCCTTCTTTTTCGGCTACGTGCTTCATCTGGGGTGAAACAGTGCCCTTTCGCGCTAATTCCAGCTGTGTCATATTTCTAAAAACCTCGTATAAGTTGGAGCAAAACTAAAGTATAAAACAGGGCGATTGTCAATGCAAACGCAAAAATGGCAATAACAAGGCAGGCAAATTCAAGCCAAAGCCCTTAAGGTTTGCTTCTGGATTTTGAACAGTTTAGCTATCCCTTGCTGGGCTAAAGCAAGCAAGGCATCGGCAGCTTCTTTAGAGAAAGGTTTGCCCTCGGCAGTCCCCTGAATTTCCACGAACTCATTTTTGTCGGTCATGACCACATTGAAATCAACTTCAGCCTGGTAATCCTCTTCGTAGCAAAGGTCAAGTAGTATATTGCCATTCACAATGCCCACGCTGGTGGCTGCTATCATTTTAGTTAAGGGCATAAATGGCAAAACGCCCTGTTTTCTTAAGTTATGGAAAGCGTGATAAAGAGCAACGTATCCACCGGTGATAGCTGCTGTTCTGGTGCCGCCGTCTGCTTGCAATACATCACAATCTACTACAAGTGTCCTTTCTCCCAGGATGGCTAAGTTAGTCGCTGCTCTTAAGCTGCGGCCGATCAGGCGTTGGATTTCCTGGCTTCTTCCTTCTCCCTTGCCGCGCGGTGTGCGAGTAACTGTGGAGCGAGGCAGCATAGCATACTCCGCAGTAACCCAACCTTGGCCACCGCCTCTAAGAAAGCTGGGCACCCTTTCATCCATGCTCACAGAGCACAGCACCCTTGTTTGCCCCAGTTCAATTAAAGCTGAACCCTCGGCGAAACTCTGGTACCCTAAAATTACGCGCACGGGGCGAAGCTCATTGTCAGCGCGGTTATCTATTCTTGGCATACTAGGAGAAGTATAGCAAACTATCCAGCAATCTGCCTGTCCACTTTGAACTGTTATTCACCACCGCAGTTTAGTTTTTCGACAAGTTCCCTCTTGAAGTAAGGGCTCTCTCCTTCATTATCCCCCTTAAGGTAAGGGGGATAAAGGGGGTTATGAACGTTTCACGGCCTTATCTTTAATCCTTTTCCTTACCCCCTCCACATTTTGTCCCGACTTGTCGGGATTCCGGAATCTTATCACACGAATGTTTAATTCCCTGAGACACCTATCACGATGAGCATCATGTTGCTGTTTGCTTGCTCAGTATCGGTTGCATTCTTCTTGAGGCGGCGTCGGTCTAATTTTGTGGTTGGATCGTCATAGAGGTATTTATTCATAACTCCCCTTGCCCCTCTTAAGATTAAGAGGGGCAACTTTGGAAAAATTTACCTGTTACTATTTACCGCCGTCCTCTTTTCTGATAGGTCTCGATAAATTTTTCGATAGAGCGGTCATAAGTCCTCTCCACGTCGTCGGGGAAAAGGCAGGCAGGCAGCTCGCCTAACCGCCAATGGTATCTTATACATTCGCAGCAAATGCCCTTTCTGCTGCATGGTTCATAGGTACAGTTGCATTTTTCCTTGTTTTGCTCCATGGTGCACTCTCTCATATTCGCTCTCCTTCGATAATTGTTTAGCTAAATGCTTCTTTGCTCCCAAGTCGAAGTGATACCATGTAGTGAGCATAAGAACACAAAGCTGTGCCACTTTCCCAAACATATGCTATCATATGTCAAAATAGGGGGTATTGGAAAGGAAGGCGGCAGGTTGCAGCTACCATTTGATGCTTATCTTGACATTGAGACCACAGGCTTATGCTCGTTTTATGACGAAATAACCGTTATTGGCGTCTGTTTAGCCAATGGCATGGAGAATAGGCTGGTTCAACTTGTTGGGGATGATGCAACGAGGACTAACTTGCTCAGGACCTTGCGTTGTGTGGATACAATCTATACATACAACGGCAGCCGCTTTGACCTTCCTTTTATCAATTTCCGTCTGAGGGTAAATCTGAGAGAGCATTTTCATCACCATGACCTGATGCATGATTGCTGGAGGAACAATTTATATGGTGGCTTCAAGGCGGTAGAGCGGCAATTAGGTATTCCTCGACGGCTACGGGGTATTGGTGGAGCAGAGGCGGTGATACTATGGTGGAGATATCAGATTCACCGTGACAGAAAGGCGCTGAATTTGTTGCTGGAATACAACAAGGAAGACGTGGTTAATCTGATGACATTGAGGGGGAGGCTAGAGAGGTTCGGATGTGGAACCCGCTGAGGAAAGCGGTTAAAACAGACTTTGCTATCTCGCTTCGCTTAATCTTCATCCCTCCCATGGAAAAGGTTCATCATAGTAATAGAGGTCGTTAAAAGCCGCGGTAATTTCATATTCGTCTAGTTCAGAATCAGGGTGTGCCTTGGGGGACCCGAACCAGGAATGCCAGGAAGAAAGTTGAGCAGGAGCTTGGGACTCTATCCTCCGCCACTCCTCGCCGTGATTCCAATCCTCTATCAGGAAGGCATGTTCGTCTTCCTCATCGTTAACACCGAGGGCGACATATACCCGTTCCGCATCAATGCCATAGGCTCTAAGGAGGGAGCACAATAAAATAGAAAAGTCCTCGCAATCCCCGGTGCTGCAGGACAGGGTTTCTTCGGGGGTTTGCCAGTAGTCCTCACCCCAGCGGTCTTCATCAGGCTTATAATCTATATTACTAGCGACCCAGTTTCGGATATCATCAAAGCCAGCTTGACAAAGTTCGTAAGGGAGGTCGCCGAAGATATCTTGCAAAGTTCCCTCAACCCATGAGCATTCGGGTGTGATGTAAGAATTATACTCAAACCCCGTCGTCGGAAGCCCATAAGCAGTAGAGCTCTCGCGATAAGAGACACAGCTGATGCAACTCAACCCAGACACGATGAGCAAGCCAAGCGCAACGCCACAGGCTAAAGGGAGTAAAAAGCGATTTTTCATCCACACGTCCCCGCTTATTTTATTTTACGTGATAATTCAGATTTTTGCAAAATTTCTAGCTTATAGTACATCGATTAATTTGCGTGGTACTGCTCGGAATCTTGCCCTTACTGACAGAATGTTTTATTCTTGAACTAGACTTTACTGCGGATGCTATCCTGGCCCACATAGAAGCGAATCGAAAAAAGCTGGGCATATAGAGTTAGCGCGGGGAAAAGATGGCCAAGGTTTTCTCTACCTTCGTGCTATGATTTAAGGCATATTTGTGGGAAGAGAGACCGGAAATTCATGATAGCATTTGAGGCGCGATGCAGCACTACTGCTATGGGGATAATGCCTCATAGGGATGTTGACCGGGCGCTGGAGCTTGCCTTGAGCCTGGATATCCCATTCTGGCCTCAGCTTCCCAAAGTGAGCTTGTATGAGGATATGTATGTTCAAGCATCGCAGAATTTCCCGGGCATAGCCATTGACTTTGACAGGGAAAGGCTCGTCTTCAACACTGCACGATTTGAGCAAGAACTCGACGAGTATTTCGTGAAAATGGATGTCCCGGAGGCTTTTGCACTTACCGCCGAGTATTCCAGGGTATTCCACAAGTTCCTCTCCAGGGAACTTCAGGGTTATAAAGCTATCAGGGGACAGGTCACAGGTCCGGTGAGTTTTGGCTTGAAAGTATTGGATGAAAACCTGAAGCCGATTATCTATAACGAAGAGGCGAGGACTATTTTGGTTGATTTCATTCAAAGAAAAGTCAACATCCAGTATCAGGAACTCAGGAGGAGGAATCCTAATGCCATTGTCTGGGTGGATGAACCGGGGCTGGGCTACGTGTTCAGCGGTTTTTCCGGGTACAACGAGCAACATGCTAGAGAAGACTATCATAAGTTCGTTGAAGGCTTAGAAGGCCCCAAGGGGCTGCACCTCTGTGCCGAGGTGAATTTGCCCTATCTGCTAGAGTTGGGGGTGGAAATTCTGTCCTTCGACGCCTATCAAATTGGGTTTATGCCCGGGGAATATGCCGGTAACGTGGCTGAATTTATCAAGAGTGGCGGAGTTATCTCCTGGGGCATTATCCCCACTGAATCCACAGTTCTGGCGACGCAGACACCGGAATCACTGGCTGCGATTCTCTCAAGCTATTGGGAGGTAGTCTCTGAAAATACAGGTTTGTCCTCGAACCAAATTGCAAAGCAGGCATTGGTGGCCCCAGCCAGATGCTGTCTCAGCGATTTAGGCCAGGTCAATTCAGTCGGTAAGACAGCAAGCGAATGCCAGGTCTCAAGCGTTGAGGAAGGGCTTGTTGAGAAAGCATTTGCCTTCTTGCCCGAGCTCTCACAAATACTTAAAGACAGGTATGGTGTATGAAGAATGGAATTTAATCCCTATTCAGGGCTTCGTTCTGGGGCTCAGCCAGAAGGGCTTGTGCCCAATTCTATTCGGGACGCTATAATTATGAGAAGGAGAGCGATATGAAAGTATTAGGCATTATGGGCAGCCCCAGAAGAAAAAGCAATACCGAGATTCTTCTTGATAAGGCGCTGGAAGGTGCCGGGGAGGCAGGGGCCGAGGTTGAAAAGGTGCTGGTATCAAAACTTAAAATCTCACCGTGCCTGGAAATATATGCATGTCTTAAAGATGGCGACTGTGCCATTAAGGATGATATGCAAGCGCTCTATAAAAAGCTTCTGGAAGCAGACCACGTCATTTTTGCTTCACCGATATTCTTCTATGGTATTACCAGCCAGGCGAAGGCCATAATAGACAGATGTCAGGCACTTTGGGTAAGAAGACATGTGCTGGGCATGGGCAAGGAAGATAATCGGGTGCGCAGAGGAGTGTTCATTTCCGTTGGCGCCACTCAGGGCAAAAAGCTCTTTGATGGCGCAGTGCTCACGGTTAAGTATTTCTTTGATGCTATAGGTGTGAAATATTCTGGTGATTTATTAGTCAGGGGAATTGATAAAAAAGGCCAGATTGAGGAGCATCCTGCGGCTCTCGAGGATGCATTTCGCCTTGGTCAAGAGCTTGTCCTTGGAAAATAGAGACGGAGAATGAAGGCAATAATAGCTGACAATCTGACCAAGATGTTTGGTCATCTCGTTGCGGTAGACCATATCTCATTTGAAGTCGAAGAGGGGGAGATTTTTGGTTTTCTTGGCGCTAACGGAGCTGGCAAGACAAGCACCATCATGATGCTGGCCACGGCGCTAAATCCCAGCTCCGGGACGGCCACTGTATGTGGGTATGATATCATCAGAGAGCGGGACAAAGTCAGAGAATCAATAGGCATAGTCTTTGAAGATCTGAGCCTGGATACCAATCTAACGGCGAGAGAAAACCTGGACTTCCATGCCATATTGTATCACCTTCCCAAAAAAGTGAAGGATGAGCGGATATCTCAAGCCCTGGATCTGGTAGGGTTAAAGGATAGACAAAATATATTGGTAAAATACTACTCCGGCGGCATGCAGCGCAGATTGGAGATAGCCAGGGGAATGCTAAATTCCCCCAAAGTCCTGTTCTTAGATGAGCCAACTTTAGGTTTGGACGTACAAACGAGAAGGCTATTGTGGGATTATGCTAAGAGGTTGAACAAAGAAGCGGGGACTACTATATTGCTAAACACTCATTATGTTGAGGAAGCGGACTACCTCTGCAATAGAGTAGCTATCTTAGAGTATGGGAAGATTGCGGTGGTGGATACCCCCAAAGCATTAAAAGATTCGTTGGGCAGCAGCGTGCTT
>JAUWGZ010000014.1 GCA_030606165.1 Dehalococcoidia bacterium
ATTCCGAATCCAGAAGACCAGAGGCCAGTAAAATCGATTCGATTGAAGAAAGAAACCGGAATGGTTACAGCTATTTTAGGTAGTGAACAAAAATGACATAGGGGACGGAAGTCCCCTATGTCAAATCCAACTACTTAACTAACTAATATCTAACAATTACTAGTATAACCATAAGTATAATATTTGTCAAGAGGTATTTGATAAGAGTAGAACAATGAAAGCAGCTATCTATTGCCGTGTAAGCACAGAAGGTCAAGAACGGGACGGAACAAGCCAGCAAACTCAACTGGAAGCCTGTCGAACGTATTGCTAGGCTAGGCGGTGCGAAGCCAGGAATTGACTAAGCAGAGCTTGGTCCACCAGAAACGAAAAGGCGTCTGATTTGCACGAGATGCCCTCTTTTCAGCAAAAGCGATTTTCGCCTCTTCTATCGTCATTATCTCGTCTTTTCAAAAGATTCTAGGAGTGGAACTTCTCTTCGGGAATGCCACTCCCTTCAATGATGCTCCTCAGCGTGCCCACTGGCAATTGCTTCCCCTTGTGATAGGGGACAATCACCTGTTTGCCCGTATCGTCATTCCGCCATTTCTGATGGCTGCCTCGTTGCGAGATGAGAGCGAATCCGTGCTGTTGCAGTATTCTGATAACCTCGTTGGCTTGCAGTCTTGGCAACTTCCGAGCCATCAGGCTGGCACTTCCACCTCAAAGACCTTCTCGTCAGGGTTCAGTTTGACTGGTGCTGGTTCAAGATATAGAGAGATAGCCTCCCTCGCATTCTTCAATGCTTCTTCCTCGGTATCACCAGCACTGCAACATCCTGGAAGTTCTGGACAGTAGGCAGCATAGCTCTTTGTCTCGGAATCGTATTCTAAAACAATACGGAACTTCATTTCGCCTCCTCCCTACTGAATTAAAGCACTTACCACTGGACGAACATGGGCATGACTACGTGAACGTAATTGTCCACGCCTATAGGGCGGATGGTTCCCGGGCTCGAGGGGGTAGTGAGTTCTAGAGCGACTTGGGTTTGGGAAAGGACAGATAGAACATCGGAAAGATATTTTACATTGAAGGCGATTTTCGCCTCTTCTCCGTCAGTGAGAGCGTCGATTTCACCAACATTGTCTCCAACCTCCTCAGCCTGAGCAGAAACGGTTACCTTTCCTGGAGCAAGTTCGGTACCCGGGGTAACGACCAGGCGAACTATGCCACTGGCATCGCGAGCAAATATGGAAGACATTTTAGTAACCCGCAGAAATTCATTGATGTCTAGTACAGCTCGCGTGGTATAGCTTTGAGGAATGACCTGGGAATAATTGGGGAAGGAGCCTTGAATAAGCTGAGAAACCAGCTCAGCATTCTTGAGGCGGAAGAGAACCTGGCTCTTTTTTTCGTTTACGGTGATTTCTACGGGTTCCTCCTGCTCACTAAGAAGGCGATTCAGTTCATTGAAAGTCCTGGCCGGGACGATAACCGTAGTCTTCACGCTGACTGGCGAGACGAGGGTTGTCTTGTGGACAGCTAGCCTGAAGCCATCGGCAGCCACCAGGTTGAGCTGCTCGCCATCGAACTCAGTGTTAATTCCGGTTAATACCGGGCGGGATTCTTCAGTGGCAGCAGCAAAGGCGACCTGTGCAATTCCTTCCCTGAGACTAGCTGCCTCAATGGTGGTAGTTACGCCGTCGCTTATCTGAGGGATAGGTGGGAAATCCGCGGCATCAATGCCGTGAATATGGGCTTGAAAATGGCCGCTCTTAAGCTCCAGAATGCGACTGTTAGCGGGAAGATTGATTTCAATTAAGTCATTGGGCAAGGAATTAACAAAGTCGATGAGCAAGCGAGCAGGCACAGTTATGTCTCCTTCCTTTTTCACTTCAGCACCAATCCAGCACGTGGTAGCCATTTCCAGATTGGTGGCTGCCAATTTGAGACGCGATTTCTCAGCGGATAAAAGGATATTTTGGGTGATAGGTAAAGTGGACCTAGTGGCTACAGCTCTCCCTACGATGCTTAGCCCCCTATTTAGGTTTTCTTGATGACAAGATAACTTCATGGAATACCTCCCCCTGCGTGTATAATGACAGTATACTATCAACAACTGTAATAATCAATGATTCAATTTGACATAATACTGGCTTTACCAAAGGCACATTACTACTGATTATCATGGTCAAGCTGACTTACTTTCTTAACTGTAGGCTAGTCTTTTCAAGCTAATAAACCTTCCGGTACAAGACCATCAAGCTGTAATTACCGTCCATAGAGTGCAGTTAATTCCTTTAACCTGCCTTTGATTGTTCACGAGGACTTACTGCCTTTTTTTATTATCCGCCCTAGTATACAATAATAGCAAGTAACAAACTGTAACAAAACCCATTATTGATATTGGGACAGGTCTCCAAGCTGGGAAGATGAGCATAATCCAAGCCTACCATTATTACCAAGCTCAGGGATGAGGCTACGAAGATACCCACCAGGATAACCTATGAATAAGATAGAAGCAAGCCTTTACTTTTGAAAGAAATGCTAGCTTCGGCAGAGGGGGCCTACTTATAGCTGAGGGCTTAGAGCAGGAGTTTGAAATTGGTTGATAATGCCGATGATTTGACTCTTGGCGTTGACCTTGGAGGCACCAAAATTCTGACGGCGGTGACCAACTCTCAGGGGAAAATGCTATCGCGCGACCACAGTATAACGCCAGCCACAAAAGGCCATGAATCAGTTATCCAGTCTATTTTGGAGTCTGCGCATCGTGCTTTAGAGCAGGCAAATGTTGCCATTTCAGAGCTTACCGCCGTAGGGGTTGGGGCGCCCGGTCTCTCGAATCCCGAGACGGGCATCCTCTTCACCTCACCGAATCTGCCAGGATGGCGAGACGTTCCCCTGAGAGACATAGTGCAAGAAAGGCTGGGCAAGAAGACCTTTCTCATCAATGATGCCAATGCTGCTGCCCTGGGGGAATTTAATTTTGGCGTTGCCCGGGGTGTTCGTAACTTCATCTATATTACTCTCAGCACAGGCATCGGCGGAGGCATTGTCATTGATGGCAAGATTTACAGTGGAGCTATTGGTGCCGCTGGTGAGGTAGGGCATATGACCATAGATGATGAAGGTCCAATCTGCAATTGTGGAAACAGAGGTTGTTGGGAAACGCTGGCCTCGGGGACAGCCCTGGCCAGGGAGGCAAGGCGTCGGATTAAAGAAGGAATCAGGACTTCTATCCTGGAATATGCCGAGGGTGACGTAGAAAAGGTGACGGCACAGGTCATTCATAGTGCTGCCGAGCAGGGTGATAGCTTGGCTAAAGAACTTATTGCTCGGACTGGCTACTACGTAGGTGTGGGGCTGGCTAATTTAATAAACATATTCAACCCGGAGTTGATAGTTATCGGTGGTGGTTTATCAAACATCGGCGGCATGCTGCTCGAGCCAGCCTTCAAGGTGGCTGGAGAGAGAGCATATAAAGAGGCTTTCCAGGCTGTGCGCTTTGCCTCTGCTGAGTTGGGTCGAGATTCTGGCGTGCTCGGTGCTGCTGCCTTTGCCCTCCAAGAGATGAAAAGGCAAAGCCCCTGAAATCCAAGGTTTTGCTACTGGAAGATGTAGTTATAACAAAGTTTGAGAGGGGAAGGATAATCTAGGAGGTATCTATGGAAAGGATCGGCATATTGACCAGCGGCGGCGATGCTCCAGGCATGAATGCCTGTATACGGGCGGCAGTGCGTGCTGCCTCGGCTCAGGGACTTGAGATTTTTGGCATACGGCGTGGCTATGCCGGACTCATCAGGGGTGAAATAGAGCCCTTGGACAGGAGATCCGTTACCAATATCATCCATCAGGGTGGAACGATACTGGGCACCGCTCGTTCACCTGAATTTATGACCAGCGAGGGCAGGGCCACAGCTATAGAGAATTTGAGAAAGGCAGGTATCGAGGGGCTGATTCTCATCGGGGGCGACGGCACTTTTCATGGCGGCACCGTCTTATCGCAAGAATGCGGCGTTAGCATCATCGGTGTGCCGGGGACGATAGATAATGATGTCTATGGCACCGATTACACCATAGGCTTTGACACCGCCGTAAATTGCGCACTGGAGGCCATTGACCGTATTCGGGACACCGCCCTGTCTCATGAACGCCTATTTTTTGTGGAAGTGATGGGGCGTCGCACTGGATTTATTGCCCTGGAGAGTGGTGTCGCTGGTGGCGCCGAAGAGTTGCTTATCCCCGAGGTTTCCATGAGTGTTGATGAGCTTTGCTCACACCTGGAAAGGAGCTTCAAGGGAGAAAAGAAGAGTGCCATCGTGGTAGTGGCGGAAACTGAGCAGCCGGGCGATAGCTTCCGCATAGCCCAGGAAGTGAGAGATAAAGTAGGTTTCGATTCCAGGGTATGTATTCTGGGGCATATCCAGCGAGGAGGTTCGCCGACGGCACGTGACCGAGTTCTTGCTGGCAAGCTTGGTATCGCGGCTGTACAGGCACTAGCGGCGGGCAAAAGCGGATACATGGTGGGCGAGATCAATTGGAGGGTAGCCTATACTCCGCTTCAATATACTTGGGAAAAGGGAAAAGAGCTGAACGTTGAGCTTGTGGAGATGAGAAAGCTCCTTTGTGAGTAAAAGAAAAAATATGGTCATAGTTTTGTCTAGGAGAGTGATGTAATGAACATATCTATCGGCAAGCTAAGAGGGCTCCAGCAATTGGCTGATTCCAAGGGCATGATGACAATGTGTGCCATTGACCACAGGGGAGCGCTTAAGCGGGCCCTGAACGAGAAAAACCCTGATGCTGTGAGTTACCAGGATATAGTTAATTTTAAGCTTGACCTCTGTCAAGCGGTAGCGCCTTTTGCCAGTGCCATATTGCTTGACCCGGAATATGGAGCTGGTCAGGCTATAGCTGCGGGTCTCTTGCCCGGGCCTAAGGGGCTTCTTGTCAGCCTGGAGAAGACCGGCTATACCGGAGGCAGTACGGCTAGAATTACTGAGCTTCTGCCCGGCTGGAGCGTAAAAAAGGTGAAGAAAATGGGAGCCTCAGCGGTCAAGCTTTTAATCTACTTCAGGCCCGACCTGAAGGATGTCGCCTCAAAACAGCTCGATTTGGTGGCAAGGCTAGCCGACCAATGCCTTGAAGAAGATATAGCCTTTCTGGTTGAGCCGTTAAGCTATCCCACTGAGGAAAAAGAGAGTCCTGTTCGTAAAGGACGCATAAATCAAAGCGGGACATCCTCGAAGAAGTTTGCTGAGATAAAGCCTGGACTGGTAATCGAAACTGCTCGGCAGATTACTGCCCTGCCCATTGATGTGTTGAAAGCAGAATTCCCGGCAGATATTAAGTTTGAACAAGATGAGGGAAAGCTGCTGGGGTTGTGCCGGGAGTTAAACCGGGCATCCCGACTACCCTGGGTGTTGCTCAGTGCCGGTGTTGACTTTGAGTCGTTCAGGAAGCAGGTGAAGATAGCCTGTAAGGCGGGAGCCTCTGGTTTTTTGGCAGGGCGTGCGCTGTGGCAGGAGGGCGCCCAAATTCGTTCTCGGGATGAGAGGATGAAGTTTTTCCAGAATACGGCTGCTCCAAGGTTGAAGGAACTAGCTGAAATAGCTGATATCTACGGTAAGCCCTGGTATTCCAGGCTGGGGGCTGAAAACGGCAAATCCGCCCCGGTGGCTGAGGGCTGGTATCGAGGTTATTGATAGGTAATACTTTGACAGAGCGAGGCAAATATTATAGCCGGATACGGCTTTTGCTATAGTATGAATAAGTACATTGATAGGCATCTCTCTGGTAGTTTATTTCAGGAGGAGGAGGTGGCTCTAAAATTACTGAATGAAGAATCTGTCTCTGGCATCTGAACTGAAATGCGAAGCAATTAGGCACCCGCAACCTTCTACACAGGCAGTGCCATTCATGGTTCAGAAGAACGTAAGTTGGAGGTGTTGAGTATGGCTTATGTAGGCATTTTGTTGATAGCTATTCTAGTTTCTTTCATCGTCGTCCGAATTGGAGGCTTTGCCCTCCAGTTAACCGGGATAGAACCTGATGTAGCTAGATTTCAGGCGTTATCTGCTTTCTCGGGAACGGGCTTCACGACGAGAGAAGCTGAACGGGTGGTGGGAAACAAAACTAGGCGCAGAATTGTGACCATTCTCATTATACTGGGAAATGCCGGCATGGTTACTGTAATTGCCACTTTAGTGGCATCTTTCACCAAGGTGAGCGGTTACACATGGTTTTTCATTCACCTGGCCATAATAATTGGAGGCATATTCGGCCTCTATCAACTAATTATAAGAAGCAATGTTGGCCGTCGGATTCCTGACTGGCTGCAAAGGCCAGTTATGAACCGAATTCTTAGGGGAGCTCCCGCGGTTGAGGAAATCTTCCGTATGGAGAAGGACTGGGGTATTAGTCTTGTCACGATAAAAAGAGGCTCGAAGCGCGTTGGCCAGTCTGTGGCTGATATCACGGCGGAAAGGGACCTGGAAATCCTTGGTATAGACAGGGCCGATACTTACCTAACCAGGCCGGATAGGGAGGAGGAAATCATGGTAGGCGACCGGCTTCTGGTTTACGCAAATAGAAAATCTGTGAAGCAAATCTTGGACTAGTAGCCTTGCTAGTTTTCTAGTTTATCCTGCCAAATTCCTTCTCTAGTTGATGAGAACTTAAATGAATCATAGTTGGCCGGCCGTGGGGACAGGCACGCGGTTGCTTGGTTTGCTCTAGCTGCTTTATTAACTCCCGCATCTCTTCATTGCTTAGCTGCTGTCCTGCTCTGATAGCACCGTGGCAAGCCAAGGATTGGGCTATTTTTTCCTCCCAAGGATTGGGACTTTCTTTGCTGGCAAGATTATCAAGCAGCGCACTTATTATCTCAATAATATTCACCCTGGCCATTAGTGCCGGAATGGCGCGTATCACATAGCTTCTATTTCCGAAAGGCTCAATGGTGAAGCCAAATTCGGCCAGAAACTCTTTACTGGCTCTCAGGGTCTCTTCCTCTCTGGGACTAAGCTCTATGGTTATCGGCTGGAGTAAGCCCTGGACTTCAACTTCCTTCTGTGCCCACTGCGCTAAAATTCGGTCATAAAGTATGCGCTCATGAGCAGCGTGCTGGTCGATGAGATAGAGTCCGTTGGGTCCCTCGGCGATAATATAGGTGTTGGCTAGCTGCCCCAGTACCCTCAAAACTGGTAATTCCAGAGTCGGCAGCTGGGCAACAACAAAAGCCGGCTCGTTATCCATTATCATGCGGGGGCTCTGCCACTGTCCTGAGTTGACTGAGAAGGGCATAGCCTTCGAGCTGGCGATAGGCGTCCTGGCTAATGTGTTCTCTATGGCTTTTTGTAAATTGCTAAAGACAGCTTGTTCATGGCAAAACTTTATTTGGGCTTTGGCAGGATGGACGTTGACATCAAGTTCTTGAGCCGGCAGTGAGATATTGATTACCGCCATGGGATGCTGGCCATCCATAAGTAAGCCACGATAAGCTTCCTCGGTCGCCCGGGTTAGCAAGGGGCTGCGCACCCACCTGTGATTGACGAAGAAGCTGAGATAGTTGCGATTAGAACGGGCTAAGGAAGGTGGGCTTGTTAAGCCGCCGACTTTAGCCAGGCCGTCCTTTTGCTCCACCTTTAGCATCATTTGAGCTACCTCTGAACCATAGATCGCGTTTACCACCTCGCGCAGGTCGCCATTGCCCGTAGTGCGCAGGCTGGGACGTTTATCAAGAACCAGGCTGAACTTAACTTCGGGAAAAGCCAGGGCGTACTGGCTTACTAAATGGGCGATGTGGCTATTTTCGGTATTTGACGATTTGAGAAACTTAAGTCGTGCCGGGAAATAGCGAAACAATCGGCGCACGGTTATGGTGGTGCCTCTGGGTCTGGCTCGGCTTTCCTTGCCAACTACCTCGCCCTTTCTCAAATGCAGGTAGCTGCCTATGGTTTCCGAGGATGTTTGAGTGAGAATTTCTACTTCGGCGACAGCGGCGATGCTGGGCAAGGCTTCGCCCCGAAAGCCGAGGCTGGAGATTTTCTCTAAGTCGTCTAAATTGCCGATCTTGCTTGTGGCATACCTGTGAAAGGCAAGCTCTAGTTCCGATGCCAGGATACCTGTCCCATTGTCGCTCACTTTGATCAGCTCTACTCCGCCGCCCTGAGCCTCTACAGCAATCTGAGTGGCTCCAGCATCGAGGGAATTCTCTATCAGCTCCTTGACCACCGAGGCCGGCCTCTCAATCACCTCCCCGGCAGCAATCTTGGAGACTACCTCAGCCGCTAAAACCTTAATAGGCATCTAGATTCTGTTATACACGTTTTCGTGTATTTTGTCAATGGGTTATGAGGAAAAATCGAAATCTTTCTCGATTTTTTCCAGGGGTGCCAGGCTGGCCAGGAGCTTCTTAACCCCCGCCTCTTCAAAGGCTACGGTCAGCTCCTGGTCATCCCTTGTAGGAAGGCAATTCATCACTATGCCGGGGCCAAATTTGCTGTGGCGGACATGGTCACCGACTCTTAGCGTTAGAGTGCTAAGAGGCCGAGGTGAAGGCTGGGAGTCCCGATTAAAATCGGGACTAGCTACAGGAGTCGGGCTCTCCTCCCATAGTCCTCTTGGACTTATCAGGTGGGGTGAGATGTCCTGGAGAAAGCGGGACGGTGGGTTTGCCGTGCTGCCGCCGAACAAGCTTCGACGGTAACTGCGTAAAAGATAGAGTCGCTTCTTGGCTCTGGTTATTCCCACGTAGCAAAGGCGACGCTCCTCTTCCATCTCTCCCGGGTCGTCAAAAGATCTCCTGTGTGGAAGAATCCCTTCCTCCAGGCCGACAATAAAAACCGCGGGAAATTCCAATCCTTTAGCTTGGTGCAAGGTGATCAGTGTCACAGCGTCAGCTTTTTCATCCAGTTCGTCTATGTCCGATACCAAGCTTACTTTTTCCAAAAATGCGGCTAAAGCCTCTTCGGGGGCGAGCTCGTCATATTCGCTAGCGACGCTTTTCAGCTCCACTACGTTCTCCCATCTATCCTCCCCATCTTCCTTGTCCAAAATATATTTTCTATATCCGGTGTGCTCCCATATCTCATCCAGTAAGCCAGAAAGGCTTAGCTCGTGGCTTTGGGCAATGAGTTTAGCCATAACGGCATCAAATCCGGCCAGGGCTTGAATAATGCGCAGAGGAAGAGATTGCTTCGCTTCGCTCGCAGCAGGATTGTGACTCACCTGTTTCAAAGCTTCGAAAAGGGAGACATCATGAGCTTTTGCCCAATCCTGAAGATGGCTGAGGGTACGCTGCCCGATGCCCCTTACAGGAACATTTATTATCCGGACAAGGCTAACATTGTCCTGAGGGTTGTAAATGAGTCTGAGGTAAGCAATAACATCCTTGACCTCTCTCCGTTGGTAAAACCGGGTGCCACTAACAAGCTTATAAGGTACACCATACCTCAGGAAAGTTTCCTCCAATGCTCGTGATTGGGCATTGACCCGATACATGACGGCACAATCTTTGAGGGATATTTGCTCTTGGCCGACCAGCTTCTCTATCTCGTTGACCACAGATTGAGCTTCTTCCTCGGCATTATAACCTTCGATAACGGTTACCGAAGCTCCGTCTTCGTTTTCCGTCCATAGCTTTTTGGGCTTACGCTGGACATTTGCTGAGATGATATCTGAGGCTACCTCTAAAATAGTTTTGGTGGAGCGATAGTTTTGCTCCAGAAACACTACTTTGGCTTCGGGGTAATCCTGCTCGAAGCTCAGGATGTTACGCAAATCAGCAAATCTCCAGGAATAAATAGATTGGTCGGGGTCGCCGACCACGCACAGATTCCGGTATTTTCCCGCCAGATGCTTCATCAACATATACTGGACAATGTTGGTGTCCTGAAATTCGTCAACCAGAATATGAACACACTTTGACTGGTATCTGTTGAGGATTTGAGGATGGTCCTGGAACAACTGCACCGTCTTCATCAGCAAGTCGTCGAAGTCCACCGCCCGACTCTGGCTGAGCAATTGCTGATAGCGTTGATAAACTCTGTGAACTATCTCCTCAAAATAGCTGCTAACCTGCTGGGCGTAGTCCTTAGGGCCGATAAGACGGCTCTTAGCAGCGCTGATGGCTGAGTGAAGGGCCCGAGGAGCATATTGCTTGGGGTCGAGATTCAGTTCTTCCAGAGCTTGTTTTGTCAAGCTTAGCTGGTCATCTTCATCGTAGATAACAAAGCTTGAGTCAAGCCCGATGGCTTTGCCCTCACGACGGAGAATTCGGGCACAGATAGCATGAAAGGTGCCTAAAGTCAAGGCTTCTACTGCCTGCCCCAGGAGCTGTTCCAACCTCTCTTTCATTTCTCGGGCGGCTTTGTTGGTAAAGGTAACCGCCATAATGTTGTGGGGGCTAGCGCCGCAGGATTTAATCAGATAGGCGACCCGATGGGTAATCACTCTGGTCTTGCCGCTGCCGGGCCCAGCCAAGATAAGCACAGGTCCTTCGATGGCTTCCACAGCTTCTCTTTGAGCGGAATTAAGCGTGGCTAAGATATTCATGAAGACTCAGGAACTATTATAGCATTGAGAAGAGAAAGCCCCAAAGAGCGATAAAGGCTGGGCTTCTGGAGAGCAACACAGGCTCTAATATTGAAAAAGAACTTGCCAAAATTCGCAGTCCAGTGTTACCTATGTGGTCAGCTAGCACAACCTATTGACAGTATAGTTAGCCAATGCTATAGTAAACGAGAAGCTAACATGCTAATGAGGTGCAAGGATGAGCTATGGGCGTGAGTTATTGAAGGGGAACACTGATTCTCTACTGCTTTGCTTAATTAGTCGTCAGCCTACCTATGGCTACCAAATAGTAAAGGAACTGGAGAAAAGGAGTAATGGGTATTTTCAGTTTAAAGAAGGTACTCTTTATCCCGCTCTCCACCGCTTAGAGCGAGACAACCTTATCACAGCTAAATGGCAGATACTACCCAATGGACAGCAAAGGCGTTATTACTACATAACTGAAAGGGGACAGCAGGTCCTAGCTAACAGGTTAGCTACATGGCAGGATTTTTCTACGGCTGTTAAAGCAGTTACGCAAGCGGAACCAATCTAGGGCTAAAATGGGAAGTAACATAAGCCATTATTTAAACAGGTTTAAAGCTTGCCTCAAGATTGATCAGACTATAAGGGATGGCGTGGCTGAGGAGCTTTACACACATCTCGAAGATAAAAGTCGGGAGCTAGAAGAAAATGGGCTAAGCAAAGAGGAAGCAAGCAAAATCGCGGTACAATCTCTGGGCTCCCCTGAATTAATTGCCCAGCAAATCTATGAAACACATGCTCAAGGTAGCTGGAAAGAAGCACTTTTCAGTGCCTTGCCCCACTTTCTGGTTGCTTTACTCTTCACTTCATATTACTGGCAAAATATCGTCTACGTGTCAATTATGTTAGCGCTAATCGCTGGCATAGCAGTTTATGTTTGTTGGCATCATGGTTGGCATCGAGGTAAGCCAATATGGATTTTCCCCTGGTTAGGATACTATCTTATGCCAGTAGTAGTTACCGGTATATTGCTGCTTTCCCTTCCCCAAGGTTGGGGCTGGATAGCAGCGCTCATCTATATCCCCTTGGCTCTTTTTGTTTTTATCCATATAGTGAGACAAACTGCAAGGCGGGATTGGCTATATGCATCACTGATGCTAGCCCCTATGCTTGTGACATTCAGTTGGTTTTCATCCTTGGGCACAGGAAATGAGCTTTTGGCAAATGACTGGATGGCAAGCTTGCAAACAAATGCACTTTGGATAGTTATTAGTTTTATTGCTTTGGCAGCAGCCACTATCGCCTTCATCCGCCTCAAGCCGCGCAGGCATAAAATTATGAGTCTATTAATTCCACCGCTTGTGATCTTATTCTCGGTAACCATGGCAAGCCGAGGGAACATTGATTACTGGGGTTGGCTGATATTGCTCTTTGTTTTATCTGCCTTTGCCATCCCAGTATGGATGCAAGCCAGAGTATACCAATAGTCATCCCTGAAAAACTTCGTTCTTCAGCGTCCCCAAAATTTACCCAGTGGCATTTTAGGAGTCCCACGAAATCCACCCACAAAATCAAAGATTCTGCGAGGGCAAGGGAGCGAAGCAGATTTTCCGTGGGGTACTAGAGAGCCGAAGATTAACTCTGTTTCTGATTCCACAAGCTGGGTTGGGGCTGAATATCTCTTTTGTAAGGCAGCCCCAGGTGTTCATAAGCAAGCCTAGCAGCTACTCTGCCACGAGGTGTCCGTTCCAAAAAACCTAACTGAAGAAGGTACGGCTCGTAAACATCCATAATAGTATCAGCATCCTCGTTAATAGAAGCAGCAATGGTATCTAGACCCACAGGACCACCGTCAAATTTGTCAATTATTGTATGCAACACTCTATGGTCTATGTCATCCAAACCCACAGAATCTATCTCCAGCTTTGAAAGTCCTTCCAGGGCTATTTTCTGGGTGACCACTCCATCTGCCATGACCTGAGCATAATCTCTTATTCTCTTTAAGAGACGATTGGCCACTCGAGGAGTACCTCTAGCACGCTGGGAAATCGGGACAAGCCCCTCTCTCTCTGCTTTCACCTTAAGGATAGTTGCTGACCTCTCCAAAATCGTCTGTATTGCCTCCTCGTCGTAGAAATCAAGATGATATGTCACCCCAAATCTATCGCGAAGGGGCGGACTCAATAGAGCAAAGCGCGTAGTAGCCCCAATTAAGGTAAAGCGGGGCAAATTCAACCGTAAATTTCTAGCAGCTGGACCTTTCCCTAAAAAAATGTCAAAAACAAAATCCTCCATTGCCGGATAGAGTTTTTCTTCTATTGTATGGCTAAGCCTGTGTATCTCGTCAACAAAAAGGATATCACCCTCATGTAGATTAGTAAGAATAGCCGCTAAGTCTCCAGTGCGTTCTATCGCCGGCCCAGAACTAACTTTAATGTTGACTCCCATCTCAGCAGCAATGATGTAGGCAAGGGTAGTCTTTCCCAAACCGGGAGAACCATAAAGAATGATATGATCTAGCGGCTCACCTCTTTTTTGAGCAGCGACAATAGCTATTTTTAGATTACCTTTAATTTTTTCTTGACCTATGAATTCGCTAAGGCGTCTGGGACGAAGGTCAAAGTCAATAAAGCTATCCTCGGTTGCTGTTTTACTTGAAATAATCCGCACCGCTAACCTTTACCCCGATTTAATCGGGGGAATTTTTACTAGCTCTCTAATTCTAAATTCGCAGTCTCCTCTTCATCAAGACCTCCCCCCTTCAATCTTTCCCCATCATCAGGACTCACAGAGAGGACCCGAGATGGGATGAGCTTACCGAGAATAACATTTTCCTTGAGACCGCGAAGCCTATCCACCTTGCCTTTGACTGCGGCATTGACAAGAACACGGCCGGTTTCTTGGAAAGAAGCAGCTGCTAGCCAACTGTCCTTGCTTAAGCTAGCTCTGGTTATCCCGAGAAGCGCAGCTTGAGCCGTTGCTGGCTCACCTCCCTCAGCCAGCACCTTGGCATTTATATCTTCATAGTCAAATCGATCAACTAACTCGCCGGGCAAGAGCTTTGTATCTCCTGAGGAGATAATCCTCACGTTGCTTAACATCCGCCGAGTAATGATAGCAATATGTTTATCATGTATAGTCACCCCTTGCGCGCGATATACTTTTTGTATTTCATCAATCAGATACTGCTGGACTGCATCTTTTCCCATAATACGTAAGATATCATGAGGGTCAATGGAACCTCTAGTAAGCCGATCACCCGCTTTGACCTTATCCCCTGATCGGACAAGCAAATATGCACCATGGGGGACGTTATATTCTCTCTCTTCCATTTCTTCATACCTAACATAGACATGATCACCCTCAATGGTGACTTGACCAGCCACTCTAGCTACTATAGATTGAGATTGCCCTGCCTCAGCATGGCTAACAGCTGGCAATCTCTTTTTGGTCTTCTTTGGGGTCTTCTCTGGAAGAGAAAGTAGGATGCTACCAGCATCCACCGATTGCCCATCAGTTACAGCTAGCTCCGCTCCAGGCAGAATCGGGTATTCATCCAGATAGGATTCAGAGCTAATGACCTTGACTATGCTTGCTCCATCAGTATGGGTTACTTCAACAGTACCATCAATCTCAGGAATGATCGCACTGCTGGCTGGTGTTCTAGCCTCGAAAAGCTCTTCTACGCGGGGCAGCCCAGTGGTAATATCGGCACCTACTATGCCCCCTGTATGGAAAGTGCGCAGCGTGAGCTGAGTTCCAGGCTCACCGATGCTCTGGGCAGCAATAACTCCTACAGCGGTGCCAAGCTTTACTGATTGCTTCTTTCCCAAGTCCCTTCCATAGCAGTTTCGACAAATGCCAAATCGAGAGCGGCAGCTAAGAGGCGACCTCACGTGTACCCGGGTAATGACGGCATCGATAATTTGTTGCACTTTATCTTCGTCAATTTCTTCATCACGGCCAACAATGACTGCATTTGTGCTCGGATCAACAATTTCACTCGCCGCTAAGTAGCCAGTAATCCGGTTTTCAAATGGGGGAAGGGACCCCTCTTCAGTTTCCCGGGATATCCAAACTCCTTCGGTGGTACCACAATCTGTTTCAGTTACAATGACATCTTGGGCTACATCGACAAGACGCCTGGTAAGATAACCACTATCTGATGTCCTCAAGGCGGTGTCAGCTAATCCTTTGCGAGCACCATGAGTAGAAATGAAATACTCCATGGGTGTCAGTCCATCACGGAGGCTCGATTTAATGGGAAAATCTATTATCCTTCCTGAGGGGTCGGTCATCAACCCGCGCAACCCTGCCATCTGCCTAATTTGAGAAATATTTCCCTTGGCACCCGAAGTAGCCATCATATAGACGCTACCATAAGGGTCCAGCGACTGAGATATATCCTCAGTAATCTTATCTGTAGCCTCCATCCACACTTGAACTGTACTTGCATACTTTTCACCCTCAGTAATCAAGCCATGGTTAAGTTGATCCTCAATAAGGCTAACTTTCTCATCGGCTTCTTTAAGAAGCTTGACCCTCTTTGGAGACTCTTCAATATCATCCATAGCGATGGAAACGCCTGACTTTGTAGCATAGTCAAACCCTAATTGCTTAAGTCTATCGAGGACCCCAGCAGCACCTTCATTGCCCAACAAACGGATGCAATCAGAGACTAATGTCCTTAAAGAAGCCCTATCTACTATTTTGTTGTAAAAGCGAAGTTGCGGAGGCAAGGCATCATTAAATAAAATTCTGCCCACTGTAGTATTTATCCTCTCCCCGTCTGAACGAAGCGAAGGGTCTCGCACAACAATTTCGGCACCAAGTTCGATAATGCCAAGTTCGTAAGCTAACTTAGCCTCGCCAAAACTGCTGAAAAATTTCCCTTCCCCTCTGGCTCCAGGCTTCGAAATGGTAAGATAATAGCAGCCCAGAACCATATCTAGGGTGGGTGTTGTCGCAGGCTCACCAGAACTTGGTAGCAACATATTATAAGGACTAAGCACGTGTTCCCTGGCTTCCTTCACCGCGGCCCTGGACAATGGCACATGAACCGCCATCTGGTCGCCATCAAAATCGGCATTAAAGGCGGTACAAACTAAGGGGTGGAGCTGAAAAGCATCGCCATCGATTAACACGGGTTCAAAGGCTTGAATGCTGAGCCGATGTAAGGTTGGGGCACGATTAAGCAATACAGGGCGCTCCTTAACTACTTCATACAGTGCATCCCAAACCTCAGGGCTACCTCTTTCCACCAGACGCCGGGCGCTCTTCAGGTTGTTGGCATATCCATTTTTTATGAGTTTGTGCATAACCGAAGGCTTAAATAGCTCTAAAGCAACATGGCGTGGCAAACCACATTGATGAAGTTTGAGTTTAGGACCAACCACAATGACCGAGCGACCGCTGTAGTCTACTCGCTTACCGAGAAGATTTTGCCGAAACCGTCCTTGCTTGCCCTTCAGGATGTCAGAAAGAGATTTTAAGGCGTGCTTATTACCAGTGGTAACTGCGCGCCCTCTTCGGCCGTTGTCAATAAGAGCATCAACAGCTTCCTGCAACATGCGTTTCTCATTTCGGATAATTATTTCCGGCGCACCTAACTTCATAAGACGGCGGAGACGGTTGTTACGATTAATAACTCTCCGATAGAGGTCGTTGAGGTCGCTGATAACAAAGCGACCGCCATCCAACTGAACTATGGGACGAAGCGCCGGAGGCAGTACAGGAAGCAGGGTTAAAACCATCCACTCAGGCTTATTCCCACTGAGCTTAAAAGCTTCAACTAATTGTAGCCGTTGGCTGACTCTCTTACGATATCCTCCCGACACGCTACGGATTTGCTCACGAAGCTCTTGGTGCAAAGCATCCATATTAATTTGCTTCAATATCTGTAGAATAGCCTCAGCTCCCATGCCGGCTTCAAAAATAGCACCATACTCATCTTTAAATTTCCTGCATTCCTCTTCGTTAAGCAATTTTAGCGGCTGAAGACTTTCTATCTCTTCAATGCTTGCCTTTAGCTCTTCTTTAAGTCTTTCCTTCTTTTCTATAAATTTAGCGCGAAGCTGGTTTACCTCTTTTGTCTTAAGCTCTTCCTCCAGGCCTTTGGCTTCCAATTCTTCGATTTTTTTGTTCAGGCGTTCTTCTTGCTCGGCAATTTTTCGAACCACCCCCCCCTCAAGTTGGCGAAGCTTCTTCTGTTTGGCCTCTTTATCAACGGAGATGATGATATACCGAGCAAAATAGATGACCCCCTCTAAGTCCCGTGGAGATAGGTTGAGGAGCAGCCCAAGCCGGCTAGGCACTAACTTAACAAACCAGATGTGAGTAACTGGCGCAGCTAGTTCTACATGCCCTGTGCGTTCTCGACGTACGCTCGAATGAGCTACCTCAACACCACATTTATCACAAATAACTCCCTTATACCTCGCCTTTTTATATTTGCCACAATGGCATTCAAAATCTTTAACAGGGCCGAAAATCTTTTCACAAAATAGGCCATCTCTTTCTGGCTTCAAAGTGCGATAATTTATTGTCTCCGCCTTAGTTACCTCACCGTGAGACCAACTTCTGATTTGTTCCGGTGAGGCAAGACTTATGCGAATACCATTAATGCCATCAAATTGAGACATTTTCCCCCTCGCTAAGTAGTTCAACAGCAAAACCTAAACTACGTAGCTCCATGAACAAAACCTTGGTCGATTCTGGAATACCGAGTTGTTGAATATCCTCGCCTTTAACAAGAGACTCATAAGCTTTAGCCCGTCCCATTACATCATCTGACTTTATTGTGAGCATCTCTTGAAGTGTATGAGCTGCGCCATGTGCTTCTAATGCCCATACCTCCATCTCACCAAACCTTTGACCACCAAACTGAGCTTTTCCTCCCAATGGTTGCTGGGTGATGAGCGAGTACGGACCGGTGGAACGGGCATGTACCTTGTCACCGACAAGATGATTGAGTTTCATCATATAGATATTGCCCACAGTTATTGGCTTATCAAATAGCTTGCCAGTTCTCCCATCGCTAAGCTCTATTTTGCCAAAAATGGGAGGATAGAGCTGTCGCTCTTTATAAACTTTTTGTGCCATCTGCTCCAAATCTCTATCACTGAGAGCTCTAAGCTGAGAACTATCAGCTATGCCTAGTTCCTCAAGCCATATACAGAGGGAAGCTTTTCTAGCTGCACCCATATACCCTTCATCCATTATTTCCCTGGCATCAAAACCATGACGAGAAAGCCATTCTCCGACCCTTTGTAGATCAGTCACGGCATGCCCTGGATTCTCAGGGCTAAAGTTAACCGCACCAGCTTTCCAAGCTATCCAAGTCTTGGCTAAGACACCCTCAATAGTCAGGGCATCAGCTCCATCAAAAATAGGATTAACAGCCTTAAAACCTAGTGTCTGAGCTGCCCAACCCAAATGAGCCTCCAAAACCTGCCCAATATTCATACGGGACGGAACACCGAGAGGATTAAGTATAATATCTACAGGCGTGCCGTCTGGCAAAAATGGCATGTCTTCCTCAGGCAATATGATAGAAACGACCCCTTTATTGCCATGTCTCCCTGACATTTTATCTCCCACTGAGATTTTGCGCTTTTGAGCAACCCACACTTGTATAAGTGTGTTCACCCCGGCAGGTAATTCATCATGGCTGTCACGAGAAAAGACTTTAGTCCTGATCACCCTCCCCCACTCTCCTGATGGCATTCTGAGAGAGCTATCTTTCACCTCCCGCGTTTTCTCACCAAAAATAGCTCGTAACAATTTTTCTTCCGCTGAAGGTTCAGTTTCACCCTTGGGAGTAATCTTCCCAACCAGAATGTCGTTGGGCTTTACTTCAGCTCCGATACGTACAATACCCATTTCATCAAGGTTAGAGAGGCTCTCCTCGCTTACATTAGGTATATCCCTGGTTATTTCTTCAGGACCAAGCTTGGTATCACGTTCCTCTATCTCATATTTTTCAATGTGAACGGAAGTATAGACATCATCCTTAACCAGCCTCCTACTGATAATAATGGCATCTTCAAAGTTATATCCCTCCCAGCTCATAAAAGCACAAATGATATTCTGTCCCAAGGCGAGGTTTCCACCATCTATAGAAAAACTATCTACCAACACCTGCCCTTTCTTAACCTTGTCACCTTTGTTTACAATAGGATGCTGATTGATGCATGTCCCTTGATTAGTTCTGGCAAACTTGACTAAATCGAACGATTGCTCTTCGCCTCCTCCATTTTTGATTACTATTCCTGAGCTTGTCGCCGAAGTAACTACGGCATCGTCAGGGGCAAATATCACCTGCCCACTATATTTAGCCACCTCTCTTTCCATACCCGTGGCCACCAAAGGACACTCGGGACGCAATAATGGCACCGCTTGTCGTTGCATATTGCAGCCCATTAAGGCCCGATTAGCATCATCGTGCTCAAGAAAGGGGGTAAGACAAGCAGCTATACTAAATAGCTGTTTTGGTGAAACATCGATGAAGTTTACTTTGTCTATTGATTCCTTGAAATATCTGTCCCCCCTCTTAACCTCAACCTTGTCATAAACAAACTCATTTCTTTTATTGATGGGAGCATTAGCTGGGGCAATGGCATATTGACCTTCTTCGTCGGCTGTCAGATAAACGATTTGGCTGGAAACAAAAGGAACTACCTTAATATTCCGAGCCGGAAGAGAAGATAACCTTTGTGCAAGCTGCTTTGTGATTAATGTTCCAACCTTGGCCACAAGTTTGCCCTTACTATCTACTATATCCTCCCTGATTGTTCTCCCAGTCAACTCTTCCGCAGTATTGGGAACCTCGTGGATAACTCTGCGATATGGCGTCTCTATAAAACCATATTCATTAACCGAAGCGTAAGTAGCTAGGGAGCCAATAAGACCAATGTTTGGCCCCTCAGGTGTTTCTATAGGACAAATCCTACCGTAATGAGAATGATGTACATCGCGAACCTCAAATCCAGCCTGTTTTCTTGAGAGGCCTCCAGGACCCATGGCAGAAAGACGACGCTTGTGAGTTAGCTCAGCTAGCGGATTAGTTTGATCCATGAATTGAGATAGCTGTGACCGGCCAAAGAACTCCCTTATAGCGACTGCTACAGGACGAATGTTGATCAAAGCAACAGGAGTGGCTGCCTCGGGGCCAAGAATACTCATTCGCTCTTTAATAGCTCTCTCTAACCTTAATAAGCCGATACGAAGTTGCTTTTGTATTAGGAAACCTACCGCCTGAGCCCTTCGATTGCCTAAATGATCAATGTCATCAGGAGCTTCCTCGCCAATGTTAACTGAAATAATGCGGCGGACTATTTGCACCAAATCTTCAGAGGTTAAGCCAGTACAATCCCCAGGGATATCAAGGCCTAACTTTTTATTAAGCTTGTAACGACCAACTTTGCCCAGGCTATAGCGGCGAGGATTAAATAGGAAATTATTCAGCAAGGTCTGGGCACTACTAAGACTAGCGGCTTCACCGGAAGATAGTTTTCTATAAATATCGCGCAGGGCATCAGCCTTGTTTTTGATCAGAGGATCTCGCTCTATTGTAGAGCGGATAAAAGCATGCTCAGGCGAGTTATCTACATCCTGGAAAAGGGAAAGCAAGGTCTCATCGCTCTCAAAGCCTATGGCACGCAACAAAGTAGTAACCAGTATCTTTCGTTTGCCACTCACCTTGACCGAAATCACATCTCGATTAGAAGTGTCAAAATCAAGCCATGCCCCATGTTCAGCAACAAGCTTAGCAAAGCCCAATTCCCGCCCACTCGAAGGATCCCTGTACAAGGTGAAATAGACGCCGGGAAAGCGAGTTAACTGATTAACTACTACCCGCTCTACTCCAGAAATAATAAAAGTGCCGGTATCCGTCATTAAAGGGAAATCACCAAAGAATAACTCTTGTTGCTTGATCTCCCCCGTCTCCTTGACTACTAGTTGCGCAGTGACATGAATAGGAGAGGAATAAGTCAGGCCTCGTTCAAGACACTCAGAGATAGAATGCGGAGGCTCTCGAAACTCATAATCAACGAAATGTAATTCTAGCCTGGTGTTAGTATAATCTTGAATTGGTGAGATTCC
>JAUWGZ010000048.1 GCA_030606165.1 Dehalococcoidia bacterium
CAAAAAGCCCTCAAGATATCCTCAAACTCCACTGCTCTGGTACATCTCAGCACCATATCCAGCTTCTCCCAGCCATAACTCCGTAACTAAAAACTCACCTTTGTGGGGTCGATAACTCGGAGGTCGTTGGTTCAAATCCAACCCCCGCCACCAAGAAACCAAGCAGGCAGGATGGCTTTCAGACATTTTCACCCTCCCCTTAATCCCTCCCACTCGCCTGCTGGAGTCATACGGCGAGCAGGTCGAAGGAGAGGAGATTGCTTCGGCCCGATAAATCGGGTCTCGCAATGACAGGGGGGGTGAGGAAGAGGAGCTTTGCAGAAACTTGTCGATTTGCCGTAGTGAGCTTTAATCGTTAAAATATCGTTTCGGGCAAATGTATCGCGGTACGAAGGACTATTACTCTATTCTTGGTGTTTCTGAGAGGGCTAGTCACGAGGAAATAAGACGTGCTTTCAGAAAGCTTGCTATGAAATATCATCCTGACAAAAATTTAGGAAATGAGAAGTGGGCCGGGGAAAAATTTAAGGAAATCAACGAGGCCTATGCCGTGTTAGGCGACGAAGCGAAGCGGCAGGAATATGATAGAATGAGACAGGCTGGTTTTGCTGGATATGGTGCTCAATATGCTGGTGGGCGCTATTACAGCCAGGAGCGGGTGTTTGCGGATGCCTTTACCAATCCCTATTTATTTCAAGAGCTGGCAAGGATGTTTCAGGAAGCTGGTTTGAGATTCGATGAGGGATTCGTGAACAATTTGTTTTTCGGTGGCAGAGGTTTTGTTTTCAACTTCTCAGGTCAACCATCAGGAAGAGATGTGTCCACATCGACTTCGGAGTATAGACCACCTTTATTATTACGACTTTTCGGCAAGGTCATCAGGTTTACCCTTAAAAGAATGCTGGGTGTGCCGGAACTCTCCTGGCGGAGCAAGGGAGAGGATTTGTACCATGAAATCCATCTCTCTCAGGAAGAAGCTGCATCCGGTGTTGATAAGAAAATAAAATATAAGAGAGGCAAGGAAAGGAAAAAACTTATAGTCAAAGTTCCACCAGGAGTTACCCAGGGCACGAAGGTCAGACTGAAGGGGATGGGATTGGAAGGGCAGACTCCCGGTGATCTCTTCATTACTGTTAAAATTAGGAGTTAGCGGACATGGGTGCTTTCGAAGATTTTGTTGACGTAGTAAAGCAGACAGAGACTATGCAAGCTCTCCTCCAGAACCTGGAAAGGGAGCCGGCAAAGCTCCTGGCCGCTATTTGCCGGGAATATGAAGCGACTAACAAAGCAGTCCCCGATCATCACCTTAATCTGGCTGGGTACTTTGGCGAGGCGATGTTACGAGCATTGGTATCGGCAAATTTAATTACCAGGGAACGAGAGGACAGGTTCTCCCTCTATGGCTACAAGCCGACTGAGGAGGGGCTTAAGTATTATAAGGCCATGCTTAAAGAGAAGAAAATCTAGTGTACGAGCTCATCGATACTCATGCCCATCTTGACGAACTGAAAAACCTGGATTTGGTGCTCGAGGAAGCTAAAAAAGCAGGCGTTATTGCTATAGTAGCTGTGGGGTCGAACCACCAATCGAACATAAAAACATTGGAAATATCGCAAAAACATCGCCGTTTTGTCTATCCTGCTTTAGGTTTACATCCCTGGGAGCTAGGTAATCTTGGAGCCTCTGAGATAGATGATAATTTGCGATTTATTGAGCAAAATATTGCTTCAGCGGTTGCTGTTGGTGAAATAGGTCTGGACTATGACAAGAGGCTGTTGAAGGCAGCGTCCAAGGAATTGCAGAAAGAGGTTCTTGGTCGGCTTCTGAATATAGCCAGGAAATATGCTAAGCCAGCGGTAATTCACAGTAGATATGCCTGGAAGGATGCACTACATCTAATTCAGGACGTCGGCATGGATAAAGCCGTTTTTCATTGGTTCACTGGCTTTTCCAGTGTCCTTAAGGATATAATTGAGGGTGGTTATTTTATTTCTGCCACGCCAGCCGCGGAGTATCATGAGGAACATAGAAGGGCAGTTAGAGAGACGCCCCTGGACAAATTGTTGTTGGAAACAGATTGTCCCGTTACCTATGGCAGGGAATCAAAATATGAATCTAAGCCGAGCGATGTTATGAGGAGTTTAAAAGCTGTAGCTCAGCTTAAAGGGCTTGACGAAACTACGCTTGCTGAGCAGACAACGAGAAACGCTATCAATTTCTTTGGTTTACATGTGGCAATCTAGACTATGGAGGTGAAACGAAGATGCAAGCTGTAGTAGGAGAGGACAGTTTCCAGAAAACTGTATTACAGTCAAAAGTACCAGTCGTGGTGGATTTTTGGGCACAATGGTGCGGTCCTTGCCTGGCTGCTGCTCCTATTCTGGAGGAACTGGCTAAGGACTACGATGGCAAGCTGGGCTTTGCTAAGGTGAATGTGGATGAGAATGGTCCTTTGGCTGCCAGATATGGCATAGCTGCCATTCCCACTATGCTCATATTTAAAGGCGGTCAGCCTGTTAAGCAAATTCTTGGTTACAAGCCTAAGAAGGAATTCAAAAAGGTATTAGATGAAGTTCTTGAGGAGTAGATTATACGCTAGCTCGTAATAAAGAAGTCGCGGATGAAATCAAATTCCTCAGGTAGAAGTGCTAATAACAAGGGAAATCCTCCCATCAAGAATTTGGCTATTCCTGATTGGCTAATAACTGTCTCCGTGCTCGGGTAATACTTACCTACAATAGCGAGAACGGCAGCGCATAACAGGCCCCCTATAATGACGCCAAGGACACAGCCCACAAGTCTATCCAGCCAACCAAGCATGACGATGTGAACCAGCTTGGCTACGAGCCAGCCAACCACACCAGCTACAATTAAAGTAGCTATTAGGATGATGGCGTAAGCAGCTATGTTGGCCCAGGTAGCACCGGAGGGAGAAAGTACTGCCGCAAGTCCGCCGTAATAGCGCCCGGCTAAAACTATGCCACCTATTAACCCGGCAATGCCAAATACTGCCCTGATAATTCCTTGCCGCAAGCCCACGATACCCAATAAAACTGCCACAACTATTATGACTATGTCCAACCAATTCATTGCTCACCCCTCCAATCCTTTATTTTCATAAAATAACTACGTGTTCGCTCAATATTCTTTTTCTTTAACGGCCAGTTTAATCGTGCTGTACTCCAGCAAATCAATTTTTCTACCGAGTACTTCTTCGATTCCAATTTTTAGGCCGACGAAATCAAGCAAACACAAGTCCGTTTTATCTGATGTTCGATCATCAATGGCTAAAGGTTCTCCATGAACTCAACAGGCGTAACTTTAGCCTGTTTCAGAACGCTGCGTAGTGTCCCAATCGCTAGTTCACGGTGTAGTGGCACAACACAGCCTACTTCACCTTCAGGCGTCTGCTTTTTGAGCACAACATGGCTACCACGTTGACGTATCTGCACAAACCCCAGCCTTTCCAACGCTCGGATGGCCTCTTGCCCTGACACCCGATGCAGTTCAGGCATGGACAACCACCTCAAAAGTCGTTACCAAAGGTCGAGTGACTTCAGGTGGGGGGAATTCTTCCAAGTATAACTCTGTCGCCTCTTTGAGATTGGCGATGGCTTCTTCAACTGTGTACCCCTGACTAGCTGTCCCAACTTCGGGACACTCCGCAACGTATAGATCCTCCTCTTTATGAAGAACTGCGGTAAAAATTTGCACTGCCATATCAACACCTCCTGTGAGGATTATACCCGCAAATGCGCTCAACTTCCAATAGCTTCATGGGAGATTCCCTCCCGAGCCATTCGGCAGAGCAAACTCCTCTCAAATTTACACTTATGCTAAGCTTCGCCGCATTCAACCCTGTAGTCGCAGTAAGAGCACATCCATGAGGGGCATTTGGGGAGCTGCAGTGGTGATGTCGCCTTTTCCAAAAGCTCAAGCCGGCGTAACGCTTCAGCTTTAACAGCATTCAGATTCCTGAAGTTTACATCGTAGACCATCAGCTTGGCATCCTCTTTGGGAACTCTAACATAGTAGAGCAGCAGCCTGCCTTTTGTGTTCTCTGTTAAGGCACAATCAAATCCCAGGCGGAGGAAGTAATGAGGGAATGCTCTGGGCAAGCGTTCCCTTTCCACCAGTGAAGAAAATTTTGGGTCGCGCAAAATAGTGGGCAGGTTTTGCCAGATTTGGACCAGGTCGGCTAGTGGTGCATGCTTCACGGGAATCCTCTGCGCTTCGCCAGGGGCACCGTAGCGTAATGAATCGCGGAGTGCATCGAGAAAGCCGCGCTCATCCATGGAACGAAGATACTCTTCCTTCTCTTCCCGAACTCCTTCACTCAACTTAAGGCGCTCAAAATATGCTTTGCGGGGGAAGACAATATCGTTGATGCCGAACAGTTGGGATGGTTGGGCCCCAGCCATTTTACTGAGGAGTTGCTCGCAAGTTGTGCTATCGACATAAATTTCCTCGGCTAACTCAGCTATCTCATACGATGCTGGCACCGATGTGGTTGCGCAGTCGCATACCTGGGAGTAATCGCACTGCTTGTGGAGCCAGGGGCAAACGGGGAGATTGCTGGGGTCGCTGGAAATGAGCGCTTGCACCAGGAGGTCTCGTCTCCGCCGCATTTCCTCTCGAATTGCTTCCAGGTCGGGGAAAGTAACGTGATAGACAAGCAAAGGAGAAGTTGAGGACGATTCCTCTCCCTGGCGCTGATAGATGATAATTTCTCCCTCGTGGGCATTGACCATAGCACAGTACATGCCCAATTGCTCGATATAAGTTGGCCTGTATTTCAATAAATCCCTCGTGTCTACAGGCGTGGAGGTGGTCTTGACCTCCACGGGAATCTTTTCGTAGATATCAATCTTACCCACAATGCCCTCAGCCTCTACGAATTGCTCCAGGTATTCTTCGCTGGATACGGCTGAGCCGAAGGTCTTGTGAAAGCCGGTGCCAGCCCACATAAGCTGCTGCTTCTCCAGAGGCGGAACGATTTCGGGATACTTTCTCCTGAAGTAAGCCTGTTTGAGGTTAAGTAAGTCGGTTACGGAGATGCGATATGGAGGGCGACGTGTCTTTAAGCTTTGCATTAAAGCATCCTTGACCGAACGGTTCGCCTCAATGTGGGAAACATAAGATGCGATGTCGAAGTCACTCATTGCGCTACCTTATTATAGTATTTTGTCGCAGAAATAACTTCATTCTGGCATTGCGAGCCGGATTCCTTCTTTTATGGCGCCACAGACGGTGGTGGTAACGCCGCTGGAATGCCAGTCATAGCCCAGGACGCAGCCGAAAGCCTGGAACCAGAAAGGGTCGGAAAGACGGCGCAACATCTCCTCAACACCAAACTCGGTTACCGTAACAATGGTAATCTCCCGGGCAAGCTGGGACATCCGCCCGAACAGCCACGGCGGCACCTTGCCATAATACAAAGGCAAATTAGCAATCCCCGTCCTCTGTCCCGAGCTAGCCATCTCCCGTTTAGCTGTATTATACACCAGCGTTTACTCTAATAGCATCGCAGTTTTGACATGGAAGGTTGTGCTGCGAGGTATAAGTTGCTTTTGGCGAGTCAGAGCATCCAGCACATGTGGCAATAGACCACTAACCAGGAAGCTAAATTTGGTATATACTTCAGCTAAGTGAAAAAAGTTACAGGCCGGAATAATAAATGAGCAAAATAAATTTTGATCCTAACGAAGAAGGTGGCTTAGAATTAGCAAGGGCTATAGTACTAGAGAGACTAAGAAACGATAGAGTTTGGAACCAATATGATCATTCTGGCTCAGGATTTGACAGGTTCGTCGAATATGTTGGTGACCCAGTGCATGGTAGACGAAGATTAGTATTTCTTGCCCAAGATGTGCTATGGGAATTTATGATACAAGGTGTGGTTGCACCAGGTTTAAATGTTAGCAATCCTAATTTACCTTTCTTTCACATCACTGATTATGGCGGAAAGGTGCTTATTGAGGGAGAATTTCTTCCACACGATCCCACGGGTTATCTGGAACGCTTCCGCAATGAGACGCCAAGGCTTGATTCAACAGTTGAGTCGTATTTAGCGGAGAGTCTGAATTGTTTTACAAGAGGTAGTTTAATTGCATCTGTCGTAATGTTAGGTGTTGCATCAGAACGCACCTTCCAACTTTTGTGTGGTTCTCTTCTTAATGCAATCGCTGATACAACCGAAAAATCTAAGTTCCAAAAGATATTAGACAAGAGTGCAATGAAACCGAAAATGGATTGGGTTTTGAATAAGATTCAAGCAATGCAAAGCGAATCGCCTCGACCACTGCCTGATAATGTTAATATTACGCTCGCTTCCATCTTCGATTTTATTCGCTGTCAGAGGAACGATTTGGGGCATCCTCAAGAAAAACCACCTAAAGTCACAAGAGAAGATGCTTATGTTAATTTAAGAATATTCCCTAGTTATTTTAAGATGGTTAATCAGGTTATAGATTACTTCGATAATAATCAAGTTTGATTGTTAGCCAAATTCAGTAGATAGTATTTGAAAGAAGATGGTCTTCCGTCAGTATCAATGAATACGATAACTAATATTACCTCAACATGATAACTATAGACGGTGGGGCGAAGTCGGGGAGTGGGACTATAGTTCGCTATTCTGTGGCGCTGGCTAGCCTATAACTGTTGCGATACGTGAGATAAATGAAAGCAGTAGAAGTTAGAGAACTGGTCAAGGACTACGGGAACTTCAGGGCAATAAACGGGATCTCTTTCGAAGTAAACGAAGGGGAGGTATTTGGTCTGATAGGTCCTAATGGTGCGGGGAAGACAACCGCATTGAGAGTTATTGCCACACTGCTTCAAATAACCTCTGGCTCGGTAACAGTCTTTGGCTATGAACTTCCTAAAGAGGCGGGAGAGGTGAGAAAGATAATAAGCTATTTACCCGAAGAGGCTGGCGCCTACAAAAATCTCACGGGCAAAGAGTACCTGAATTTTATCGCCAAATTCTTTGGCGATGGAGAGAAATTCCAGAATATAGTCCAGAGAGGGTTGGAAATAAGCAATTTGGGCGAGAGAATAAATGACAAAGTTGATACATACAGCAAGGGGATGACGCGGCGTTTGCTCGTGGGCAGAGCTTTAATGGTAAACCCGAGATTGGCAATATTAGATGAGCCTACCTCTGGCCTGGATGTGATAAATGCTCAAGAGGTGAGGAGGATAATAAATAGCTCAGTCGAGGCAGGAGTGGCGGTCTTGTTGTCTTCGCATAATATGCTTGAGGTAGAGCTCTTATGTCACCGCATCGCTTTGATAAACGAAGGGAGAATAGTTGCCAGCGGGACTGCCGCGGAACTCAAAAAGGAATATGACGCCGGAAATATAGAAGAGGTTTTTGTTAAGGCAATAAAATGATTGGCAACATAATAAAGAAAGAATTCAAGGAATTGTTTGTCCTCTCAACCCTGATCCCCATAGTGGTTGTTGCCATAGCGTATGGATCTGTGGGGCAAATGATTGGCAATGTCGGGGAAAGAATGGAGGAGAAGCCAGTCATAGGAATCGTGGATATGGATGGTGGCGATTTTTCTGATATAGCCATGTCCGTTCTCATCGGGAGGGCGAAGGTTGTCTATGATGGCAGTGATGCTGAAGAGGGCTTGGAAGAAGTAAGGGGAAAAAATGGAGTTGCGCTTCTGGTAATACCTGAGGACTTCAGCCAAAACATTTATGCCAATCATCCCGGGGAAATAGAAATTTACTGGATAATGAAAGGGGCGGGGATGATGGATTCCATATCCTCAGGTGCGCTTGAAGGGCTTATCCAATCAGTGAGCCAGGAGATATCGAAGGAACTGATACAACAAGATAGCTCATTAGATCCAGCCCTCGTCTTGGCCCCGACGACAAGAATTGAAACCACATTTTTCAAGGGAAAGGAGGTCGAGGGGCTATCGCCAAGCCAACTGGGTAATATGCTAATTTCACAATCGATAGTTATTCCAGTTGTAGTAATGATGCTCATAATCCTGGCAGGGGCTTCTGTAATATCTTCGATGGGGTTGGAGAAGGAAAACAAAACCCTGGAAACATTATTAACCCTGCCTGTAAGAAGAAGTCATATAGTAATTGGTAAGATGGTTGGTAGCGCTCTGGTGGGGATGATAATGGCAGCCATCTACATGATTGGATTTTCACGCTACATGACTTCGTTCCAGAGTTCAGATATAAATCTGGCAGATTTTGGGTTGGCCCTGGGCGTGCAAGATTATTTATTGGTAGGAATTTCGTTATTCGTAGCTCTTTTAGCCGGGCTTTCACTATGTATAGTTCTGGGAACATTTGCCAAGAATTATAGGAGTGCCCAGGCACTAATCTTCCCGATAACCGCCCTGGCTCTGATCTCCGCGTTCATAATCATGTTTAAAGATTTCGATACCATTCCTGCCATCTTAAGAGTTTTGCTGTTTGCCATACCCTTTTCCCACCCTATGATGGCTATGCGGGCTCTTATGCTGGATAATTATCCGCTGGTAATCGGCGGTATTGCTTATGCAGCAGTTTTCACTGTAATAATGATAGCGGTAGCGGTTCGCATTTTCAATTCGGACAGATTGCTGACCGGAAGCGTTCGAAAAAGGGTAGCTCCGAGAAAACCAGCGTGGGGATTGCGGCGGTAATAAATTAGCCAGCACAAAAACAACTTTCCTGTGCCCTAAGTTGCGTTGCAGTCCGAGGGTGTTTGGGTAAATTCCTGATAATAAGATAAAAGTGGGTTCACATGATAACTATAGACGGTGCAGCCAGGTCGGGAAGTGGAACCATAGTTCGCTATTCTGTGGCGCTGGCTAGCCTGCTGGGCGAGGAAATAAGGATAGAAAATATCAGGGCGGGGAGGGACAAGCCAGGGCTGAGGGCGCAGCATCTTAAAGTGGTGCAGGCTTGCCAGGAGATGTGCCAGGGGGTGGTGGAAAATGCCGCAGTGGGTTCTAAGGAGATTACCTACACACCCAGAGAAAGGTTCAATGGAGGGGAGTATAGCTGGGACATAGGGACGGCGGGCTCAACCACCATGATGGCCCAGACGCTTTTGCCTTTGGCTTGCTTTGCCCGAAAGCCCTCCAAATTCAGGTTGGAAGGTGGGCTGTTTCAGGATTTTGCCCCTTCGGCTTATCATATGAAGTTTGTTTTGCTTCCGTTTCTAAAGCGAATGGGTGTTCGTGCTGAACTTGACATAATCCGTCCTGGTTATGTGCCAAGAGGCGGTGGGATTATAGAAGTTAGAGTTGAGCCAGTGGGGAAATTGAAGCCGTTAAATCTTAGCGAGCAGGGGGAGATTTTCAGTATCAAAGGCATAGCGCTTTCCTCGCATTTGAAAGAAAAGCGGGTAAGCCAGAGGATGGCAGCGGAATGCCAGAGGGTGTTAAGCTCTTATGGGTATAAAGCAGAAATTGAGAAAATCGAGGACGAAAGCTCCCTTCAAGAAGGAGCAGCCCTGGCGATATATGCCGAGACGAGCTCGGGTAACAGGATGGGTTCCGACAGGGCAGGGAGGCTGGGCAGAAGCTCGGAATCCATAGGAAGATATGTGGCTGAGAGGTTTATAGAAGATGTTAAAACTGGCGCCGCGGTTGATAGATATATTGCAGACCAACTCATAATCTATGCTGGCTTAGCCGAGGGGGTCACCAGGTATTCAGTCCCTCGCATTGCTGAACATGTGGAGACGAACCTGTGGCTGGTCGAGGAATTTCTTGGCGCCAGGACAAAAATCGATGGCAATCTCCTGGAGATAGCGGGGATTGGCTTCGCCTGAAGGATGTTTATGAGAGATGTTTAGTGGTGTCATTCTGAGGAGTCCAAATGAATTTGGACAACGAAGAATCTCTGAGATTCTTCGCTTCGCTCAGAATGACAACTGGATGTTGTTAAACGCTCTCTTTTTGATGAATTTGGCAGACAAGCTGGATTTTGCCGCAGCAGCAGTGATTTTGGGCAAGTAATGGAAAATCTGGTCAAGCGAGCAGCAAAGGATTTGGCGAAAAGCAAATATGCCATTGCATTAACCGGGGCGGGCATGTCAACCGAATCAGACATACCTGATTTCAGGGGACCAAAGGGCATCTGGACCACGAATAAAGAGGCAGAGGCTAAGGCTTATAAAAGATACGAGCTTTTCCTGAACAACCCCAGGGCATATTGGGAGGAAATGCTGG
>JAUWGZ010000106.1 GCA_030606165.1 Dehalococcoidia bacterium
TAATCTCTCAGGCTCACCTTGTGTTAGAAATCGGCACTCCCTCCAAGCCTAGCTTATATTGGAAAAGGCTCTGGTTTTCCTAAATTAGGTATTTTAAATTATAATTGGGGAAACCGAAATGCCCAAAATTGAACAAGCAACCAAAATTAAGCCTTACAACCAACATAGGAGGGAAGGCAATAGCGTTGTGCTGCGCTATTTTATTTGGACTATCGGCTGCCAGATGAATAAGGCAGAATCACAGCAAATAGCTGGCTACCTAGATTCTGTTGGCCATCAGGCAGCGACTTCTTTTTCCAATGCCGATTTAGTGATTCTCAATACATGCGTGGTAAGACAAAGCGCTGAGAATAAGGTTTTAGGCACCCTTGGTTTATTGAAAGGCCTGAAAAATAAACATCCCAATCTCCAGATACTTGTTACCGGATGTTTGGTCGATTCCGACACCCAAGAATTGAAGAGACGATTTCCTCACGTTGACCTCCTATTTAAGCCCGGTGATTACCCTGAGCTAATTGCCTGGGGGCAAAAGCAAGGCATACCTATTGAGCAGAGATTGCTTAGCTACGCTCGCAATGACACTCGCGGGGCCCCCTCACCATGCGCTCTTATCCCCATCATCCAGGGTTGTGATAATTTTTGCTCATATTGCATTGTCCCCTACAGGAGGGGAAGGGAGGTGAGTCGCCCTCCGGGGGAAATAGTCTGTGAAGTGGAGGAACTAGTAGGGCGAGGCATAAAAGAGGTAACCTTGCTGGGACAGAATGTTGATTCTTACGGACACGATTTGCCCGGGCATCCCGACCTTGCTGATTTGCTGAACGAATTAAACAGCATAGATGACATTGCCAGGATTCGCTTTCTGACAAGTCATCCCAAGGATATAAGCCTGAAGCTCATTGACACTGTAGCTTCTCTAAACAAGGTTTGTGAGCATCTGGAGCTGCCTGTTCAAGCTGGTGATGATGATATACTGAGGGCTATGAGGCGAGGGTATACTGTAGAACGATATAGAGAACTTGTTCACACCATTCGCCGCAAGATCCCTCAACTATCTCTGAGCACAGATATAATCGTTGGCTTTCCTGGAGAAACAGAGGAGCAATTTGAGCACAGCTTGTCTTTGCTCAAGGAAATGAGGTTTGATGTTGTTCATGTGGCGGCTTATTCTCCTCGCCCTGGCACCATTGCCTGGCGGGAATATCAAGATAATATTCCTTCGGAAGTGAAGAGGGAAAGACTCCATAAGATTGAAGAGCTTCAAACATCTATAGTTAGCGAGATTAACTCACAACTTCAAGGCAGGCAGGTGGAAGTGCTGGTAGAAGGCAGGAAGAAGGGGAAATGGTTTGGTCGCACCCGGAGTAATAAGCTGGTATTCTTTGAAGATGCTGGCGACTGGGTGGCCCAATTAGCAAAAATCCAGATTGAGAAAACAAGTCCCTGGTCGCTGAGAGGCGAGGTTAAAAAAATAATTAATTAAAGGAGGGTACATGGAAGGTCTAGGCACATGGGGAATGGTCATCTTTTTGGTAGCAATTTTTGCCGCGATGTATTTCTTGATGATCAGGCCGAGGCAGAAGCAACAAAAACAACAAGAGGAAATGATGAAGGAACTGAGAGCGGGAGAAAGGGTGATTATAGCTGGCGGGATTTATGGACAAATCGAAAGTCTTGGTGAAGATACTGTAATTCTGAAGATAGAGTCGGGAGCAACAATGAGAGTTGCTAGAAGCAGTATACTTGGCAAACAAGAGGTTGAGGAAAGTGGTGGGGGAACATTCTGACATCAGGAGCTTGAGGCATCAGGTGGTCACCATCAGACAAGTTGGGAACGTGATGCGTTTTTGAAACCTGTTCAGTCTTTGTAAGACTCTGCACTTGTGTTTCCCTCTTGACGAAGGGGAGGTAGAGTAAATGAATCACTACGACTATATTATAGTTGGCAGTGGCATTGCTGGGCTCTATATTGCCTTGCTTGCTATAGAACGGGGCAGCGTCCTTATCCTGACTAAGGGAAATATAGATGACTGCAACACCAAATATGCTCAAGGTGGCATTGCTGTTGCCATGGACAAGGATGATTCTCCCGAACTCCACTTCAAAGACACTATTGCTGCCGGAGATGGCCTGTGTGATGCCGAGGCAGTGCGTATTTTGACCGATGAGGCTACTGATTGCATTGCTGATTTAATCAAATCTGGAGTGCCCTTTGACACTTTGGACGGTGAAATTACCTTGACCAGAGAGGCAGCTCATAGTGTGCCGCGCATTATGCATGCCGGCGGAGATGCCACCGGGGAGCACATCGAGGTTACCTTAAGTCGCCATGTGCGCTCCAGTCCTATCAAAGTCTTGGAAAATTGCCTGGCTAGCGAAATTTTAGTCCAGAATGGAAAGGTAACTGGCGTAAGGTCTCTCGATTGCCGAACTGGCTCTGTGGAAGAGTATCGCTGCCAGTTTCTCATCTTAGCTACCGGTGGTGCCGGGAAGTTGTTTAAATATACCACTAACTCCGATGTGGTTACTGGCGACGGGATAGCTTTGGCTTTTGAAGCCGGTGCCGAAATAAGCGATATAGAATTTTTCCAGTTTCATCCAACTGTTCTTCGTTTGCCCGGAGTAGCTCCTTTCCTCATCTCTGAAGCGGTCAGGGGGGAGGGTGGCATACTCAGAAATGTGGAAGGGCATCGCTTCATGCCAGACTATATTGCCGAGGCTGAGCTGGCACCGAGGGATATAGTGGCCCGCAGCATCGTCTACGAGATGAAGAAAACCCACTGCGATAGAGTTTTTCTGGACGTTACCCACTTGTCACCTCGGTTAATTACCACCCGCTTCCCCCAAATATATAGCTTTTGCCGGAACCACGGCCTGGATATCACCAAAGGGCTTATCCCCGTCGCCCCCGCCGCTCACTACCTTATGGGAGGGGTGAAGGTCAATAATTGGGGAGAGACAAATATCCCGGGGTTATTCGCTGCTGGCGAGACCGCCTGCACCGGAGTGCATGGTGCTAACAGGCTGGCATCAAATTCCCTGCTTGAGTCAGTTGTTTTTAGCAAGAGGGTAATGCAAAGGACTGAAATGACCGATCCTCCTCATCATTTCGAGGAGCGGAGCGACGAAGCAATCTCCTATTGCCTCCCCAGTAGAGAGATGCTACCCAAGGTGCCACCGCTTAATCTGCCCAACCTGCAGTCCCTCATGTGGGACAAAGTAGGAATCATTCGTTCTGGCAAAAGCCTCGAAGAGGCGGTAGGCATTTTGGCCACCTGGGAAGGTCTCCTGTCGCAACCCAGTGACCGCCCCTCCTATGAACTAAATAATTTGGTATTATGTGCTAGGCTCATGACTGAGGCCGCTTTACTCCGCAAAGAAAGTCGCGGCGCTCACTTTCGCACAGATTTCCCGCAGACTTCGCCGGAATGGCAACGGCATATCGTTTTTAGAAAAAATGTCATCAAGTAAGCTCCAGATTGAAGAAATTATCGACCGCGCCTTAGCTGAGGACCTTGGTAAGGGTGA
>JAUWGZ010000064.1 GCA_030606165.1 Dehalococcoidia bacterium
TCACCACCACGGGCGACATGAACGTCATTGATAAGATACACATTTTAGAGATGAAAGACGGAGCTATTCTGGCTAATAGCGGCCACTTCAATGTAGAAATAAACATCCCGACTTTGGAAAGCCTGGCCAAATCTAAGAAACGAATACGTTCCTCCGTTGAGGAATACACTTTAGGCGATGGACGGCGTATCTATCTATTAGGCGAGGGCAGGCTAATCAATCTAGCTGCCGCCGAGGGACACCCGGCCAGCGTTATGGACATGAGCTTTGCCAACCAGGCTCTATGTCTGGAGTATCTTACCAAGATGAAAGGAAAGCTTGAGCCCGCGGTCTATCCTGTGCCTGAGGAAATTGACCAGGAGGTAGGTAAACTAAAGCTCGCCGCCATGAATATCACCATTGATTCCTTAACCGAGGAGCAGAAAAAATACCTCGAAAGCTGGGAATTGGGAACATAAAGAGGAGTAAAAATGCCGAATAGCTTTAATCAGTCGGATTCCTATTTAGCCACTGCGGAGTGCGTCACCGAGGGGCATCCTGATAAGCTATGTGACCAGATTTCAGACGCTATCCTCGATGCCATGCTGGCAAAGGACCCTTTCGCTCGTGTGGCCTGCGAAGTGTCAGTGGCCATGGGTATGGTGATGGTTCTCGGTGAGATTACCTGCAAGGGTTACGTGGAAATTCCTGACATTGTGCGCCGGGTAATCAAAGAGGCAGGCTATACCAAACCCGAATATGGCTTTGATTATCGGACCTGCGGAGTCATGGTCTCCCTTAAGGAACAGTCAAGCGACATTGCTGCCGGGGTTGGTCAATCTTTAGAAACAAGAACAGGAGAGGAAACTGACAAGGTTTTAGACAAAACTGGTGCTGGTGACCAGGGAATGATGGTTGGCTTTGCCTGTAGAGAGACTCCTGAGCTTATGCCTTTGCCTGTTGCACTGGCGCACAAGCTGTGCTGGAGCTTGGCTCAGGCAAGAAAAGAGGGGGTTGTGCCTTACCTCAGACCCGATGGTAAATCTCAGGTAACGATAGAGTATAGTCATGGCATACCCAGGAGGGTGGTTTGTGTTACCCTGGCTGCTCATCACGACCCAGGGGTGGAACGTAAAATCATCGAGCAAGACCTTATAGAGCAGGTGATTAAGAAGGTTATTCCCGCCAACTTGCTGGATAACGAGACTGAATACTACATTAACAGCGCCGGTCAGTTTGTCATCGGTGGGCCGGTGAGCGACACCGGTTTTACCGGGCGCAAAATCATTGCTGATACTTACGGCAGTGCCTGTGGACATGGTGGGGGCTCTTTTTCAGGCAAAGACCCTACTAAAGTAGACCGCTCCGCTGCTTACATGGCCAGATATGTCGCCAAAAATATAGTAGCTGCCGGACTTGCCGATTACCTTGAGCTCCAGGTTGCCTATACTATCGGGAAAGCTCACCCCCTGTCATTATCCATCGAGACATTCAGCACGGGAAAAGTCCCTGATGAAATCATATCAAATCTCGTCAACAAGCATTTCGACTTCCGCCCCGAGGCTATCATAAAGACTTTGGACCTGCGCCGCCCCATTTACCGCCAAACTGCTACTTACGGGCATTTCGGCAGGGAAGACCTCGACCTTCCCTGGGAGAGAACGGATAAGGCCGAAATTCTAAAAAAAGAAGCGGACTTGTAAAAGTGCAAAACCCAAAACCAAGTCAAGAGTCCTTTTAGCACCATGTCCCGGCTTAACACTTCGTCATTTGGTTACTATGAGGGGAGAGAGTATCACACTATAAAAGGCAACCTGGCATACAGGAGGGTCTGCACTCATTTTGCAAAGAAGTTCTCCTTAGTGTATAATATCCGTAGTTCAGTTCAGGTTATTACAAGCTTCTTAGAATCTCAGCAGATTTATCTTAAGTATTGGGTAGCCGGACTCTAACTAAAATTTAAAAGAGAGGAGGTTATCCAATGAGTTTTCAAGATAAGTCACTTCAATGCTCCGATTGTGGGCAAGAGTTCATCTTCACGGCTGGAGAACAAGAGTTCTATTCGTCTCGCGGCCTGCAGAATGAACCTAAGCGTTGTCCCCAATGCCGCCGAGCAAGAAAAGCACAGCGTAGTGGAAGCGGTGGCGACAACTATACATCACGCTATTAAACCTTCCGGATATGTATGCTAAGTGTAGCATGCAAGACGAAGTCTCCTTCAAGTTTGACGAAAGGAGATTGGTGTATTGTAGCGATCGCTACAATAAGGTCGGACTGAGCAGATAACGCTAGCCTAGCTTCAATAGCATACATAGTCCAGGGATACCCAGGTTATGCATGTTTTTAGAATGTGTTGGTGTGATATGTCATTGCAAGTCGTGATGCAACAAACAGGCAATTAAGATTTAAGTAATTTAAAAAGGAGGGTTCTAATATGAGAATCTATGTAGGTAATTTATCCTATGATGTGACCGAAGAGGAATTACAGAAGGAATTCTTGGCTTACGGAGAAGTGATATCTGCAAGCATCCTGAACGATAAGTTCAGCGGGCAACCCAAGGGATTTGGCTTTGTTGAAATGGCCTCAAAGTCTAAGGCTGAAGCTGCAATCACAGGCCTTAACGGGAAAGTGCTAAGAGAGCGAACTATTGTGGTTAATGAGGCACGTCCTCGTTCTGACAACAGAGGCGGTGGGTCCTATGATGATAGGAGGGGTGGTGGCTACGGTGGTGGTTACGGTAGTGACAGAGGCGGTAGACCCAGGGGCGGAAGGCAGAAAAGGTATTAGCCTACCCGACATAAGGGGACATAATGAACTTCGAAACCTTTAATTTTCATCCGAGGGTCATGGCTGGTGTACAGGCACTCGGTTACATTACACCGACACCAATCCAAGCTAAATCCATCCCACCAATTATGCAGGGCCGCGATCTCATTGGTCTGGCCCAGACCGGAACCGGCAAGACTGCAGCTTTTGTACTGCCAATTCTGCAGCGTCTGTTGCAAAGCCCAAGAGGTCGTGTGGGTGCTCTCATAATCTCGCCCACACGCGAGCTGGCTGAGCAAACATATGAAACTATAGATGAATTGGGGAAACAAACCGGGTTGCGGAGTATTGCCATTTACGGTGGTGTGAGTATGGAACAGCAAACCTGGAGACTGCGTAATGGAATCGAAATCATCGTAGCCTGCCCTGGGCGATTGCTCGACCATCTTTGGAAAGGTACGATCGATTTATCACAGCTGGAAGTCCTTGTAATCGACGAGGCGGACCGTATGTTTGATATGGGTTTTCTGCCCGACATCCGGAATATTTTGAGATGTCTGCTATAGCCGCGGCAGACACTCCTTTTCTCAGCCACCATGCCTGATGATATCCGGCGTCTGGTACAAGAAATCCTGCATGACCCGGTCACGGTACAAATTGGTCACATATCACCGGCAACCACGGTGTCTCACACACTGTATCCGGTTAAGCAACATCGCAAAACTGCGCTGCTGATAGAACTCTTACGCCATACTGAAACGGAGTCAGTACTTGTCTTTACCCGCACCAAATACCGTGCCGGGCGTGTTGCGCAGCAACTGGCGAAAGCGGGCTATCGGGCGACCTCATTGCAAGGTAACATGTCTCAGTGCCAGCGTCAAACCGCACTTGATGGCTTCCGTGCTGGCTCATTTAAGGTTCTGGTGGCGACTGACATTGCCGCCCGCGGCATCGATGTTCTGGATATTTCGCACGTTGTTAACTACGACATGCCTGACAGTACGGACGCCTACATTAATCGTATCGGCCGCACTGGACGAATTGGCAAAACAGGCACCGCATTTACATTCGTGACAAGTGAAGATACGCCCATGGTGCGCGCTCTTGAGCACCTTCTCAACACGCCACTGGAGCACCGGAGGCTGCAAAACTTTGATTACGCAATGCCTGTACCAGCTAATAGATACATTCGCTCTTCACAGCAATTACGATAGCGTGCAATACGGAATGAGCGGGGTGGTAACAAAAAGGTAACTGTTACCTAAACGAGGCGAAACGCTGTCTTGCTTGATGGAGACTAGGAGCAATAAAGTCTCATTTGGCACATTGCCATAGCTATCAACATCGAAGTAAGATATGTCACTTAAACATACCTTCCTCGTGAAGAGTATGAATTGGCATTTGAACTTCCTGGACATCATAATAATGCCAATTGTAGTAATTAAGGTGTAGGATTTCGCGAACATATATGAATTATCGCAGCGACATAAGAAACATAGCTATTATTGCTCATGTTGACCATGGTAAGACTACCCTGGTAGATGCCATGCTCAAACAAAGCAAGGTTTTCCGAAATAACCAGATGGTTGGCGAATTAATAATGGACCAGAATGCCCTTGAGCGAGAAAAAGGGATTACCATCATGGCTAAGAATACAGCCGTAGTTTACCAGGGTGTCAAAATCAATATTATTGATACACCGGGACACGCTGATTTCAGCGGGGAGGTAGAGCGTGTCGTAAGTATGGCTGATGGTTGTCTGCTTCTGGTGGACTCTATAGAAGGTCCCATGCCCCAGACTAAGTTTGTGCTTCGGCTGGCAATGGAAATGGGTCTAAAACCCATTGTGGTTATCAACAAAGTAGACAGGCGAAATTCGCGCATAGCAGAGGTACTAAAACTTACCGAGGATCTGTTCTTAGAATTAGCCATCAGTGCTGACCAGCTTGACTTCCCGGTACTGTATGCCAGTGCACGGGAAGGCACTGTCGTAACTGAATTGGGCATGAAAGGCAAGGATGTCACTCCACTGCTCGAATGCATATTGGGAAAAGTACCACCACCGAAAATTGAAAGTGGATCATTTCAAATGCTGGTTTCTAATCTAGCCTATGACAGCCACAAAGGGAAGATAGCTATTGGTAGAATCTGGAGAGGAAAGGTTGCTCCACACCAACCGGTAGTCAATTTGGGTGCTGATGGAAGTGTAACTCATTATGAGATTAATGAAGTGTTTACCTATCTCGGTCTCAAACGCTTAAAGGTGGAGGAAGCCGAGGCGGGTGATATAGTAGCTGTGACCGGTATCGACAAAGTCAACATTGGAGATACCATTGCCAGCCCGGAGCAGCCTGAAGCTCTACCACGCATAGAGATTGGCGAACCGACGGTAGAGATGACCTTTGGAGTAAATACCTCACCTTTTGCCGGTCGCGAGGGGAGCTTTTGCACCACACGCCAGTTGCGGGCACGACTCTACAGAGAGCTGGAAACTAATCTCAGTCTCCGAGTACAGGATACAGATAGTCCAGACACCTTTCTGGTAAAAGGGAGGGGAGAACTGCATCTGGCTATCCTGATTGAGACCATGCGCCGGGAGGGCTATGAATTTGAGGTCTCCAAGCCAGAAGCTATCACCAAAGTAGTTGACGGTAATCTTGTAGAACCTGTGGAGGTTCTTACCATTGATACCAAAGATGAACATATCGGAGTTTTAACCGAGATGCTGAGCAAGCGGCAAGCTCAGCTTGCGGATATGCGCAGCGCTAGCCATGATAATGTGCGTTTAGTATTCCATGTGCCTACAAAAGGACTCATTGGCTTCCGTAATGCTTTCTCTACCGCCACACGTGGTGAAAGCATCATGAATGCCACTTTTCTTGGCTATGAACCCTATCATGGAGATATAATTTCGACTCGTAATGGAGTACTGGTGGCATCAGAACAGGGCATAGCTGTTACCTATGGTCTAAATAATGCCCAGGGGCGGGGCTTCACCTTTATTGAACCCGGTACGCTAGTCTATGAGGGTATGATAGTAGGGCTGAATTCACGGCCGCAGGACATAGCCATCAATGTGTGCAAAGAAAAGAAGAAGACCAATATGCGCGCGTCTACATCCGATATTGCCGTAAAGCTGACTCATCCCATGCAGTTGAGCCTGGAGCAAGCCATTGATTTTATAAATAATGATGAACTGGTTGAGGTAACTCCTGAGAATATCAGACTGAGGAAAAAGTTACTTACCCAGGCACAACGATTGAGGGACATCTCTTCTTCCAGGCGAAGCGTAAAGTAATAGACCAGGGCTTATCGTTAAAATGGCTGAAATACCGAATTGCTATCCTAATTCACGCGCTACCCAAATCATCATTTTGTTGCCTCTTGCTATTTGAGGTATATACGGAGTAAAATTCTATAAACACGTGGTTAATTAACTTGAGAAACGACATGGACTCTATCTCTGTATGGTTTGGCGTCAATCGATAACCAAAAAGGTGCACAATGGACGAACAATCTGAACAACTGAGGTTTGCAGTACTGATTGATGGTGACAACGCTCAGGCGTCTCTTCTTCCTCAAATCTTGGCAGAGGTTAGTAAAGTCGGGCTGATAACGGTCAAGCGGATATACGGAGACTGGACCACTACAAACATGAATAGCTGGAAACCTTCGCTTCATAAACATGCAATTCAGCCCATGCAGCAGTTTAGGTATACGGTTGGCAAAAATTCCACAGATAGTGCGATGATAATTGACGCGATGGATCTGCTCCACAGTAACGATATAGGCGGCTTCTGTATTGTCGCCAGCGACAGCGACTACACACGACTGGCAACAAGAATAAGAGAGGAAGGCCTTTTCGTTATTGGAGTGGGAGAGAAAAAGACTCCAGAAGCTTTCATCAACGCCTGCAACCAGTTCATCTACTGTGAAAATCTAATTGGACCCGAGGAAATAGGAAGGAAAGCAGCAAAGAAAGAGAAGTCTGATGTATCTGACCCTTTAAACCTTCTTCTCGAAGGGTTCAATCTAGCTGCGAAAGAAGAGGAATGGATTCATCTGGCGGCACTAGGCTCCGTTCTTCGGCAATTGGCTCCAGCATTTGATCCCCGTACTTACGGTCATCAGCAATTACAGTCTCTCATCAAAAAATATCCAGAAACATTTACGCTCAAACGGGATAAATCAAGAAAACCACCGGTGGTGTATGTCGCGCTAACGGCTCTTAAGTCGGATGCAGACTAATCATGAACTCGTGCTAAATCCTGGCCTTACAATGAAAATAAGGGCGCGGAAGGTTTGAGATAGAGAAACAGTCCACATAGATGTGGTTCACTTAACAGAGCACATGGTTACACAATAGCCAGAAAGTTCAGCTATACACATTCCATCTTAGTGTGGAATAACAAAAAGCCATTTCGTTCGCTGATGTCTGGCCACTTACCTTACGCTTCCAAGTAAATCACAGCCTCTAAGCCTTTGAAATGGGGGTCAGAGGTTACCACAGGGCTCTTCCCGAACTCCTTCACATAGTTTAGACATATATTTGCTTATCATACTTTTGGTTTTCTCTTATGCCAATCGGTTGCTTGCTCATAGGCGAAGGCGATGCGTAGCAGTATTTCCTCGCTGAAAGGCTTGCCCATGATTTGCATACCTATAGGCAGGTTGTCAGCGAAGCCAGCAGGTATGGAGATGGCCGGGATTCCAGCTATATTTATGGGTAAGGTGCATACATCGCTTAGATACATCTGC
>JAUWGZ010000097.1 GCA_030606165.1 Dehalococcoidia bacterium
AGGCAAGGCACTAAGATATTTCCCATTATTATTAGGGACAAGGTTTTCTTCCTTGCCACGGCAAGCCAAATTTCCTCTCCCTTGACGGGAGTCCCGATTAATTGGGAAAGATGAGGTGATCAACTTTTTGCTAAGGTCTGAGATTTTTCCCTATGATAGTCGGGTAAATCCTGTTAATATAAGTGCTGCTGCAATCCATTTATTAAATATGTATAAGCCGTGAAAGTGGTAGCAATTGTTGGCATGGCAGGTGCGGGCAAGTCGGAAGTAGCCAGGGTGTTTGAAGAACATGGCTTTAAGAAGGTACGGTTTGGAGATATTACAGACGAGGAGCTCAAGAACAGAGGACTGGAGCCGAATGAGGAAAATGAGCGCTATATCAGACAACAATTAAGAAAAGAACACGAGATGGCTGCTTACGCCAAATTGAACTTGCCCAGAATTGATAGCTCACTGAAATCATCGAATGTTGTGGTGGATGGGCTTTACTCCTGGGAAGAGTATATTTTATTGAAGGAATACTATGGCGGGCGGTTCACCGTAGTTGCCGTTTGGGCCTCGCCTGTAACCAGGCATGGAAGGCTTGCTCATAGGACAGAACGGCCCTTAACGATTGAGGAGTCAGCCAGCCGAGATAAATCCGAAATAGAGAATAGCAACAAGGGTGGGCCAATTGCCATGGCCGATTTTACCATAGTAAATGAGGCTTCCCTGGAGGAGCTGGAAAAGGAGACGGAACGAGTTTTATCCGTTTTGAAATGAAAAAGGAAACCAGGCCGGATATCGATGAATATTTCCTCAAGATAGCTTCCGTGGTGGCGGAACGCTCCACTTGTAGGCGCCACCATGTAGGCGCTGTGGCGGTGAAGGACAAGCATATATTAGCCACCGGCTACAATGGGGCTGCCGCCGGACTTAAAGATTGTCTTGAACTCGGCTGCCTCAGGGATGAGCTGGGCATAGAATCTGGAACCAGGCAAGAAGTATGCCGGGGTATTCATGCCGAGCAGAATGTAATAATACAGGCATCACTCCACGGCGTCAGCCTTGAAGGCTCTACCATCTACTGTACCCACACCCCTTGCATACTCTGCGCCAAGATGCTGGTCAATGCCAGAATAAAACGCTTCGTAACCTTTGGGAGCTACGCCGATGACTCATTCATAGACCTGTTTCAGGAAGCCGGAATAGAGTTCGAGCTACACAAAAAACCGCCCACCGAGATAACCCACCTGCCCTGAAACGGAGGCCCCTTCTTGTCATTGCGAGGCCCCAAGGGGGTCGAAGCAATCTCAAGGGTGAGATCCTTCGCTATACTCAGGATGACATTCTAAATGAGATTGCCACGCCTTCGGCTCGCAATGACATAGGAGGGACGGCTCGCAATGATATGAGGGACTATCGCACCTTCCCTCTGGCGAGTGAGGCAAATATGCCGCCGAAGCAGAGAACGGCGAAAATGATGAATGCTGTCCTCATGCTTTGCTGGAAAAGCGAATAGTATTCAGGCGTAATTTGAACTCTCCCGATGTACAGGGTAAACATCAACATGGCGATTCCCATGCTGAGGACCATGCCAACCTGCCGCATTGTTGCTATCGTTGCCGAAGCTACCCCGTAAGCCGTATTCGGGGCAGAGCTCATAATCGCGTTGGTATTGGGAGACACGAAGAGAGCAAGGCCAAAACCAATCAGAATTAAATTGCCTATAATGAGCTTCAATGAGGTTTCTTCATTTAGAAAGATGAAGAGGACAAGTCCTACAGTGGTCAGCGCCATTCCTGTCGAGGCTATTAGCCTTGGTTCAATCCTGTCCGAGAGCCTGCCGGCCAGCGGTGAAAAAATAGCATGCACAGCGGGCATAGCGACCAGAATCAAGCCGGCATTTTGAGGGTTGAATCCCTTCGTATACTGCAAGTAAAGACTTATGAGGAAAGTTATAGCGAATGTGGCACTGTAATTGATCAACGCTGCCAGATTGGAAAAGGTAAAGACTTTGCTGTTTTTGAAGAGGTTTATGTCCAGGACCGGACTTCTTGTTCTCATCTCCCATCTGACGAATGCTGCAAGCCCTATAATGCCTCCGATAATCAACCCCACTCCTGACATCGCCGGCAGGAGTGTAAAACCATATACCAGCGCTACCAAACCAAGGCTGTAGATTACGGAGCCGGCAAAATCAAATCTCTCTCCCTTTGCCCCGGTCCACTCGCCTCTCACCTTCAATAGAGTAAAGCCAATGACTACTAATCCCAGGGGCACATTTAGGAAAAAGATGCTCCTCCAGCCAAGATGCTGCGTGAGAAGCCCGCCCAAAACCGGGCCTAAAGAAAGGCCAATATATGCTGCCGCGATAGTTATCCCCAGAACTTTCCCCCTCTCGTTGGCGGGGAATACCGTAGTAAGCAATGCTACTGCGGTTCCGGCAATCATGGCCCCGCCGATTCCCTGCAAAACCCGGCAAGAAATAAGCATAGTGGCGGAGTTTGCCATCCCTGAAAGAAGGGATGCGAGTGTAAATATAGCTATGCCGCAGGTGAAAATCTTCTTCCTGCCGTATATGTCTGCTATCCTGCCGAAGGGAACAAGAAGGATTGCCGAGGATAAAAGGTAGGCGGTAGTAATCCAGCCTAACGTGACTGCATCCAGTGCTAGCTCTTCCCCGAGTCGAGGGAGAGCAATATTCACAGCGGAACCCATGAAGGGGAAGACAAAGGAAGCCATCGTGGCGACAAGAAGTACCACTCCTTTGCTGGTACTGTTGCCCACAGGGTCATCCACAACCAGCCATTCTAACTTATTTAGTGAGAATTCTTCTAGTTCTGGTCGGCACTCTTTAAGCAATCGTTTTTTGCTTCACAGCCATATTGCATTACATGGTGACGAAGTCGGGGAATGCTGAATAGTTCACCATGAAAAGCTCGTTTCGCTCCTTTTTTACGCTGGCCAGTTTAATCTAGAAATAAACTTGGGGTCCCCTGAAAAACGAAGTTTTTCAGGGGCAATTAACAGTTGCCTTAGCCGAAATATCGCTGTAAACTTCTGATTCTCTGTAGTTTTATATCAGGGAACGCAGGAGAGCGAATAAAATGTTTTCAACAAAGGCCGGGGCTACCAAGCTACTGATTGGTGTAGTCGTCGGTTTAATAATATTTAAGGTGGTCGTCAGCTGGCTGACCGGCAGTATCAGCATACTGGCTCAGGCAGCCGACAGTTTATTCGATTTGTTCGCCGGAATAATCACCTTCTTTGCTATTCGCATTGCGGCTAAGCCACCTGACGCCGAACATCCGTATGGTCATGGTAAGGTAGAGGACATTGCTGGCGTTGTGCAGGGAATTCTCATCTTTATCGCTGGCGGACTGATAATCTATTCGGCAATAGGCCGGATAATAAAAGGCTCTAGCATTGAACTAGCCGAGGCTGGAATAGCTGTGATGGCGGTTTCCATAGTGGTCAGTATCTTCCTATCTCGGCATCTACTAAGTGTATCCCGGACCACTGGCTCTGTAGCCTTGGAGGCTAATGCCCGCAATATTGCCATTGATGTCTACTCCGCCTCAGCCGTGTTGGTGGGACTGGCAATAGTGCGATTCACCGGGCTCAATATTATTGACTCTGTGATTGCTATCGGAGTTGCTATTTACATCCTGAAAGTAGCTATTGATACTATCCGTAAGCCGATATCCGGGCTGCTTGATGAAAGGCTACCTCCTTCACAACAGGCAGTTATCGAAGACTGTTTAAGGAAACACAGCCGCGAGGTGTCCGGCTTCCACACACTACGGACACGTCGGGCTGGAAGCCAGAGCTATATAGACCTTCATTTGGTAATGGCCAGGGACATTAGTTTAGAGCAGGCTCATCAAATATGCGACCAGATTGAGGTCGAAATACAAAGCGTGCTCCGCGAGGCTAGTGTAACCATTCATGCTGAGCCGTGCGACAATGAATGTGAACAGTGCTTTGCAATTTGCTCAAAACGCCGTACCCACTAAAATGAATGGCGTTTTGGCCATTTCAAATCCAGGCGGAACCAGGAGTCAGGGCCCTGAGCACCCCAATTGCTGGAGCAACCACCCGCCGCCGTAAACTATTGCGAAGCCAATTGCCAGGCAAATCAAGACTATGATTGGGCCTCTGAGAAGGAATTTCTTTATCACAACAACCACCAGGCTTTAGCTTGTCTGCTTGGGGGCTTTCGTGGTCTTGGCTCTCTTAGATACAGCGTCCTTATATACTCTTGCCAGGCTCTTGCCGTGCTGGGGCATCTTGGCCTTTTCCTTTGCTCGCCGCCTTTCTCTTCGTACTTGCTTGGTTTC
>JAUWGZ010000114.1 GCA_030606165.1 Dehalococcoidia bacterium
GTGGCTTAACTACCCCAACAATCCCACCGGCGCTATTGCTGGCCTTGATTTCTTTGAGAAAGCAGTTCATTTCGCACAGCAGTACGACTTAGCAATTTGCCATGACGCTCCTTATACCGAAGTTGCCTTTGATGGCTACAATCCACCGAGCTTCATGCAGATACCTGGGGCAAAGAAAATAGGTGTGGAATTTCATTCCCTGTCCAAAACTTATCACATGACAGGGTGGCGAATAGGCATGGTGGTAGGTAATGCTGACATGGTGGATGCCTTATTTAGAGTTAAATCCAACCTGGATTCAGGCATTCCCCAGGCAATTCAATATGCTGCTGTGGAAGCTCTGCGCGGCTCCCAGGAACACATCGCTGAGCATAATGCTATTTTACAACGGCGCCGAGATAAGTTGCTAAAAGTCCTTAATGAGATAGGGCTGAAGGCCAGAATACCCAAGGCAACGTTTTATATCTGGGCTAAGATTCCCCAGGGGTATACATCTATGGACTTTACCAAGAAATTGCTGAACGAAGCCGGGATAGCGGTAACTCCAGGAACTGGCTATGGGAAGGAGGGAGAGGGTTACATCAGACTTTCCCTGACCATTTCCGATGACCGTCTAGAACAGGGGATGGGTCGTCTATTGGCCTGGCATGCCCAAAACTGCCATTGCGAGGAGCCCCGATGAATCGGGGCGACGAAGCAATCTCGATTGTGTGTAGGAGGAGGAGATAAAGCAGAAATTTTTTACTACTGGAGCCAAAGTAGAACAAGCACTCCTCGTAGGCGTAGGAAGCAAGGTCTCCAACCATGATTGGTCAGTTACGGATTCCTTAGAAGAGCTATCCCACCTGACGAAAACAGCAGGCGCCAATGTAGTAGGTATGTTAACTCAAAAGCTGGACGCACCTTCGCCTACCTATTATATAGGTAAGGGCAAAATTGGAGAGTTAATCGGCCTCAAAGAGCAAACTCAGTACGATACAGTAATCTTTGATGATGAGCTGTCGCCGAGGCAGCAAAGAAATCTCGAAGAGGCATTGGGAGTCAAAGTTATTGACCGCAGCGCTTTGATTTTACACATATTCGCCCGAAAAGCTCGAACTCATGAAGGAAAACTCCAGGTTGAACTGGCCCAGCACCAATATCTTCTGCCCCGACTTATCGGGCAGTGGCGCCATTTAGAGCGACTTGGCGGTGGCATCGGCACCAGAGGTCCCGGTGAGGCACAATTGGAAACCGATCGCCGCCTTATCTATAAGCGTATCAATCTCCTTCAGCATAAAATAGAAAGTGTCAGGCAGCATCGAGCACTTTACAGGAGACGCCGTAAGGAGACCGGCACGCCCATCGTAGCTCTTGTGGGTTATACTAATGCCGGTAAGAGCACTTTGTTTAACACCTTAAGCAAAGCCAGTGTGGATGTGGAAGACAGGCTCTTTTCTACTTTGGATCCCGTGACTCGGCGGTTGGCTCTGCCAACTGGGCAACAATTTCTAATCACCGATACCGTTGGCTTTATTCACAAGCTTCCGCCTTCAATAATTGCCGCCTTCCGGGCTACTTTAGAGGAACTGGATGAGGCTGATTTACTTCTACATATAGTTGACATAACACACAAGAATGCTGCTAATCAGTGTCTCACAGTAGAAAAGATACTCAGCGAGCTAAATCTGAAAAATAAACCAAAAATTACAGTATTCAACAAGCTAGACCTGGCTTTAAGCAGCGAGGCAGAGCTGAAAGCGTTAACTGCTATTCCTTACTTCGAAGAAGAAATCTTGTTGCCGAATGAGGGCATTGTTCTCATCTCCGCTGCCAAAGGATGGGGAATGGACGAGCTTCTAAATAAGATAGCCCATCATCTTTAGGGGTCAGTCTCTTATTAGAAAATGAAAATTACAATTGTTTACGACAATGAAGTAGGAAAAGTAGGTCTAAGACAAGGTCACGGATTTTCTGCCCTTATTGAAGATGCAGGAGTACCACCGCTCTTGTTTGATACAGGTGCCGATGGCCCTGCATTACTACATAATATGAAAGAGCTTAATATCAACCCACAGGACATAGGCATAATCGTAATCTCACATGCCCATGGCGACCATACTGGAGGACTTTCTGAAATCCTTAGAATAAATGGGATTGCTGAACTTTACCTCCCAAGTTCCTTTAGCAGAGCGTTTCCGGGGAGAAAGGTAACCATGGTCAAAGGTCCCGTTCAAATTCGTGAAAACATCTTCTCGACTGGCGAACTCGAAGGAGTAGAGCAATCCTTGGTCCTCAAAACGGATAGGGGGATATTTGTACTTACAGGTTGTGCTCACCCTGGGATGGAAAGCATTCTCGCCGCTGCTGCAAAGTTTGGGGAGCTACATGGAATCGCCGGTGGATTCCATGGATTTCACAATCTTGAGGCTTTCCGTGGCTTATCGTTGATTTGCCCCTGTCACTGCACCACGTACAAGCAGGAGATAATAGATTTATTTAAAGACAAAACTTTAGAGTGCGGCGCAGGGCTGGCAATTGAATTATGAGAAACAAACCCTCTCGCCAAATATCTTGGTGCCTATTCTGATTATATTAGCGCCTTCCTCCAGGGCAACTTTATAAGAATTAGTCATGCCCATGGAAAGATATCTCATCTCTACATTGGGTAACTCCAGCCCTTTAATTTTGTCAAATATCCTTCTTGTCTCCACAAAATAAGGCCTGGAGTCTTCAGGGTTTCCAAAACGGGGCCCCATGGTCATAAGGCCCGTCACTTTAATATTTCTAAGACCGGATATTTCTCCAACCAATTGTCCCACATCCTCCGGGAGCACCCCCGATTTCTGTGGTTCTCTGCCACTGTTTACTTCGATCAATATTGGCATTATTTTGCCAATTTGAGCACACTTTTTATCAATTTCCCTGGCTATTTCCAAAGAATCAATACTTTCTATCATGTCGAATATTTCCAGTGTCTTTCTCCTGACATTATGCTTTTGAAAGGTTCCAATG
>JAUWGZ010000034.1 GCA_030606165.1 Dehalococcoidia bacterium
AGCTACGCCGAGCACCACCATAAGCTACAACACAATCATTGACTGTGGAGATAAGGGCATCTATGTAAGATACTGCGAGTCCGCCAGCGAGGCAACCCGGACAGAAATAATAGGCAACACGCTATCCGATTGCTCAAAATCCTGGGGTTGTGGCACCATCCAAACCTTTGGTAGTAAATATGTCTATATTTACAATAACACGATTAACGCTACTGAGGACAAGGGTATAAACATAATACGCTCGAACGCCACGGGTACGGCAGACAGGGTTCAAGTTATCGGCAACGCCATCTCTGAAACCAAGTGGCCAGGTATCCAGGTCATTGGCGCTCCGTACACTTATGTTTATGATAACACCCTAGCCCAGTGTAACTATCTCGGCGACGACTGGGACTATGCTTCCATCCATGTGCAAGATGATGATCAAGTCACTCCTACTGTTAGCGGCGACCATGAAATTATTGATAGCAACACCATTTTTGACGGTATAAACGGCATACAGGTCTGGACGGATGATTGCACCGTCACCAATAATGAGATATATAACATGGGCTTAACTTATGCTGACGAAAAAGTTGTTGGCGCCCGTACCTATAAGAACTCTGCAATCCTGGTAGGCAGCAACTGGGGAGCAAGCGATTATGACCCAACAGGAACGGTAATACAATTCAACAATATTCATGACAATTACTGGGGTCTGTTCTACAGTGCTGACTTGACGAACGGTGTAACCGCCGAGAAGAACTGGTGGGGGGCCGCCGACGGTCCGTCTCACTCTCCTGGCTCTGGTGACAGCGTCTCAGACAACGTTGACTACTCCCCATGGCTTGCCGCAGTGCCTGGTACAAGCCCAATGACCTGGGGCACAGACGACTCTATCCAGGACGCCATTGATGCCGCTGACCCTGGCGATACTATCGTGGTGATGGATGGGACGTACACAGGGTTTGAGGTCACGAAAGACAACCTAACAATTCAGGGTCCCACTAATGCCATAGTTTCCGGCGCAGCCCCCGGACGGGACGCTGTTGTCTATATCGGCAGCGACGTAGACAGTACAATAATCCAAGGGCTAACCATAGATGCCACTGGCGTAACGAGTGGAATCGAGGCCACGGAATCGGGCACATACTCGAGCATCGCTATCCTGGGTAGCACTATCAAGAACTTTAAGAAAGGCGGCATAGTGGTTCAGTATGCGTCTGCAGTCCAGTTCGAGGACAACATCATAGACACAACGGACCATAGCCAGGCGCCAAACGGTATCCAGATTGGCTTTATAGGCGCTACTACCGGTACGACTGGCACTGTCAATGATAACCAGATTAGTGGTTGCCGCTGGGACGGATACGACCCATTAACAGAAACGTATGAGGATGACTGGACCGGCTCGGGGATTCTCGTCATTGATACTAACAGTGCGCTGGAAATATCCGATAATGAGGTGCAGGGCTGTGACGTGGGCATGGATATCGAGTCAGGAACCCCAACTACTATCACGGGCAACGATGTTCATGACAACAGCTACGGCTTCGTTCTCTGGAACGCCGCCCCGACTATAAACTTCAATAACATTTACCAGAACGCCTTATGTGGGGTCTATCGCGCCGCCGATGGCGACTCGTCGGGCATCGTTGACGCCACCTACAACTGGTGGGGCTCGTCAAGCGGACCATACCACGCAACACTCAACCCCGGTGGTACGGGTGACGCTGTCAGCGATAATGTGGATTTCGAGCCCTGGCTGCGTGAAGTTCCGACGGTTACCACACAAGCCGCCACTGAGGTCAGATTCTTATTTACCACAGTGAATATGAACTACACTGTGGGGGGCTACAGCCCGGTGCAAGTGCGCTTTGCCTACAAGAAGTCTGCCGACACGGAGTGGTCTTATACTGACTGGGTGTCTAAATCAGTGGATGGCACTTATGCTCGGTTGCTCAGCATGCTTACTCCCGGCGGGCAATATGCTTTCAAAGCCCAGCTTAAGTATGACGACATTGTGGATGGCGAAACTGTGATTGAAGGTGATATCCTTCAATTCACCCCATTACCCATTGAAGGGTGCTTCATTGCCACCGCAGCCTATGGAACTCCCAGCGCTGAGCAGATCGACGTGTTGCGAGAGTTCCGGGATACAGTGCTGCTGGAAAGCACCGTGGGCTCTCAATTTGTCGCCCTGTACTACCAGCTTAGTCCTCCCGTAGCGGAATTCATAGCTGGAAATGAGCTTTTGAGGACTCTGGTCAGGGAGCTCCTGGTTGACCCCATTGTTGGGGTTGTTGAAGCTACAGGGGATGTGTGGCGGAATTAGGGAGGCATGTGGTATCAGGTGTGTGAGACACTAGCCTCAGTATAGAACATCACACCTGCTATGGCCAAGAGCCGACCGTGCCGCTCAATATCGGGTACGGTCGGCTCTATCGTTCCTGAAGGAAGCCCAGACTTATCCGGATGCACACCTCGGAGTTCATAACCCCCCTTAATCCCCCCTTACCTTAAGGGGGGATAATGAGAGTGATGAAGGTATATGAGCTGTCCACCAAGAATACCTAGAGAGGTGACGGCGGGAGTTTGAGCCGCTCCCGCCGCCTATATTGAATAGAAAAAAAGGAGGTAAGTAGAGAGAAAGGTGGCTAATTGCTCCCTTACATTCCACATACTAACTATACCGAGCCTTACTGAGCAATAGCTTCATTCGTGTCTTAGTAAATCATGCTCGATATACTGATAGAAGAATAACATTTGTTTAAAGGGATGTCAAGGGTTTAAATCCTCTAATATCTAACAAAAACTATTATGATTTGGCTTGATTAAAACTTTAGAAGGAAGTAAAGCCAGGCTATGAAGAAGATGGATGTGCATATTCGAGGTGTCATTCGGAGGCCTTCTTCCTTTCGTCATTGCGAGCGAAGCGTGGCAATCCCTATTGCCTTCACCGAGATTGCTTCGGCTGGCTCCGCCAGCCTCGCAATGACAGGGGGGAATGTGTCATTGCGAGGCCCGACTTGTCGGGGCGTGGCAATCCCTGACAATTCCTCAATCTCGGAGGCCAAAGTACACATAGGAGTAAAATTTGCTATAATCTAAAGTGGGAGAGTGAGGTGTCTAAGATACTGGACAAAATAAATGCCCCCGGTGATGTTAAGGGGCTAAACCAAGATGAACTAGCTGAACTTTGCTCCGAACTCAGGGAATTATTGGTAAGCAGAGTTAGTGAAAACGGAGGGCATCTAGCATCCAATCTGGGGACGGTGGAGCTTACTGTTGCCTTGCACCGTGTATTTGATAGCCCGAAAGACAAGATAGTCTGGGATGTGGGGCACCAAAGTTACGTTCATAAGCTATTAACGGGAAGAAGGGAGCAATTTCCCTCCCTTCGCCAATATCAGGGGCTCTCAGGATTTCCTGATAGAGACGAAAGTCTTCACGATGCTTTCACTACAGGACACGGTGGCACCTCCATTTCAGCAGCTCTGGGCATGGCTCTGACCCGCGACCTTACTCGTGGTAATCACCACGTGGTAGCTGTCATCGGCGATGGGTGCCTTACCTGTGGCATGACTTACGAAGCGCTGAATCACGCCGGGCATTTGGGCACAAGGCTTATCGTGGTGCTCAATGATAACGGCATGTCCATTTCGCCCACTGTAGGAGCGATAGCCAAGCGGCTGAGTGTAGTGCGAACAACCCGTGGCTATATACAGGCTAAAAAACAGACGAATCGGTTGCTGTCTCTCTTGCCTGGAGGAAAGAGGCTGCAGTGGGCATTGCGCCGTCTTAGGGAAGGAGTAAAAGCGGTAGTCATGCCCACCATGATGTGGGAGCAGCTTGGCTTTACTTACCTGGGTCCGATAGATGGTCATAACACTGCTGGATTGGAAACAGCTCTGACTCAAGCCAGAAATTACTACAAACCGGTCATTGTTCATGTCTTGACTACGAAAGGCAAGGGTTACAAACCAGCAGAGGATAATCCTACTTACTTTCACGGTCTATCTCCTAAAAGCGAGGGCTTGGGCACAATACCTACTTATAGTCAGATATTTGCTCGAACAGTCGGTGGACTGCTCAGGGACAATCTTAGGGTGGTAGTGATAAGCGCTGCCATGGTTGAAGGCAATAGCCTATCTTCTCTGGTTAAGAAGTTTCCTCGACGCATCTACGATGTGGGGATTTCTGAGCAGCATGCGGTTACCTTAGCCGCCGGTCTAGCTACCCAGGGCTTTATACCTGTTGTAGCCATATATTCTACTTTCTTGCAACGTGCCTTTGACCAGGTATTGCACGATGTTTGTCTCCCTGATCTGCCTGTCATTTTTGCCCTCGATCGCAGCGGTATTGTCGGAGAGGATGGCAAAACACATCAAGGGATATTTGATTTATCCTATCTTAATTTGATGCCTAATATGATTGTTTGCGCACCTAAGGATGGGAATGAACTTCAAGACCTGCTTTATACTGCCATCAATACAGAGCATCCGATAGCGATTCGTTATCCTCGGGGTTGGGGAGCGGGCGTTCCCTTGGCCACCGAGCTTCATCAACTTCCTATAGGCAAAGCTGAGATAATAAAGCAAGGTGAAGATATAGTCATAATAGGCATCGGCTCTACTGTCATGCCTTCTCTGGAAGCTGCGGAACATTTAGCTCTCGAGGGCATTGATGCCATTGTAATTAATGCCCGATTCGCTAAGCCTCTGGACACAGAGCTTATTTTGGATGTGGCCAACCGCACCAAAAGGATGGTCATAGTAGAGGAGAATATTCTTAGCGGCGGTTTTGGTGCCGCGGTGCTGGAGCTGCTGGAGAAGGCTGGAACCTCAGATGTCAAAGTGAAGCGATTAGGCATTCCTGACGAATTCGTAACCCATGGAAAGCAAGATTTTCTTCGCTCTCTCTACCATCTGGATGCCCCGGGAATAGCCAAGGAGTGCGCTGATTTCCTGGCTCAAGTCCAAGCAAAGGCGGAGGAAGAGTTCCACACCACTATCCTTTAATAAGAGTTGGCTTCTATGTGGCCATTCCATCAGGCGGTGAGTCCTTATTCTCTTGAGCCATTCGCTTGAGCTCATAGAGCTTGGTGATTGCTTCCAGAGGGGACATGGCATCGATATCAAGTCGAGCAATTTCATCAGCTAATAGGGAGCTTTTCGGGAAAAGAGGAATCTGGAGCGACGCTTTATGCCGAGGGACTTTGCCTTTTTTAGAAGCATGGCTCTCCAGCTCAGCTAAGACTTCCTGAGCTCGAACGATTACCGATTTGGGCAGGCCAGCTAGCTGAGCCACGTGGATGCCATAGCTCCTGTCGGTGCCCCCGGGGACAATCTTGTGTAGAAAGATAACTTTATCCCCTTCCTCCGCCACCGCCACGTTAAAGTTTTTCACTCTGGGCAGGATATCAGCAAGGTCCACCAACTCATGATAATGAGTGGCAAAAAGGGTCTTCGCTCCAAGCTCAGGGTGGTTATGGATAAACTCGGCTACTGCCCAGGCGATGGAAAGTCCATCATAGGTGGAGGTGCCCCGCCCAATTTCATCCAGGATGATAAAGGAGCGGGGGGTAGCATTATTCAGGATATTTGCCGCCTCAGTCATCTCCACCATAAAAGTGGATTGCCCGGCGGCTAAGTCCTCCTGAGCACCAATGCGAGTAAAGATGCGGTCAACAATTCCAACATTCGCTGAATCGGCAGGGACAAAGCTTCCTATCTGAGCTAAAAGGATGATCAGGACTACCTGCCTGAGATAGGTAGACTTTCCTGACATGTTGGGACCTGTAAGTATGATAAGTTGATTATCCTTATTACATAAATAAGCATCGTTAGGAACAAAATTATCGCTGCCTATGCTCTGTTCCACAATAGGGTGGCGCCCTCCCTTAATGTCAACGACATCCTCGTTGGTCAGCGTTGGCCTGACATAACCATGACGTGCTGCCACCTCAGCAAGGCTGGAAAGGGCGTCAATTTGAGCAATGACTCTGGCGGTGGCCAGGATTTGCCCCCCAACAGCGCTTATCTGCTGGCAAAGTTGCCGGAAAATGGCAGCCTCCAGGTCAGCAATTTTCTCCTGAGCATTGAGAATCAGCGATTCATACTCCTTAAGTTCGGGGGTGAAGAACCTTTCCGCTTCCGCTAGAGTTTGCTTACGAATATAGTCTGTGGGAACGAGACTGAGATTAACCCGGGATACCTCGATATAATAGCCAAACACCCGGTTGTAGCCTACTTTTAAGGATTTAATTCCTGTGCGCTGCCTTTCCCTTTGCTCCAGGCCAGCCAGATATTGCTTGGCCTGCCGGGAATTACGGCGAATTTCATCCAGCTCAGGGGAAAAACCTTCCTTTATCACACCTCCCTGCTCCAAATCCCCTGGTTCATCGGCAATAGCCCTGGCGATTAAGTCCACGATGTCGGGGCAAGGCTTAAGTTCGGCACTTAGCCAATTTATGGTGTCCCCGTTTGCCATCGCTGCTTTCAAGTCCGGCACCTTCTCTAAACTGGAGCGAAGCGTTAGCAACTCTCGAGGCATGACTCTGCCGCTACTCACCCGGTTAACCAGCCTCTCCAGGTCAGCGATATCCGATAAGAGAGAAATGACCTTTTGGCGGGCCAGACTATCTTGATGAAACCAGGCAACCGCTTCTTGCCGCCGATGCAACATGGAAAGGTCTAGAAGGGGATGTCCCAGCCAATTCTTGAGCAGTCTGCCACCCATGGCTGTCTTGCTCAGGTCAATGACGGAGAGAAGGGAGTGGCCGGTTTCTCCCCACCTGCCACCCTGAAAGAGCTCCAGATTGCGGATGGTCTGGCCATCGAGGGTCATAAAGGAATCTGTAGAGTAGGTAGCAAGTTTGCTTAGCTGAGGCAGAGTTTCCTTTTGCGTTTCCTTGACATAATGTATTAATGCGCCTGCGGCCCTTATAGCCGAAGGCAAGCGGGCGCAGCCATAGCCTTCCAGGCTAGCCACTTTGAAATGTTCCAGCAAAGTTTCCTGGGCAATCTCCAGGTCAAACCAGTAATCATCAAGTCGGCTTATGGTGAACGGCAGTTGAGGATAATCGTCGGCACCCTCGGGAATAAGAACTTCGCTGGGCTGAAGTCGCTCCAATTCAGGCATGACTCTTTCAGCAGGAAGCTGGGTGGTGGCAAACTCGCTCGTGCTTATATCAACATAGGCGATTCCCGCTTCCTCGCCTTCAACAACCAGGCTGGCGAGATAGTTATTGCTCTTACTCTCAAGAAGATTGGGCTCGACCACTGTCCCCGGCGTCACCACGCGAATGACGTCCCTTTCTACCAGTCCCTTACCCGGCGGGCTAAGTTGCTCACAAATAGCCACTTTATGCCCCCGGTTGATGAGCTTAGCCAGATAGTTATCCAGAGCGTGATGAGGTATCCCCGCCATGGGCACCCTCTGCCCCTTGCCCATCTCCCGGGAGGTCAGGACAACGTCCAGCTCTCGCGAAGCGACTTTGGCATCTTCATCGAAGGTCTCATAGAAGTCGCCTAAGCGAAAGAAAACTATAGCCTCGGGATACTTCTGCTTAACCCTGAGATACTGCTTTCTAAGAGGCGTTACAGTCATTTATGTTATTTTACTAGCTCTTCAGCAACATATAAAGTGGGAGCGAACATTGGGAGAGGGTTCAACAAAAACAGCCAGAGGATTATAATGCTGAGGTATCAGGGGAGTTAAAACCGGCATCTTTTCTATTAACAATAGAAGGGAAATTGGTATATACTGAGGTTAGGTGAAGTAATAAAGAACCATAAGAATCCGCAGAAGGAGGTGAATAATGAAACTACCTGCTTTTGAAATAGAGCAAAATGGGAAAAAGTTTTACGCCGCTTACATGTCGGCTGAACAACTCTGTGATGAAAGAAGAGTAAAGGCTGATGCGTGGTCGCCTGGCAACCGTGAAGGTTACCAAAGGAGACTGGATATGATCAGGGCTAGGTTATTTGCTAAATACATTGCAAATCCAGATAACATTTCTCCCCCGGCAGTCTTGTTAAGCGTCCGAGAATCTGTTGAATTCAGATCCAAAAATGGAAAGTATGGAATTTTAAGCATACCCAACAGCTCGATCTTATATGAAGTAGACGGTCAACACAGAATCGGAGGCCTAAGGGAGGCCGTAAAGAGGGACGAAATTCACTCTGATTTTGCTTTACCAGTTATCATTATATGCCCCGTAAAGCTGGGAGAAAAGGAGGCAGCGAATCCGCGTTTTTGTGAAGCTAAACAGTTTGTTGTCATAAACCGTACACAAAAGACAGTTCGTTCCGACCTCTCAGACAGATTTATTGCCAGACTAACACCTGAACAAAGGCAAGAACTTGAGGTATTAGGGGCAGTAGAGACTCTGGAGAGAACTCAAGCGGCTGTTCAAATTGCAGATAAGTTGAACCGTAAAGCAGGGTCTCCATGGGAAGATAGAATTAAGCTCCCGGGTAAAAGGGGAGGCGGCATTAGCCAAAGAGCGTTCACAAACTCCTTGGAACCTGTCCTCAAAGATCCAATACTTAAAACTCTTGCGCACGATGAACTCGTTGATGCTTTAGCTCAATATTGGACTGCTTGGAGGAACCTTTGTCCGAGGGCTTTTGACGAGCCACAGCACCATGTTATCCAAAAAACTGTAGGCGTATCAGTTTTACATGAACTCTTTATAGAAGCCGCAAAGTTGCTCAAAAGTCGTCGTAAGGATTGGACACAAGATAATTTTTATGAGGTTCTAGACAAAATGACAAGAGGAGTTGGCGATGAATTCTGGCATTCTCGTGGAGAAGCAGCTAGGGGTGGGAATAATAAGGCGGTATTGAGGAATCTTTCAGGAAGGCTTCGAGCGAATTTTCTGGCATGTAATTGGAAGTTTTAGATACTTTGATTCTAATTCGGGCAATGAGATAGTGTTCGAACGGGACGTAGCCGGAAGAAAACGATAGCCTCGGGTTACTTCTGCTTAACCCTGAGATACTGCTTTCTAAGAGGCGTTACTGTCATCTATGTTATTTTACTATAAAGAAGACCTCATTGAAACAAATTAACTTGCCTGCTATGATACTTTGCTGGATAATTTGCCATGAGGGAACAAATTGGCATCCACTTTGAGGAGGAGTTTCGGGAGGTGGCTGACGAGGGTTGGGCGAGGAGGATAGCTCAAACTGTCCTTAAGGCTGAAGGGACGGCTCCTCCTTACGAGGTGGGCCTGGTTTTCACCGATTCCGAGGCGGTGAGACAGCTTAACCGGGACTACCGGGGGGTGGATGAGCCTACGGATGTGCTGGCCTTCTGCATGCTTCCCCAGAAGGAAGTCGATGATTCCTTCGCTCTCCCTCCCGATGGCGTAACTCGCCTCGGAGAGGTAATCATCTCCTATCCTCAAGCGGTAGAACAAGCCAAAGAACAAGGGTACGCGACCGAAAAAGAGCTGGCGTTGCTTATTATCCATGGGATACTTCATCTCCTGGGCTATGACCATGAAGAACCCGAGGAAGAAGCCAAAATGAGGACAAGGGAAAAAGAACTCTTGGAGAAATGCTTGCCCTGTTAGTATAATATATAGCATTCTGCATAAGTTCTTACAGGATTGCTGAGGTGTTTATTTTGTCACCCTGGGCGCTAGGGAAGAGTCTGGACTCTTCCTTTTGCTCAAAATGACAATAAGGAGCTACCTAATATAGGCAAAAGCGGGACTTAACCTGGAGTCTTTGAAGTGCAAAACAGCGCAGAGGAGGTAAAAGATGGCTAAATTCCTAATGCTGACGACCCTCACTGATGAGGGAAGAAAGACTATCACGGAAAATCCTGGAAGGATCAAAGAGGTCAACAAAGAAGTAGAGGCAATGGGAACGAAGATTCTGGCTCAGTATGCTGTGCTAGGACCGTACGACTTCGTGAACATTTTGGAAGCTCCCAGTAATGAGGCAATATCCAAAGTGGCGGCAACTCTGGGGGCAAGGGGTACACTTCAAACCATGACCTTGGCTGCTATGGATGTTGACGCTTTCATTGGCAGTCTCAAAAAGTAGAGGCAACCCACGGCTACCCGCTTGTGCCATCAACTTTTAAGGCTGATTGGGATTTCGCATTAAAGCACTAATGACAAAAATGTAAAACTGCTCAGTCCTCTGGATTTAGGGTTTAGAGATAGTTGAGAACTATGGTTTGTGTGGGGGTGGGCAGGGACGATGAAGTAATCAAGAGTTTGGGCCTTGCTTCTAGCTCGCGAATTCTCATTTTATCCAGGAATTTGTCCACAGGACTGAACTCGCCGTTGAACGCCTCTGTCTTATAGTGCATGGGGATGACAATAGGAGGCTCTAATTGTCTTACTATTTCCACAGCCGTGTCAACAGGCATAGTAGATATCTCCCCGACGGGCAAAAATAGTATATCGACATCTCCTAATTCCTCTACCAAATTAGGACCCAGAGGATGCCCCAAATCACCTAGATGACATAAAGTTATACCATCCATCTCGATAATATAAATGGTATTTTTTCCTCTCAATTCCCCCTTCTTGTCATCGTGGAAAGTGGGGATCCCTGTGATAAAAACCCCCCCTATTTCATATTCCCCGGGGCTTTTTATTTGTTTAGGCTCATCGGCGACGCCTTCGATGTAGCTATGGCCAGAGTGGAAATGGCTCACTGTCACTATGTCCGCCTCAGGTTCACCCAGGCGGTAGCCCAAGTCAGGATGACATGGGTCTGTTATGATGGTTTTTTCTTTCCCTCTAATCAGAAAGCAGGAATGTCCTAGCCAGGTAATCTCCATCAGCGTCTAAAGGATAACCCTTTTCTTTGGCTTTGTCGATAGCAAGACGACTCTATTAACCAGAAAATGCATCAGCTTTGCGGGTGTGATTATCTTTTTCTATAGGGCTTATCAGAAGCGTCATCCCCTCCATGCCCACAATGGCAATTTCCTCGCCGGCATCTATAGTTGAACTGGACGAAGCTTGCCACAGTTCACCGTTAACTCGAACATAACCTGTAGGGGAAATTGGGGTTGTTGTTCGACCTCGACTACCAATGCCCGGCGAAATCATCGGCTTCTTAACTAGCGCCTTCTTGCTAAGTCGGTAATTTATATAATTATATACCCCGAGAGCAATCATCATAAGGATGAGACCCCAGAGGGGGATATTTATCGCAACCCTTGGCAGCAGCCAGAGCACGACTGCCACCAGGGCCGCCTCTTCAAGTAAGGTTGTTGTAATGGTGAGTACTGTATATTTCCTGTATTTCATTTTGGTATTGAGATAAAGAGTTAGATCGGAATTAGATTAACCTTCAAATTTAATAGCTTCACTCAGGCCATCAGCGCGCGAGCGGGTGGGATTGTTGACAAAGAAAGCTTTAAGTCCCTCCATTTGCTTTAGTTCGGGTCGTCCTTTGAACCGGGCATTAATGATATGCAAAGTAATAGAAATAGTCAAACAACAGGGCAATTGACAAAAACCAGTACAGTGGTTAACATTTGGAAAATGAAGGTTAACGAAACGAAGAAGCAAATATTGAAAGCTCTTCGAGAGTGTGGTGGTTATCTTTCTGGCGAGACACTTTCTAACCAGCTTGGCACCTCCAGGGTTTCTATCTGGAAGCATATTCGCAGCTTAAAAGAGGACGGCTACGTAATAGAGGCCTCGCCTAGGGGATATAGGCTAGTCTCCTCTCCAGATTTAATGCTTCCTTACGAATTTCCCGGTTTAGAACAAAGAATTCACTACTTCTCAGAGATTGGCTCAACCATGGATGCGGCAAGAGAGTTGGCTAAAAGGGGAACAGGGGAGGGGACAATCGTGATTAGCGAAGCCCAGACCCGCGGGCGGGGAAGATTGAGCCGGGAATGGCTCTCGCCCGAAGGAGGGATTTACTTCACTCTCGTTTTACGCCCCAAGATAAGTCCTGCATATGCTTCCAGGATAAACTTGATGGTCTCTGTTGCCGTGGCAGCTACAATTAGAAAGCTCTTTAGATTAAAGGCCGAATTAAAATGGCCCAATGACGTCTTGATTGAAGGCAGGAAGGTGTGTGGCATACTGGCTGAAATGGATGCTGAAATGGATGTTGTAAACTTTGTGAACGTCGGGATAGGTATAAACGCCAATACCTCTATTCCCCAGTTTGAGAAAACGGTGACCTCCTTAAAGGGTGCGTTAGGAAGGGAAATCTCCAGGAAGGAATTTTTAAGCGCATTGTTAATGGAAATAGAACGACAGCAGCCTTTGTTAATGAAAGCAGATTTACTCGAAGAGTGGAAGAAACTCTCTGTGACATTAAATAAGCATGTAAGGATAGTAGCGCCAGGTGAGGTGATAGTAGGGCGGGCAATCGACATTGATACCACCGGAGCACTGATAATAAAAGAGAGGAATGGCTCTTTGAAGAAGGCAATGGCCGGGGATTGTATTCACTTGAGGGAAGAGGTGCCAAATACTGATATAGGGGCAGTCAGCCGTCAGTAGTCAGTATTCAGTATGAAGCTGATAGCTACATCGTTGTAAGATGCCGCAACTAGTCATTATTATCGCCTATTTTCTTGCCATAATTGGCATAGGGGTGTGGAGTAAGCGGAGAGCAGGAAGCCAAAATGGCTTCTTCGTTGCCCACCGCCGGGGAACTCTTCTCCTTATCACCGGCTCACTTGTAGCCACTGCAATAGGGGGGTCAGCAACCGTGGGTATGGCGGGCCTGGGGTTCAAGCAAGGTTTGACAGGTGCCTGGTGGCTTCTTGTTGGCTCCATCGGACTCGTGGTTCTGGGGGTTTTCTTTGCCAGGAAAGTAAGAGGCGCTGCGCTTTATACTCTTCCGGAACTGGTAGAAAGGCAGTATGACCGCCGTATGAGTTTGGCGGCTTCTATTCTTATTGTTATCGCTTGGGTGGGGGTGGTGGCAGGACAAATCGTTGCTGCCGGGACAGTTTTATCTATCTTGGGAATAGGTTCTGCTGCTTTCTGGATGACTGTCTTCACTATAGTTTTTGTAGCTTATGCTATTCTGGGGGGTCAGTTCTCGATTATCCGTACCGATATTTTCCAGGCAGTGATTCTTTTCCTTGGGATTTTTGCTGCTTTGGCACTGGTTTTCTCACAAGTAGGAGGACTTGATGGGCTGAAAGCCTCTCTACCCCCGGGTTATTTCTCTTTTCCAACAAGCCCCGAGTTCGATTGGAAGATGCTCTTATCCTTTTTGATTCTCGTCGGAGCGACTTACGTGGTCGGGCCTGATATGTATTCTCGACTTTTCTGTGCCAAGGGAGAAAAAACGGCCCAGCGATCAGCCGTTTTGTCAGCGTTTCTTTTCATTCCCCTGGCTTTTGCCATCATCTTTATAGGGATGAGCGCCAAAGTTTTATATCCGGAAATAGCCGCCGAAAGAGCCTTTCCTCAGGTAATAACCAGTGTGCTTTCCCCAGGTTTAAGCGGACTAATCCTTGCTGCTCTGGTCGCAGCGCTCATGTCCTCGGCGGATACCTGCCTGCTTACCCAGGGTGTCATTTTAACCGAGGATATAATTAAGCGAGCGCACCCTGCGCTTGACGAAAGGAAAACCATTTTACTAACTCGCTTAAGTCTAGTTGGGTTAGGTCTGGTGGCGTTGGGTCTGGCTTTGGCCTTAGAAGGGGTGATTTCATCCCTTCTTTTC
>JAUWGZ010000123.1 GCA_030606165.1 Dehalococcoidia bacterium
GACAGGTGCTTTGAGGCAGCCCTGCAAAAAGCAATTCGTTCCCTTGAGTTTGGCAATAGGTCGTTACTGTGGGAAGACCGAAACTGGGAGCTAGGAACCAACATCAATTCTTACCCTCTAGAACCTAACGACCTCAGATTGTGGGCAATAATGGCCGCCTTACGGCGAGGAATAAGCGCCAAAGAGATAGCCGAGCGGACTAAGATTGACCTGTGGTTCACCACCAAACTCCAGAATATTATAGATATGGAAAAGACGCTCCTGTCTCAACCCCTAACGCCAGAGCTTCTGCGACAGGCAAAACGTCTCGGCTTCTCTGATGAGCAGATTGGAACCCTAGCCGATAGACTCCCTGAGCAGGTGAGACAGTTACGACACAACTGGAATATCCGCCCCGTTTACAAGATGGTAGATACCTGTGCCGCTGAGTTTGATGCGGCTACCCCCTCTTTCTACAGCACCTATGAGCAGGAGAATGAGGCTGAGCCAAGCCAGGAAAACAAGGCGATAGTCATCGGCAGCGGACCTATCCGCATTGGTCAGGGGATTGAATTTGACTACTGCAGCGTTCATTCCGCCTGGGCACTACAGGAATCTGGCTTCAAAAGTATTATGGTCAACTCCAACCCGGAGACAGTATCCACCGATTTTGACACCAGCGACCGCCTCTACTTTGAAGCCCTGGATGAGGAAAGCCTGCGTGATATCCTAGAAAACGAGGGTGAATCTTCAGGCAATGCTCCCCCACCATCTATTGTTCAATTCGGTGGTCAGACAGCTATAAATCTGGCTGAGCCCCTGTTTCGCAGCGGGATGCCTCTCCTCGGCTCCAGTGCCGAAGCTATTGACCTGGCTGAGGACAGACGCCGATTTGAGAACTTCCTCAGCGAGTTAGGCATCCCCCAACCACCAGGAGCCGGGGTAACCTCTGTAGACGAAGCTCTCAGTGTAGCCAAACTTATCGGTTACCCGGTATTGGTTCGTCCCAGCTATGTTCTCGGCGGTAGGGCTATGGAAATAGTTCACAACGCCAGCGAGTTAGTCCGTTACATGAACCTGGCTATAGACCTGGACACCAGGCACCCTGTCCTTATTGATAAATATCTAGAGGGGAAAGAGGTAGAGATTGATGCCGTAGGTGATGGGGAACGCGTTCTTATTCCGGGAATAATGGAGCACATTGAACGGGCAGGAGTGCATAGTGGAGACTCTATGGCTGTCTATCCGGATGTAAACCTGACTGAGCTAGAGAGAGAAACTATTGTTGACTATGCCATCCGAATAGGGCTGGCACTCAAAATTAAAGGCTTAATGAACATTCAGTTCGTTATTATGCCTAGTAGCGCTACTCAAGCATCAACAGTTTATGTATTAGAAGTAAACCCTCGGGCTAGCCGCACCATCCCATTTATCTCTAAGCTTACCGGTGTCCCGATGGTGAATGTGGCGACTAAGGTTATGCTAGGTAAAAGCCTCAGGGAGCTGGGTTATAGCACCGGACTATGGCCAAGACAAAAGCTGGTGGGCATTAAAGCCCCGGTCTTTTCTATGTCCAAATTACTTGGAGTAGATACCTACCTTAGTCCTGAAATGAAGTCCACCGGGGAGGTGATGGGAATTGACTATACCTTTGATGCTGCCTTAGCCAAGGCGCTTCTAGCCGCTGGACTGATGCTATCACCTCATGGAGCCATACTTTTCAGCATTGCCGATAGGGATAAGCCTGAAGCCCTAGCTATAATCAGCAAGTTCTCATCAATAGGCTATAAACTTTATGCTACTGAAGGCACGGCAACTATGATTGAGTCAGCTGGACTCCCGGTAACAATGATTAGCAAAAAGCTGAGTGAGGGGCATCCCAATGTCATTGACATTATTAATGATGAGACAGTAAACAGCGTTGTCAATACTATTACCGGAGGTCGCATCCCGCTAAGAGATGGTTTCTACATCCGCCGTGCGGCTGCTGAGAAGCGCATCCCTTGTTTTACCTCCCTTGATACCGTTCGAGCTGCCGTAGACATACTTCTTAACGGGAGTCAAACTTACAGCGCTCAGCCCCTACCAGACTACCGAAGAAAGGAACCCACTTGAAGCAGGTTACAGCTTCCATTATTTCCAACAGTGAAGTTATGCCAGGAGTTCATCTTATCTGGCTGGAATCCCCCCCGATAGCCTCTACAGCACAGCCGGGACAATTTGTCATGGTGCGCTGTGGAGAAGGCTTCAAACACCCGCTACGCCGTCCATTAAGTATCCACCAGCTAGCTGATGGCTCTAAACTTGCTTTTCTATTCAATGTAGCCGGTAAAGGCACCCACTGGCTATCCCAGTGCCAAATTGGCGATAATATAGACCTGCTTGGACCGCTGGGTAACGGCTACTCTATTCATCCCGAATCACACAACTTGCTATTATTAGCTGGTGGCATTGGTATTGCCCCATTACGCTTTCTGGCTCAACAAGCCTTAAATCAAGGCTACTCGGTAAGGCTGCTTTTAGGAGCATCAACCGCTACTCAGCTTTATCCCAAGCACCTCCTGCCTC
>JAUWGZ010000084.1 GCA_030606165.1 Dehalococcoidia bacterium
GTGGCTATCTCCTCCAAGGAAAGGAGATTCTTCGCTTCCCCTTCGCTACTCTCAGGGCTTCGGCTCACCAGGATGACAGGTTCGACGGTTTTCGCAAATTGAGCCTTCTCAGCATTGGCGGCGTAGCCACAATTGGAGCAATGAATAATTTCGTCTTCGCCGGTCTCGGTGATAACCATAAATTCGTGGGAATCCTTGCCACCTATGGCGCCACTGTCAGCCTCTACTATCATTGTAGGCAAGCCAAGGCGAGCATAGATATTACTGTAAGCCTGACACATACTCTGGTAACTTTTATCCAGGCCAGTCTCGTCGGCATCAAAGCTGTAAAGGTCTTTCATAATAAACTCACGGACTCTCAATAAGCCGCCACGAGGTCGAGGCTCATCGCGAAGCTTGGTCTGTATCTGATAGAGGAGCAGGGGAAGCTCGCGGTAGCTTTGCACATAGCGGTGGACAAGGTCGGTAATAACTTCTTCATGGGTGGGTCCCAGAGCCAGTGTGTGTTCTTTGCGGTCGGTCAAAGTAAATAGGGATTTACCAAAGGACACATACCTGCCTGACTGCTGCCATAATTCAAAAGGCTGCAATACGGGCAGCATCAACTCCTGACCGCCAGCCTGATCCATTTCCTCTCTGATTACATTTTCTATCTTTTTGAGCACTCGCCACCCCATAGGCAAGTAAGAGTAAATTCCGGCAGCCTCCTGAGCAATCATGCCCGCTCTGAGCAATAACTGATGGCTTACGCTCTCGGCTTCTGCTGGCGCCTGCCGTAATGTCTTGCCAAAAAGCTTAGAGAAACGCATTTCTCTTACCTTTCCTCTAATCCTCTCCTATCGAGAGAGTCTACTTCTGCCATTAGGGCTTCCAGGAATTTTTCCTCACTCGCTGTGCTCACCACCTCCCCTTTCCTGAATATAGCACCTTTCCCTTTGCCGCAGGCAATGCCGACATCGGCATCCTTAGCCTCGCCAGGGCCATTGACTACGCAGCCCATAACCGCCACTTTAATAGGCTTGCTTATCTTTTCCAGACGCTTACTTACTGCCTCAGCCAGAGCAATGATATCAACTTCAGCCCGGCCGCAGGAAGGGCAGCTCACCAAAGTTGGACCTCGCTGACGCAGTCCCAAACTTTTTAGAATTTCGTAAGCCACGAATACCTCTTCACAGGGATGAGCGCTGAGGGAAACGCGTATGGTGTCACCAATTCCCTGGTAGAGAAGTATGCCGATGCCTATGGCGCTGCGTATGGCTCCCGTCCGGGGAAGCCCGGCCTCAGTGACGCCCAGATGTAGTGGATAGGGCATTTTATCGGCAATCATTTGATAAGCCTGAATGGTGGTGGGAACATCGAAGGCTTTAAGGGAGACTTTGATCAAACTAAAATCCAGGCTTTCCATAAGCCTTATCTGCTCTAATGCTATGTTGACCATACGCTCAGCCGGTGGAGCATCAGGTTGGAAATTGGCAGGTAAACTACCGGCATTTACCCCGATGCGGGTAGGCACCGCTCTTTCTTTAGCAGCAGCTACCACCCTGGCAATCTTTTCTTTGTCTCCTATGTTGCCGGGATTGAGGCGGAGCCCGTCAGCACCCGCTTGTAGCGCAACCAAAGCTAAATGATAGTCAAAATGTATATCAGCAATAATAGGTAAGGAAACACTCCTTTTTATGGCTGCTATGCTTTCAGCCGCTTCCTTGTCGGGGACTGCCACTCGCACAATCTCACAGCCGCAATCCTCCAACTCTTTAATCTGGTTTATAGTGGCAGTGATATCACGGGTATCGGTCTTGGTCATAGACTGCACCACGATGGGGGCGTCGCCGCCAACGGTTACTTTGCCAATTCTCAGTGGTTTGGAGATTCGACGTATCATAATCCAAAGCCCCTCGGTAGACGCCAGATATCCGTAAAGGTTACTAGAATCGCGAGTGCAATTAAAAAAGTAGTGCCGATAGTATAGGCCAAGCGCACTGTTCGAGGGGAAAGACGCTTCCCGCGTCTACACCCTTCGATGAACGCCACCAGCATACCTCCTCCATCCAAGGGGGGGATGGGGAGGAGATTGAATATACCAAGGCCCAGGCTGATTATGCCGGCCATAAATAGTATGCTGCTGAATCCAGAGGAGCGCACCAGCTCCACCGTTAACTGACCAGCACCTATTGGCCCCACCAATGCCATATCTGGAGATTTTATGATTAGAGGGATAGCCTCTATTATGAGCACAGGCATATAAATGATATACCTAGCTCCCAAATAGACTGCCCTCCACACAGGAAGTCGCTCTTTTTCGATATGAGTCCCGTCTACCCATCGTAGCTCTACACCCGGCAGGGTTTGGTAGCCGACATTGGTCAAAGAGAGTGAAGTCTCTTTCCCGTCTCGGAGCAAAACCAGGTTTATTTCTTCACCCTCCTCAACGGAGCGCAAGGCACTGGATATACTCTCATCATTGTATACACCCTGTCCATTGATGCTCAGGATGGTATCACCGGGTCTGACGCCGGCTTCATAAGCCGACGAGCCTTCCTCCACTTGACTCACCATATTCCACCAAAGCCAGACGCCGATTTTTAGCTGTTGCGCTTCTGGGTCGAGTTTCGGCTTCAAGGTGATTTCCTCCACTTGCCCGTTCCTTAGCAGAAACAAGGTTATTTCTGCCTCTTCTTCGACTGAATTTACTATGTCCTGCACGTCCCCCCGCCTACGAACAGGTTGTCCTTCTATCTCCAGAATTATATCCCCGGGCTCGATGCCTGCTTCTTCCGCAGGAGAATTCTCTGCTACAGCATGCACCATGAGTCCATTGCTGGCAACCGTACTTATGGGTAGCGCAAGGAAAGCACTGAGGAGAACAAAGGCCAAAAAGATGTTGACCAGCGGACCGGCAGCATAGATTCCTAACCTGGTCCACGGTCCTTTGCCAGCCAGGCTCCGGGGTACTGTGGGGTCATTTTCTCCAGCAGCCTTAACAAAGGCTCCCAGAGGTATGGCATTAACTGAGTATATTGTCTCGCCTCGTTTAATGCCAAAAAGTCGTGGGGGAATGCCTATGCCGAACTCTTCTACCTTCACTCCGGCACGCTTAGCAGTAATGAAGTGTCCCAATTCGTGAAGACACACTGCCACGAATAGAGCTACTATGAAAAGAATGATGATTACGGCAACGCTCATCTCTTATCTCTCTATCCCGGGATTGCTCCGTCGCTCAGGCTCCGTAAAGTAACCGGCGGCAAGGCTTGTAACACATTCCCTCGCCCAGGCATCAGCAGCCAGTATTTCTTCTAGAGATGGCTCAGGGATATTCTGATGTTGCTCGAGCGTTTTTTGCACAATTTTAGCTATATCGATAAAACCTATTCTATGGCTGAGAAAAAGCTCTACAGCTACCTCATCTGCGGCACAAAGCACTGCCGGATAAGTTCCACCTGATTTGCCGGCATCCATAGCCAGTTTGAGGCAGGGAAATCTCTCATAGTCTATGGGCTCAAAGTTCAAAGACTGGATTTTATTCCAATCAAGGCGGGGTAATTCTGAATTAGGCCACCTCCGGGGATAAGAAAGAGCATATTGAATGGGCAGCCTCATATCAGGCCAGCTAAGCTGAGCTTTCAGGGAACCATCCATAAACTCCACCATGGAATGAACGATAGATTGGGGATGCATTAATATTTCAATACTATCAAAGGGAAAAGGGAAAAGCCAATGAGCTTCGATGACCTCTAATCCTTTATTCATAAGAGTTGCTGAATCTATGGTTACCTTCTTTCCCATCTTCCATACAGGGTGCCGAAGAGCTTGCTCCGGAGTTACCTCAGCCAATTGTGACTGTGAATAGTGATAAAAAGGTCCTCCAGAGGCAGTGAGAAAAAGCTTCTGCGGTTTATTTTCTTCCCCCTGCAAACATTGCCAGATGGCACTATGCTCACTATCGATAGGCAGAATTTGAGCTTGATGGAGGCTGGCTTCACGAACAATAATTTCACCGGCCATCACCAATACCTCTTTGCTAGCCAGGGCAACCGTCTTGCCCGCCTGTAAAGCCGCCAGAGTAGGGCTTAGTCCTGCCTTACCCGCAGTGGCCACGATAACGAAGTCGACCTCGGGATGGCTGGCTATTTCTTCTGCGGACAAGAATTCCCCGCCGTAACTAATGTCAGGCTTAACCGAGGAACAAAACATCTTGGGACGAAATTCCCTGATTTGTCTTTTCAGAAGCTCAAGATTTTTATTCCCTGTCAGAGCTACTACTTTTAATTCGTCAGGCAGGGCACGGATTACATCTAGAGCCTGCCGCCCTATGGAGCCTGTCGAGCCCAGGATAGCTATTTTTTTCACACCACCCATATTACATAATAGTATACCACTGCCCCGACAAATATGAGGCTATCGAAGCGGTCAAGGATACCGCCATGTCCCGGTAGCAAATTACCTGATTCCTTCACTCCCATATTGCGTTTGAGCAGGGATTCAACCAAATCGCCAAGCTGAGCAAAGAGGCCAACGAGAAAGCCAAGGAGTATAATCTGCCAATATCTAAAAGTAAAAGGAGAAATGAGGTTAAGAACCATCGCTATTACCATAGCGCCCAGAATGGCGCATATTAAGCCTCCTATCGCTCCTTCCCAGGTTTTAGCTTCACTTATCGCAAGAGCTAGCTTATGTTTACCCCTTGCCCTCCCAATAAAAAAAGCGCCTGTATCGTTGGCAAATGTAGTCAGCATGGCCAGGTAAACCCAATTTCGGCCATCCTCTAAACCTCGCAAATTCAGCCAGTAGCTAAGCATCCAACCCACGTAGAGTGCACCCACTATTGTCCATGCCCAGTTGCGAAATGCTCCTTCTTTTGATGGGCTGCGTAACAGACAAATCAAGGAAATCAACATAGTGGCAGTGATAACTATGGGTAAAACATCAGGGCTCCTGTAATGAGGGCTTAAGACAAGTGTCAGCGTCCATAGTAAACCCAAATAAATCAGAGGCTCACGCCTGTCAAAATTAGCCATGCGATAGAACTCATAGGTGCCGGCTAACGCTGCCGCGGCTATAAGAAGAGTAAACCAAGGCCAAGGGTCACCAAACCAGATGGCAAGAATAACGAGGGGCACGCCCACAGCGCCGGTAATAACTCTGTGCTTGAGCATAG
>JAUWGZ010000102.1 GCA_030606165.1 Dehalococcoidia bacterium
GTGGCTACGTGGATCACAGGAATAATCTTCGTGGTCCTGGAAAAGAAGAGCACCTTCGTTAAATTCCATGCCTGGCAATCCATCATGACCTTCGGGGTACTGTTCGTGGCTTGGCTTATATTGTCCAGAATGCTGATAGACATTGGTTGGTCAACCTTTTCGTTGGGCTTGATCAGGGCTGGAACAGCCTTTGGTTGGATCATAGGTTTGGGAAGCTTAGCTTTGGCGATCATCCTCATCATTCAAGCATACCAGGGCAAGATGTGGAAGGTGCCCTTGGCAGGCAATTGGGCTGAGAAGCAAGCCAGAAAGTAAAGTTTTTACGGACTCGGTGCCCCAAGCCTGACAAATGCGGCCACTACGGCGAGTTCCCTAGCGTCGCCGATGTGGAAAGGCGTGAGAGTTTGCTATCCAGTTTTTATAAGGAGGTGCAGAAGTGAAAAAAGTAATCGGTGTTGTAGTAGCCCTTTTATTGGCGATAACTTTGTTGCCAGCTTGTGAAGAAACCCCGTCTGGTTACGCCGGGTTCATGGCGCCAGCAGCAGGACAATGGGCTGAGTATGTCACTTCTACTGAAGGTGAAGAATCCCACTATAAGATGGAGTTTATAGGGCAGGACACAGTCGATGGAAAGACTTGTACTGGATTTGAAATGACTATGTCAGGGGAGGAAGACACTATTATGCAAATATGGACCGAGGTTGCTACCAGCCAGGCTGTAAAGTACGTGGTGAAGATGGGAGACCAGGTGATATGTATGAATGTTGGTCAAGGCTTTGAGCCTCCCGAGACTGAGACCCCTGGCACGTATGAACCGAATCTTCCCGATATATCATATGGAACATATACCACTCCCACGGGGAAGACAGTAAACGTGGCCAAATTTGCGATAGGCGGGGGAGAGACATGGGTGAGCAGTCAAGTCCCATTCGGCATGGTGAAGGTCGTTAATGCCAGCGAGGAGACCACCATGTATCTTTACGATTTTGGCACGACTGGAGCTCAGAGGGATATATCGAAGGCAGAAATGGAAAACTGTCAAGAGATCGGCTGAGCCTTAACAAAGTTACCTGCAGAAACAAGCCAGCAAGTAAAGTTTTTAAGGACTCGATGCCCTAAGCCCGATAAATCAGGCAACTACGGCTAGTTCTTTAGCGTCGCCGCTGTAGAGTTCTGCCTCGGAAATCCTGTCTACGTTATGCTATTGTACTATAGACAGCCGCTGCGTGTGCTGTAAAAAATTGATATGTTACGCGTGCTGTGGCGCAAAAATCTCCTTTGGGGATTGGGTGGAAGGGTGTATAATTATAGAGTATATGGGTTCTGAGGTTTTTTACCGCAAGTGGCGGCCACAGACCTTAAGTGAGGTGCTGGGACAAGAGCCTGTAACTCAGACTCTGCGTCATGCTGTGGAGGGTGGGAAGATAGCTCATGCTTATCTTTTTTGCGGTCCACGAGGTACAGGCAAAACCAGCACAGCGCGCATCTTAGCCAAAGCAGTTAACTGTCCTAATCAAGCAGGTGGCGAGCCTTGCAATGATTGCGATATGTGTCGTTCAATCACCGAGGGCAGAGCTTTAGATGTAATAGAAATAGATGCCGCCAGCAATCGTGGCATTGACGAAATCCGCAGCCTGAGGGAAAAGGCAAACTACGCCCCCAGTATCGCCCGCTACAAGGTATATATCATAGACGAAGTCCACATGCTTACCGAGGCAGCTTGCAATGCTTTGTTGAAGACATTGGAGGAGCCACCTGGGCATGTAATTTTTGTTTTAGCTACCACAGAAGCGCACAAGGTGATAGCCACCATAGTATCGAGATGTCAGCGGTTTAATTTCCATCGCCTGCGGCAAACCGAGATAATGGATAAACTCAAGCTAATATGCGAGAGGGAGGGGATTCACATCGAGCCTGGTGCCTTAGAGCTTATTGCTCGTGCTGCTACCGGGAGCCTTCGAGATGCTGAAAATATTTTACAACAGATGATTGCTTACTATGGCAACCAAATTGAGCTTGATCAGATTCAAGCGGAGCTTGGCATTAGCTGGGATTCAAGGGTTAGACAACTGGCACGATGTGTGGTCAGTAGGGATGTGGCTGCTGGGCTAAGAGTCATAAATAGCCTCAATAGCGATGGTGTTGACCTTCGTCAGTTTAATTTGGGCTTGGTGGAATACCTTCGAGGATTGTTGCTGTCTAAATCTCAATGCGAAGAGGCTCTGGATGTTACCAGCGAAGATTTAGCTGAGATGGGGAGCCTTGCGACCAATGCTACGCTGGATTATTTGCTTAATGCAGTTAAGTCTTTCTCTAGCATAGATTTTCGAAGTGATAATTACTCCGCTTTGTCCTTAGAATTGGCTTTATTGGGTTGTGCTTTATCTCCACCCACAGGACAAGAGCAGCTAACTACAACTAAACCCTCCCGCCTGCCAAAGCCTTGTGCGGCGGGCAGGTCGGAGTCAGCGGACGCTACTGAGATAACTGAGTCCTTAGAGGAAGCTGAGGTTCCTGTGGCACTGGATAGCCCTGAGGTCCCAAGCGAGGCTCCTGTGGCACTGGATCCCGACAAAGTCGGGACTGAGGTTCCAAGCATAGAGATTTCTCAGGACATTGATTACCTCCGTAGCCGCTGGAGAGAGTTCATTAAATCTTTGCGAGGGGAAGGTTCCAGTGGCAATTTGGATGCCTTTTTGCGCAGCGCCTGCGACCCCGTAGCTCTTGAGGATGATACACTAGTGTTAGGTTTCTATTATTCCTTCCATAAGGAGAAAATCGAAGACGCTAAATATCGACATCTGGTGGAGAAAAAGCTTCAGGAGATCTTTGGTCGGCCCTATAAAATACGGTGCATTTTAGTTGATTATAAAAGGGAAAATCCGTCCCAGGCAAGGACGCAAAACCCGGTGATTAAAGCCGCTCTGGAAATGGGAGCCAGAATTAGTGAGGAGGAGTTGCAGTCCTGAGCAAAGCCGAAGGAAAGGAGACAGATGGATAAATCAATATTGCGTCAAGCCCAGCAACTTCAGGCAAAGTTGGCTAAGGCCCAAGAAGAATTAGGCAATATGACCGTGGAAGCTACCAGTGGAGGTGGTGCCGTCAAAGTGGTGCTTGATGGACACCAGAAGGTTCATTCTGTGGAGATATCTCCCGAAGTGGTAGAGGCTGGAGATATTGAGTTACTGCAAGATTCGGTCATGGCTGCTGTTAACGAGGCTATTACCAAGTCACAGGAGCTTGTTAATAAGCACCTCAGCAGTTTGACCGGTGGTCTCAATATACCGGGGTTACTTTAGGAGAAAGTCTGGATATTCTTTGCTGCGCTCAGAATGACAATCAGGTAAAGGGTCAGGGAAAATGAGATTTGTCGCTGAGCCTATAGCTAGATTAATTGAGGAATTAAATAAGCTGCCTGGAATCGGGCCAAAAAGTGCTCAAAGGCTGGCTTATCATCTCTTACGCAGTCCTGATGAAGAGGCTAAGGCTTTAGCCGAGGCTATTTTAACACTGAAGGAAAAAATAAAGCTTTGTTCGGTTTGTTTTAACAACACTGATTGTGACCCTTGCCGCATTTGTCAGGATAAAGAGCGCGACCATTCTAAAATTTGTGTTGTGGAGAAACCTTCAGATATCTTCCCTTTGGAACAGACGGGGAAATATAACGGTGTTTATCATGTGCTTCATGGAACTATCAACCCGACACAGGGTGTCGGACCCGAAGAGTTAAAGATAAAAGAGCTTCTGGCCCGTCTCAAAGATGGCTCGGTAACCGAAGTGATTGTCGCAACCAACCCCAATGTAGAGAGCGAAACTATGGCCATGTATCTGCAACGGATTATCACGCCTCTGGGCATTCACGTCACTCGCCTGGCTCGTGGACTGCCCTTTGGCGCTGAGTTGGAATATGCTGATGACCTAACCCTGGGGCAAGC
>JAUWGZ010000012.1 GCA_030606165.1 Dehalococcoidia bacterium
GGACGCCCCATGGCTAGAAGGTCAAAGCCTTTAGACTCCGCCAGGGATTCCAATATCTTACCGAACAGATATTCCGGCTTGGTAATGGTGGGGCTTAAACGACCCTGGGAGACATCTTCAGTCATCTTTTCTCGTATTCTACCCACAGTTTTACTATCATCCAGAGGCAGACCCAGCGCCTGGTTAAGATTGGTGCTAGGGTCAGCATCCACAGCCAGGACCAACCCCTTTTGAGAAAGGAACTTGATGAGTAAGGCAGCAACACTAGTCTTACCTGTACCTCCTTTTCCTGCGATAGCAATCGTTTTGGTCATTTCCTTGCTCTCTTTTCAGACGAATTCGGGGAAGGCAGCAAGCTAACAGGCGATAGCTTCACCACCGCATTATACTCGGGAGGGCAGACTTCCAAGCACGTACCACACTTAGAGCACTTTTCCTGATCTATGACTTTAACTTCCCCTTTACCTCCCTTAATTGCTTCTGTAGGACAGGTCAAAACACAATGCTCACAGCCTCTATCACACTTATCTGGAAGGATATAATAAGCAGTGAGTTCGGGACATACTCTGGCGGGGCAGCGCTTCTCCAGAATATGAGCTTCATATTCGTCTCTGAAGTAACGCAGGGTTGTGAGGACAGGGTTGGGGGCTGTTTTTCCTAAGCCACAAAGCGACCCTATCTTAACATCCTCAGCTAATGCGAGGAGAAGGTCAATATCCTCTATTGTGCCTCGACCAGCCGTGATGTCCTCCAAAATGTGTAGCATTTGCAAAGTCCCTAAGCGACACATAGTGCATTTCCCGCAGGATTCCTTGGTAGAGAAATCAAGAAAAAACCTCGCAGCATCGACCATGCAGTTATCCTCATCCATGACAATCATACCCCCTGAGCCCATCATCGAGCCAGCCTCTCGAAGGGAATCATAGTCGATAGGGATGTCAAGCAAAGTCTCGGGGAGACAACCCCCCGAGGGTCCTCCTATCTGTACTGCTTTAAACTGCTTATCTTTAGCAATTCCACCACCGATGTCATAAATAAGCTCGCGAAGTGTTGTTCCCATAGGCACTTCGGCCAATCCTGCGCTAGCCACTTTGCCTGCTAGGGTAAATACTGCTGTGCCCTTGCTTCCTTCAGTGCCGATGGAGGCAAACCAATCCGCCCCTCGTTTAACTATCAAAGGAACATAAGCAAAGGTCTTCACATTGTTTAACAGAGTAGGTTTATTCCATAATCCAAGCTCGGCAGGATAAGGTGGCCTGGGGCTAGGCGTGCTCATTTTCCCCTCAACAGCCGCTATAAGCGCTGTTTCTTCACCAGAGACAAAAGCACCAGCCCCTGCTGCTATCTCGATATGGAAACCAAAACCACTCCCTAAGATATTATCTCCCAGGAAACGTAGTTCCCCAGCTTGCTTTAAAGCAATCTGCACACGCTCAATAGCTAAAGGATATTCAGCACGGACATAGATATAGCCTTGCTCGGCACCTATAGCGTGACCGGCAATAATCATGCCCTCGATAACTTGATGGGGGTCGCTTTCTAGAACCACCCGGTCCATAAAAGCGCCGGGGTCTCCTTCATCGGCATTGCATATGACATATTTTGGTGTGCTTCTAGCCTTACGGCATAGCTCCCACTTCCGATGTGTAGGAAATCCAGCACCTCCCCGCCCCCGCAGCCCGGATTTCTTCAGCTCCCCAACTATTTCCTCAGGCGACATCTTTAACGCCTTCTCCAGACCGCTGTAACCACCATTGGCAATATAGTGATTTATATTTTCAGGGTCGATATAGCCACAGCGGCGTAGTATAAGACGAAGCTCATGCTCAAACCTGGGAAGCTCAGGAATGTAGACTGCTTCCCCATCACCCCCTTCAAAGGTGCCTAAGGCAAGCTCAAGGCAAGGGTCATCGCCTGCAACATAACCTTCCACAAGGCGCGGTACAATCTCCGGAGTCACATTGGCATACACGACACGAAGAGAGCCAGCCTTGGATATAACGACCAAGGGATCGGCATAGCATAGACCCGAGCAGCCAACCTGGATAATCGGAACTTCCAGACCTTGCCGTGTTAGCTCCTTATTAAAGGCATCAACTACATCCAGGGCACCCGCTGCCCGACCACAGGTAGCTGTGCCGACAAGGATATAGGTGCCTTTCTGCAGAGCTTCCCATTCCGACTTCGCCCTATTATTAATTTCCTCAAAAGTCACGTTAAACACATCAAAATTCAAAGATAAAAACGCAAAATGATAGAGCAAAAATTAAAAATGAGACATTTCTGCATTTTGAATTGCAATTTTGATTTTTAACTTTTGCTTTTCATTCATTCTTTGAGCTTTCCCTGAGGTTCCTGCTTATACGGTATTAAAGTCTCCTCCACCTTAAAGGGTGTCATCTTAGGATAGATTTTATCCTTTATTACTATCACTGGAGCCAGCATGCAGCACCCAATACAAGCGACCCTTTCCAAGCTGAAGTTACCATCCTCGGCAGTCTCTCCTACTTTGATATCTAACTCACGCTCCAGGGCTTCTAAAATAAGTTTACCCCCCGCTAAGTGACAGGCAGTCCCCATACAAACCCGGGTGTGGTATTTCCCTAAGGGAACAAAGCGAAACTGATCATAGAAAGTAGCAACCCCCCAAACCTCAACTCCTGGTACCTCCAAGAAGCTAGCAATTTCCTGCATCGCTTTCCTGGGGAGATACCCCAGTCTTATCTGGACTTCTTGCAATAGGGGGATTAAATTTTTCTTTTCTTTTTTATGCGAGCTTAGAATCTCAGCTACTGCTTGGCTAGTTTGCTCCTCTGTAATCATCCCTTCGACAAGCTCAGGACAGGCCCTTAAGTTGCTTAGCAAATCCAGGCAAAAAGGCCCCTATTCCAGTCGTTTCCCGGGGACCGATTATTATCTCCCATTCAAGGTTTAAAGCATCTTCCAGTTCGCCTTTGATTCTGGCCACTTTCCCCGGGATAAGTATCTTCCTATGTTTCACCTTATCCTCGATGCCACATTTCTTAATAAATGCTCCTACGGAATCACCGCTAAACTTACCTGCCGCCCAGGCAGTGAGGACACCAAGCCCTTCCGCGTCCTTAACACAAACATAAGCAGGAACCTTGGTAGCCTCAACAGCCGATGAGACAAGGAAGTAGGTCAAAGCCCAGTTTGAAGTGACAAGGACCGGGGAGGATTCATCAGGTTCTCCTACTTCATAATACTTCTCCTCTACTGCCATAGGAAAACGAGGATCGGTATAGATATTAAGCCGCTGAACTAGAAGAGGAAGCAGAGAATACTGGTCGAAATCAGAAAGGACAATAATGCTGGCCCATTTATTTATAAACGCCGAGCCCGCTATGATTTCCTTCAGCCCATCTTTGACCATGAAGCAAGGAAAGGCAATAGTGGGATAACCAAGAGGCCTGAAACCCTGCTTTAGCGCTGCCCTTCTGATAAAAGTTTGGTCTCTTATTGCCTCCAGCAAATTTTTAGAACCAGGGTCTAAAACCACTTCCTCGATTCCAGCATCTTTTAACTTGGTGGTTAGAAGACCAAGTTCCTCGATACTCCCCCCACGAAGGCCAACAGGAGTAAGGTTCGCTTTAATCTTTGGAATGACCTCATCAATGTTTTCCTTCGTTATGGGGTAAAGAAGTGGATGTCTATCCGCGCATATATCCCGCGCAGCAAATAAGGCATCCATATCTTCTGAGATTAAGACCATGCCCAGGTCTGTTGAATCATAAACTTTCTTCACCAAAGCCAAAAACTTGGCCTTGTCCCCCGATTCAAAATAAAGCGCCAAAAGGTCGGCCTTTAGATTTACGCCGACCCAGGGAAATTGCAATTCCTTTATCTTCTTTATCTTCTCCTCGATTTTGGCATTGTCCTCTTTGTCTGAGATAAGGAGGGAAATGCCTGGCGAATGAACGAAGGTCTTCTCATGCCGGTATATCACTTCTTCGTTCCCGATTTTGACAGCGTTCTCCCCAGAGCCTATGGTAACAAGCTTTATCGGCGGTGACAGAAGGTCCAGTAGCTTAGCTTTCACCTCCTCGGAGAGGTAAGGGCATTTGTCCACAGTAGCTCCACCCGACGCTAGCTTCATGGCAAAAGCAAAACAAGTAGGGAAGCCACAGTCCTTACACGGTCTCCTTCCGGGAAGCAACTTTACAATCTCAGAACCTGCAACTGGCATAGCAAACCTCCTCAATTAAAACTGGGATAGCATTATGAATTTCACCTTTTACCTTTGACATTTACGTTGGAAGCTCTACTTCCCCTTTTATCCAAGGATGCCCCACTTTTTCTAAGAACTCTGGAAGCTCATCTACGTTTTTAACGTCTTCCTCTGTGGCTATTTTATCGTAGAGTCCTTTTGCTTCCAAGACATCTTTAAACCTTTCCTTTATCTCCTTGGGCATCCACACTATTCTGGCCAGGCCACCGTCCGCCTGGATGAATTTGGGAGACCTTAGCTGCTCCAGTCCAGTTCCCAATCTTCCTTCTATTTGTTTTCCTCCAGAGGTTTCACCAGCCATGTGGGAAAATGTTTCTCCAACTACAGTTTCGCCCTTGAAGTCTCTGTTCACTACTCCAAAGGCATCCACTTCAGGAATGTAATATACAATTGCTTCGAAACAGCCACAAGATGTATGGGGGTGCTCAAATGCACTATAGAGATAAACTCTATCGTAGGTTCCCAGAGACTTTTCAGCTTCAACTGCATTCGCTCCTGAATATTCACCCTTTATAGCATCTATAAGCTCCCCCTTTGGTATGGCAAATATGGGCCCCTCAGGGTCAATCTTGGCAGCAGCTCTGCCGTCAAACCAGTTTATGGCTCCACAGTTGGCAATTCTATTTGGAGTTATGATAGAGACATGGGTTGGGGCAAAGCTCTGGCATAGAATGCAGCCGTAGAAAGTATCCACATCCTCATCATTCAAGTTCCTTGCCCGCTCATCCCTGGCAGCATAAACTTCCAAAGCGTGGGGAAGAAGCTCCTCTATCTTTTTTTCATCGGTGATAATAGTGACTTGGATGCTCTCGATGATTGACATCTCTGACGTATAAAGCAAGATATAAATTTCTCCCAATTCCCGCAGGGAATTAAAGCCCTTTTTATAGCAGTCTTTATTCATCCTCATCCATACATCCTGCCTCTGATTCATATGATACCAGCCCTCAGTCATATTGGTGAACATGTGAATTCTTCTCTCAATGATTGCTTCGGCATCCTTGTCCAATTCCCCCCCGGCAACGTCTACCAGAATGGCAATAGGATAGCTACCACCGCCTTTCTCTGCATCGTAAGGTTTCAAATCACCTATGTCCGGGCCAATAATTTCTACTTTCTCATTCTCTATTTCATCAGGGCTCTTAACTGTTGCTAATTCAAACTTATGTGCTGCTTTTGGCCCACCGAACTCGATGTAGAGGTCTTGCTTTCTTATCACCTCGCCTTCATACTGAGGCCCCATATCGACATGAAATTCACCTTCCATTTTCCTTTAGTCTCCTTTCTTTAAATTGGCTATCAAGCTTTCTAAGAACTCCTGCCACTTCGCATCCTTCTTGAAATTAGGGAGTGAGTAATTGGCATGAGGGAAGTAATACTTACACAACGTCATAGTCTTTAAATGAGGTGCGAAGTGTTTGAGTGTAGAAAGGCTTTGGTTACCAAGGTCCGACCTTATGCCGAAGAAGATCACCAGGTCATGGTTTCCCTCCTTCTTAACTCCCTGCCAGTCAGGGCCTTTGAGAGCATTTACTATCTCGACGACATCATAAACGCTATCTGGCTGTACTCCCGACTCCACGATCTTTCCTCTAGTCTGGGCTGTCGCACATATTGGAATACCAGCCGCTTTAGCTATGTCCAAGGCATACTCCAGAAGGAGTTTTCCATCAGGCAGAGATGCTAGCAATAGAGGACCAACTACAAGAAGTGGCCTTTTGGCCCTGTGAATCAAGTCCGCGTATTCTTGAGCACTGTCTATTGCAATGCCAGATTTTGTTCCGGTGAAAATATTAACTCTATGAAGCGGTATTACCATTCCAATCTCCTCCTTTTAATTCACATCTTTCCCGAGAGGAAGTCATCAATGGAGAATTCAGGGAAGATGCTCCCATCTGTTTCTGCTGCAATTTTACCTGTAGGGCAGACCTCATAGCACTCACGACAAGTAGGACAGAAACGAGAAGCCCTTTCAGGCAAGAAAACCACTCGACGCTCTACCCCCCTTCCTACAAATCCGATAGCATTTGCTGCCACAACCTCAGAGCAATAACGCACACATTGGCCACAAAGGATACACCTTGTTGGAGTTGCCTTAAACGTGGACATAAACACGGAGGTATCAGCCCCATATTCATCAGCTAGCTCTCTCACTTTTCCAACAACTCCCCCATCAGACAGGGAGGGAGCAATCAGTTCAATAATTGTTTTCCTTATTTGATCTATTCTTTCAGAACGGGTTTTTATCTTCATCCCTTCTTCTACTGGATAACCACAGGAAGCTACTACTTGAGTTCTTCCTCCTCTTTCTACCTCTACACTGCAAATTCGGCAAGCGCCGTAAGGTTCCAGTTTCTCATGATAGCAAAGCGTTGGTATCTCGATGCCCGCCTCTTTGGCTGCTTCTAAAACAGTCATACCTTCCCTTGCCTTTACCTCTTTCCCGTCTATTTCTAAGCTTATAAGCTTTTCCATTTTTTACTCCTTTTTGCGAACTACTTCTCTTCCTGGCACTGGTGCAGGGACAGGTTCCCCGGAAAGCTTCTCCACTGCGTCAAAACGCTCAGGGCATACCTGGTAGCATATACCACATTTTATACATTTCTCCTGCTCTATCCAGTGCACTAAATTCTTTCCTCCCTGGATAGCTCCAGTAGGGCAATTCCGAAGGCAAATCATACAAGCTTGACATTTCTCGGGATCAATATAGTAAGTGATTAAATTCTTACAGACCTTGGCTGGGCAGCGCTTGTCTTTTATATGAGCTTCATATTCATCTCTGAAATATCTTAAGGTTGTGAGGACGGGATTGGCAGCCGTGGCACCAAGGGCACAAAGCGAAGCATCCTTCATTACCTCGGCTATACGCTCCAGAGTCTGCAATTCCTCCTCTTTCCCCTCGCCCTCACAGATATCAGTCAAGATCCCCGAGAGCACCCTTAATCCCTCACGGCAGGGAATGCATTTTCCACAGGATTCTTCACAACAGAAGTTGATAAAATATCTTGCCATATCTACCATGCAGGTATCTTCGTCCATCACTATCATCCCACCAGACCCCATCATAGAGCCGATTTTAGTCAGCTCATCAAAGTCGATCGGGGTATCTAGATATCGCTCCGAGATGATTCCTCCCGAAGGGCCACCAGTCTGGACTCCTTTAAATTTCCTCCCTTTGGGGATCCCTCCCCCAATATCATAGATTATTTGTCTCAAAGTCATGCCCATAGGAACTTCTACTAGCCCAGTATTGTTCACTTTGCCTACTAAAGAAAAAATCTTCGTTCCCTTACTCCCTTCTGTTCCTATAGAATTAAACCAATCTGAGCCCTTATTGATAATAAAGGGAACTGCTGCCCAAGTCTCAACATTGTTCAAGCAAGAAGGTTTTTCTTTATAACCTCTCTGCGACATATGGACGTATTTCATTCTGGGTTCGCCTGCTTTTCCCTCTATAGCCGTCATCAGAGCGCTTGATTCCCCGGAGACAAATGACCCGGCACCACGATGAACCTTAACATGAAAATTGAATCCTGAGCCCAGGATGTTTTCACCCAAAAATCCATATTCCTCAGCCTGCTCCAAGGCTACATTTAGGTTTTCTACCGCCAGAGGATATTCCTGACGCACATAGACAAAACCTTCGTGAGAACCTATAGCATAAGCTCCAATGACCAGCCCCTCAATGACGCTGTGCGGATTTCCCTCCATGAGTGACCTATCCATGTAAGCACCAGGGTCTCCCTCATCGCAGTTGACTATGACATATTTAGGTTCTCCGAGGGCATTTTTAGTCTCCTCCCATTTCCTACCCGCGGGGAATCCTCCCCCTCCCCTTCCCCTTAAATCCGCCTTCTTTATTTCCCCTAGAACCTGGTCCGGAGTCATTTGGGAAAGAACTTTAGAGAGAGCACTGTAACCGCCGATGTACAAATAATCTCCGATATTTTTGGGATCGATCCACCTATTTGGACCAGAGACAATTCTCTGCTGATTTTTATAAAATGGTATGTCTGACTCACGCACTATCTTTTCCCCAGTGACGGGATCACTATAAAGCAATCGCTCAATGATTTTTTTCTCTTTTACACTCTGAACGATTTCGGCTGCATCTTCGGGCTTTACCTTGGTGTAATAGGTTTCTTCAGGATAAATCATAACTAACGGTGCCCTTTCGCAAAAGCCAAGGCATCCCGTTCTTTTGAGGTCTATTTCACCTTTTAATGCCTGCGCTTCCAGCTGACTTTGTAAGCCTTCATAGACGCTCTCACTGCCAGAAGCACGGCCACATGTTCCAGAGGATACAGAAATACAGGGTTTATTAGGGTCTCTCTTCGTCTTTATTTCTTCCCTTAGCTTTTCTAATTCTGCAAAAGAGTTTATTCGCGGCATAATTCCCTCCTTTACTTATATTTCTCGAGAGCTTCTTCTACATCGGGAATCGTTAGATGGCCGTGATACCCATCGTCAACCGTCATCATTGGACCCATAGCGCAACAGCCAAGGCAATTCACCGTTTCAAAACTAAACTTCATATCCGAGCTTGTCTCCCCGGGCTCGATGCCGAGGAGTTGCTGCACTCTATCACGGATAAGTGGCGAGCCACGAACTTGACAGGCAGTTCCCATACATACTCTAACCAAGTGCCGCCCTCTGGGAGCAAGACTGAATACCTTATAGTATGTTGCTACTTGATATACACGAGTGAGAGGGACCCCCAATTGCTTGCCTACCTCGGTCAGCACTTCTTTCGGAAGCCAACCGAGACCGCTCTGGACATCCAAAAGGATTTGAATTAGCATGCCCCTATCCTCTTGATACTTATCTACAATTTTACTTACTATCCCTGAAATTCCTATCATTTTTTCACATCCTTTCTCGTATTGCCTCCTCGAGTTCCTTATCCTCTCTTAATGTATCACCGCATCCACAGGAACCTTAGTGGGATAGGTGCCAATGAGGGTAGGCAATCCAATGGGCTCTCTGGGCTGCCAGCCGATTTCCTGTAGGTATGCCCGTACTTCCTTTTTATAGACCAATGGTATATCGGCATCCCTGCGGACAAAGAGGTGAATATCTTCAGGGAGACCGGCTCCAATATATTTCTTATACAGGGAAACGTAGTGGTTCAGTTTTATCGCTCTTCCCTGAGGAGTATCGTTTCTTCTTATGCAAAGCTTGGCAATCATGGGCATGGCTTTCTCTTTAGTCTCACATACATAGGCCAGGTGCTCAGGTGCTGGCTCCACCGTATCCACAATCTCCCTTTTCCTGGCATCCATAACCTTCCAGTCGTCCTCTTCCTTCCTGGAGAGGAATAGTCTTCTATACTTGGAGGAGTGAGGTCCCAAAACAACAGGAACACCCAGCCTGTTAAACCCTGTGCCAATGGAAGCCGCCTTTTGGGACATGGCACCCCAGGCTACGCCGCAGGCGCCCACCCGGTTAAGGACATAATCGGCCATGACCTCGTAGTTGCCTCTCAAGGGAAGAGCAGCAAAGATATTGGCTATTTTTATTGCTGCTCCAGAGATGTGAGCATTGGAAACACAGGAGCCAATGTTTACTACTCCGCCGCCGTCAAAGTCGGGAGGGTATTTTTCATAAACTGTCAAGCCATCCTTATCCTTTTTCATTCCGGCGACCATAGCAGCACAACCCGTGAGAACCACGATATATTTTCTCCTGGCGAATTCATCCACCATGTCGGCAACATCATCTATATCGGGGTAATTAGAACAGCCTACTAAGGCAATAACTCCCGGGATTGTGCCTAAAGTTAGAGGCGCACCAACATTTCTTATCTCGGTATCCATAACCGGACCGCGTCCAGCCCTGCATTTCCAGGTCTCCATGCCCGCTGCTGTCTGCATTATCTTAAAGATGGGAACATTATTGGGACATTCCTCTTCACATTTACCGCAGCCAATACAGCGCAGGAATTGCTGCCTTATTAAGTCAAAGTTACCTTTGGCGACCTCAGTTATACCACCGCCAATACTAAAGAGGTTAGGGCATACCTGCTCACACATGCCACAATTAGTGCACTTCTTAGCCAGCTCTATGGCTTCTTCCTCCGCTACCCATCCCTTCTTTCTCTGGGGAGCGATTGCCATGGCGACTCTAACCGCCACCTCAGCCGCCTTGGGGGAATCCAGGATGGCGAACTGCTCCTTATTATCCACCATTCTCCTTACTATCTCATCTGGATCCATTTCTGTGGCATCCTCAAGTCCATACATAGCCTTGTCCAGACAGGCGATAACTGCTGAACCCACCTTGGCTGCCTCCTGAGGCGTATCTGTTCTGATGCATTGCTCGTCAGTCATTATCACATCGGCAATGCCTGCCCTCATGAAGAAAAGCTGGCGGGAAAGAGGACCAACTATTTTGGCTTTGTCCGAATACCTGGTTGTTTCCAGTGCAGTGCAGCACAGGCCGCAGACCTCCACCTGGTCTTCAAGGTTGTGTTCCCTGAGGTAGTCAATTACCACCGTCGAGGTAGCTGGGTTATGCCCCGATACCAGGATCACAGGCTTACTCTTATCTATTGCACCCCATCCCATGTCAACTAGAGGTGTGTCAGCAACGGAAGTGGGGAAATCGAATCCTACAATCTGAGCGATGTCAGCTATTTCCATGCCAACGTGGTCCAGCATGCTGGCATGCAAGGCCTTGGATTCATAGTCCAGAGCGCTTCCCTCTTGCCCCGTATGGCAAGAATCAAGAAGATGAGCAATCTCTTTGAAGACATACTCTAGAGCTATTTGAAGGTCTCCCAGAGTCTCAGGCTTCAGGCCTACAACTGTCCTTATATTCGGTGCTTCTACTTCGATAGATGTTCCTAAATCTACCTTCTTGTCCGAACCGTGCCTTTCAATCAAGAACTCCAAAATGTGCCCACCATGAGCAGCGTGAGCGGAACATCCTATCAAGCAGGCGAGAAGTATAAACCTAGCTTGTTGGGTAGCTATATCAATACCACAGGCGCCTCTTTTCCCTTCGGTGAGGTCACACTTACCGTAGGTACAGAAGCAACACAAATCACAGAATGGCGAGTAAAAAGGCGTATATGTTTTCAATAGCCTCATGTCCCATTGTCTGAGGTCAGGCATTTCCGGCATCGGAGTGGGACCTACTGGCTCCCAGGGAATCTCCGCTTTTATCTTCTTATGAATCTCTTCTAATTTCCGTGTTATTTCTTTTATTTCTGCCATTTTTACCTCGTCTCTATCGTTTCTTTTATTAATTTCAAGGTCTCGGGATGCCTTAAGACAATAATATTCGCTCCAGCCAGTAAAAGTGATAGCGCTGTTATTCCTTCCCAAAGCAATCCTTGTTCCTTGTTTTCCTTAGCCTGTTTTGTCTTCCAGCACTCTCTCCCTAGGTTAGCGATAATGGGCATCATTGTCATATTATCCTTGGTGATTATCCCAATCTGCTTCACCCTTTCCATCAGAGAAAAGCTGTATTCCACACCATAGCCTAATGCTGCGGATTCAGGATCGATAACTATCTTTTCAACGGGGAAAAACTTGCTGAGCTTTACATTTAGCTCCTTCAGCAAATTGATGTCTAAAGGAGTCTGGGCAATAGCCGTGTGCCCATGGTCTAGAATCGCTTTGCCCACTGCTTCGTAATTTTCCTTAAGAACTGGGCCTATAAGGAGGTTCATTCCATCGCATACTTCAGCAACCTTGGAAAGAACCTCAACATCCTTCTTTTCATCTCCTGAACCATAGACAATCAAAGACACATTTATTGCCTCGGCTACCGCTTTAGCCAATTCCGCTGCTTTGTCAGCAGGAGCATCCTTGACCGCCGGGTCGGTACTCATAAGGAAAAGCGACACGGCATCTACAGCAAAGTCCTGACATTTCTTAGCCCATTTTACCGGGTCGGAAATTACATCCTGAAAGGGCTCAACTAGATGCTTTGGCCAATCTTGAGGTTCCATATCAAGAACTTCCAAGGCAAACTTCGCTGGATTGGGATTTGAGCCCTGGTCAAAAAAATGAAGTGGGAGGATATTCTCCCCCCCAATCTTCAAGCTCTTCTCTCCTTTCCCAATAGTTACTTCTCTAACTACCCCAGTATACGCTTCAACTGGTGCTTTATATTCCATTCCTTACCCTCCTTGACTTTCCAGGGTTATTTAACAACCCTCCTGTCATTCTGAGCGGAGCGAAGAATCTAGACCCTTCGCTATTGCTCAGGGTGACAAACTGAGTGTTAACTTTCAAGCCAGGCATCGGAGTACAAGGTCTCTCCCATAAGGACCTTGGCCGTCTTAACATACTCAATTTCTTTTTGAGATAGGGAGGAGAGGTCTATGTCAGCCCCATCCATGGTCTTGTAAATAAGTTCGACAATTTCCGGCATCTCTCCCTTGGTCAAGCTCATAAGCTCCTTATCCAAAGGATCAGCGATGGCAGAATAAAGCCTATTCCTCTCGAGCATGACCATATAAGTGCGGTTAAGAGGCGGCCTAAGCTGATCTGGCACGCCATTGGATGTATTGGAAAGTCCTACCGTGGATTTAACCCCGGGCAAAACATCCTCAAGTATCTTGATAAATTCTAGATTTAGCACAGTGAACCTCTGCCCCTCTCCAGCGGTGCTGATGGGAAGGAGTATGGGGTCAACCCAGATGTCCTCGTTAGGAATCCCCAATTCATTAGCATAGGCAACCGTGTCCATAATACTCTCTACCTTAGACTCAACATCTGGAGGCATTCCTTTGTCCGTCATCACTGAAATCACCACATTGCAGTTATATTTTTGGGCTAAAGGAAGCATTTGCTCTTTTGAGAGACTCTTTCCCGAGGCAGAGTTAAGTAGGGGCTTTCGCTTGCAAGCTTTCAGGCCTGCTTCTATAGCCACAGGATTCAGGGTATCTATGGACAAAGGTAAATCGGTAGCTTCCTGAACTGCGTTGACCAACCATTGCATGGTCTCTTCGGTGTCTTTTTTCATGGGGCCAACATTCAAGTCAATGTAACCGGCTCCAGCTTCAGTTTGGACTTTAGCTAAATCCTGGAGTACTTTGGCATCTCTCTCCCTTATCGCTGTGGAAATTGCCTGAGCTATGACATGTATATTTTCGCCAATAATGACCATACCGAGTACCTCCGATTTATCGGTTGGGTATCCGGGATAAACCATTGCAATATAGCAAGGAAAAGGCAATTTGTCAAAATCCTTGTTGGCCCCTGTAACAATCTTGGCAGCTGTATCCGCTATAGCGCGTTAAATTTCCTTTTCCCAGAGAAAGAAATAAGGGGTAATTAACGCTAATCTCAGCGCTTTGCTATAATTTTTTGTGAATATTAGGGAGCGGGCAGACAGCAAAATTCCGGCAATTGCCTGGGAGTCCCGACTAGTCGGGATAGCAAGCTTAAATGGCTAAGGATTATTATAGGATTTTAGGCGTACCAGAGAACGCCACGGATGGAGAGATTAAGAAGGCCTATCGGAAACTAGCCATGCAATACCATCCCGACCGCAATCCCGGGAAAGAGAAGTGGGCTAATGAGAAATTCAAGGAGATAAACGAGGCTTACGGAGTCCTTGGTGACCCTCAAAAAAGAAAACAATACGACCAGTTTGGTACTGTAGGTGATATAGGCGACATCTTCAGCAGTCCTTTCACTACAACCACTTTTGAGGAAATGATGAAGGACTTCGGCGGGGCTGGCCTGAGATTTGATTTCCTCGACGACATATTTGGCGATTTCTTGAAGGGCAGAGGTTCTTCTTTCTCTTTTAGAAGCTTCGGTGGTAGGCCTGGGAGAGTGAGATTTAAAGCTCGGCCGGGGCAAGAAATCAACCTGGGTGAAATATTTGGCCAAGCTCGAAGACCCCAGGAGGTTCATTATGAGCTTGCAATTAGCCGAGGAGAGGCTTTGCAGGGGGTGAAGAAGATATTAAAGAGGAGGGGGAAAAGACTGGAAGTGAAGATTCCTGCCGGGGTAAGAACGGGCAACGTGGTGAGACTGAGGAATGCTCGCCAGATAAGCGATGGCTCGCCCGGCGACATATTGATTAAAGTTATAGTTAAATAAGCCCGGCCTTGCACTCAATGTATTTCTGTTCAAATCAGGTCTTCATCCATTAAGACTTTGATATACTCGTTGCTAACAGTGGTGACCTGGGAAAAGGTTTGGGCTAAACGCTCTCTTGCCTTGGTATAATCCTGAGTCTCGATTTCAGCTTCTACCCCAAGTAGCTCTCCTTCTATCGCATTTGTCTTTGCTGGTCCAATGTAGCGACTGTCCATATTAAGCTCAGTTCTCAGTGCCTCGCATACCCCTTTGGTTACTTCCTTGCCTCCTTCCAACCTTTCTGCCTTCAGCGTTGCCAGTCTATCCAAGGCAGCCGATACCAAGAATAGATTGGACTTTAGCCTTTCCGAGTGGTGAAAGGCGAGATTTGCTTGCTTCCTATCCATAAATCACCTCGAGCCAGAATTATTTGCTAACAGGCTAATTAAAGCAGAAAGAAATGGGAATTGCTATGATAATCCCTCATTAACTCTCGACAAAGACTTCGAGAAACGTAATATGGAATCAGAGATAGAAGTGTGCCTATAATAAACTACAAAGTGGGCCAGGAATGAAAAGGAAAAGAGTAAGCTTCTCCTCCAGCGGGCTTTTCCTAGAAGGAATATTGGCCATACCCGAAGGTGCCAACCCTTTCCCGGCAGTAATAATTTGCCATCCTCATCCCCTCTACGGCGGCAGTATGGATAACAATGTGGTCTGTAGCCTCTCTGAAACACTTACACAAGCATCGCTTGCCTCATTTAAGTTTAACTTCCGTGGAGTAGGTGGGAGCCAGGGAGAGTTTGGTCAGGGAATAGGTGAGCGGGAAGATGTGAAAGCAGCTATTTCCTTTATAAGCACGGTAAAGGAAGTTGATTCCAGGAGAATCGGGCTTGCTGGCTATTCGGCTGGCGCTGGCTTCGCTCTTCCCGTTGGCTTTAATGATGATCGAATTGGGGCTCTGGCTGCAGTCTCGCCACCACTTCCTATGTTCGATTTTGATTTCCTTAAAAGCTGTACTAAGCCAAAATTTCTTATCTCGGGAAGCAGGGATAATCTTATACCCACCGACCAGTTCCTTGAATTTTGCCAGAATCTTCCTGAGCCCAAAGAGTGCGAAAGTATTGAAGGCGCAGACCACTTTTGGTGGGGATATGAATCTCGCCTGGCTGCTAAAGTGGCTGCCTTCTTCACCAAAGTATTATAGTCTTCCGCATTTTGACGCTCTGTGTGATGTGCCGAGAAAAAGCGTCAGGGAGGCTGGCTATCATTGAAACATCATCCACACCAGCATATGAGAAAACGAGGCACTTTCACCTCAATCACGGCTATGAAGTCATCTGCCGCATCCCGGACTTTTATGCGCCCGGGGATGACAAGCTAATCCTGCAAAAGCGGCTGAGGTGAAACCAAAGGGATTGGCTGAGCCCTGAAGCGCCTCCGGTGCTTTAAAATCAGATGACTTTTCTATTTGATATGGCTATACTTAACATTACGCTCAAACGGAAAATCTAATAATGAGCTAACAGTGGCAAAGAAACCATATCACCGGAAAATATCGGGCAGAAGAGAGCAGCTTGGCCCCTACCCTATGGAAAGACTGAAAAGGGTTAAGCAGCCCACAACCCGAATCACCGACGATATCCCCAGATTCGACGAGCGAGAGCACGGCTTCGCCCGCACTATGCAGGTTCCTGGTTAAGATGGATAATGTCTGGGGTTACGACAAGCGGAACGAGAGGTACAAATGGTGGCTTGACCTGGAGGAAGTCGACGGGGCTTTAAAAATCCCCAAAAAATCGAACTAAGTCAGCCGCACCGCCAAAACCTTAAACAAAGAAAGGAGAGTAGGCATGAAGCACCATACCAAATACCGTGACCTTGACGAGATTAAGTCATCACCGGCGGCGGAGCGGAAACTGCCCTGGTGGATAAGGGAAGTCGATAAACCCACCGTGGATATTGACTGGAGCCAAATGAAGCGCTTCGACTGCAGCAATATTATGTTCCTCAACGGCTTCGCCCAGGCGCTGGGCCCCGAGAACGCCATGAAGCTGGGGGGACGTGCCATAGAGACGAGCACAAAAAATATACTTGAAAATGAGCCGGGGTTCAGCCTGAGAGAGAAGGCGCTGGTCGCTGCTGGCTGGCTGACCTCACTGCTGACCGCAGAGCACGCCTTCCTCGGCCCCGGACTCAATGTTCCCTTTACCATGGCGGGCATACCCGATGACCTTGAATACCCCCGCTACGAGGGCACACCTGAGGAGAATACGCGGATGGTTCGGGCCGCCGCCAAGCTTTTTGGGGCCGCCTCCGTAGGCGTGGTCGAACTTGACGAAAACACCCGCAAACTAATCTATTCATTTGATGGCTGGGATAACCGGAAGTGGGAATTTGAGGACGTGGACAAGGCTTACGAGACGAAAGAGAAGAAGGTGATACCCTATAAGGCGCAATGGGTCATTGTCTATACCATACGGATGTCTCCGCCCTCCTTGGCCACGGCCCCGACAGCACTCTCAACCGCCGCCTCGTCGATAGCCTATTCCGAGGGCACTTCGGTGCAGCTCCGCCTCCAGCAGTTCATCAACAGGCTGGGTTACCAGTGTTTGGCTGACGGCACCATGGGCACCTCAGGGAACAGCCCCGGCTTTGGCGTGCTGGCCGGTCTGGGCGAGCTCAGCCGTTTGAACCGGATGATTTCACCCAGATGGGGACCCCTGGTGCGGGTATTCAAGGTAATCACCGATTTGCCCCTTGCCCCCACCAAGCCGATAGATGCCGGCATATTCCGCTTCTGCCGCGAGTGCAAGAAGTGTGCCGAGCTCTGCCCCTCTAACGCCCTCAGCATGGAAACAGAGCCCTCATGGGAGGTACAGGGGCCCTGGAATAACCCCGGCATCAAGACATACTACGAAAAAGCGCCCAACTGCTTCTCACAGTGGCTGAAAATAGGCGGGCATGACTGCGGCATCTGCCTGGCCAGTTGCCCCTTGTCCAAGCAGGATACATCATTTATACACATACACGATTTTGTCAGGCAAGTTATATCCACCACGCCGACGTTCAACAGAATGATCACAAAGCTGTATACCGACCCCGGTTACGGTAAGGACGCCGAAGAATGGTGGGAACTTGACCTGCCTCCACATGGCTATAAAAATACGCAAGGGATGTAGTATAAATCTCAGCTAATTGAACGAAGCTATTTTTGGCTATAATGGCTATACTTAACATTAAGCTCAAATGGAAAATCTAATGAGGAGGTAAAAATGCCTATTGTTCATGTAGATTTCTGGGAGGGCGTTGGAGAGGAAAAAGTTAAAACGATGATACGGGGTATAACAAACGTTATCATGGATTTGGGCGTCCCAGAACATGCTATAGAAGTAATCGTTCACGAAATCCCCAAAACGCACTGGGGCATTGGTGGTGAGCCAGCTTCAGAAAAACTCAAAGATATATCACCACCCAAGTAGCGGCTAACCTTCGTGCCTTCTCCTAAACAAAGGTTCATTTTTCAGTATTGCGTTTACATTTAGGGTGTAGAATGATTATAGGATTATTAGCCTTTATGGTTTTTCTGGCCTTTCTACTTGCCTTCTGGGAAATCCAAATCGAGGGTAAGGATGGTTGGGCAGCGAAGCTACCTGGCTGGCGTATAGAAAAGGGATGGCTTGTCAAATTGGCGGGTGGACGCCCGATAACCGGATACCACTTTTTTATGACGCTGTTCCTGATTGCCATAGTCCATCTGCCGCTGTTTTTTGTTCCGTGGAGTTGGCGGTTAGAAAGTCTGCTGCTTGGCTTTTATGTAGGCATGGTTTTTCTAGAAGACTTCTTGTGGTTTGTTTTAAATCCACATTATGGGATTAAAAACTTCCGCAAAGGGAAAATCTGGTGGCACAAACCATGGTGGGGGCCGGTCCCTGCTTTATACTGGTTTTTACTCATCATCGTCATCGTACTAATTTATTTCGGAAGAGCCGCTATCTAAACAGGAATCAGTAATCGTCCAGACCATTAGCCAGGGGTGATAATTAAGTAGTCTCTACTACCTGGTCAAGAGACTGAAATTCGGGCGTCAACTATAACATACCCTTTTCCCTGCTCTTGAACTTTCACCGGATTGAGGTCCATCTCTTTTATCTGGGGTAAGTCTTCCACCATAGCAGACACTCTCAGCAGGAGGTCTTCAAGAGACTTAACGTCAGACGGCCTGGAGCCTCGCCAGCCAGCAAAGAGCTGGTAAGCCTTCACTGAGCGCACCATCTCCTGGACATCAATGTCAGTCAAGGGGTGAATACGGAATGTAACATCCTTGAGGAACTCGGCGTAAATGCCCCCCATACCGAACATGATCAGAGGACCAAAGGAAGGATCCTGGGTTAGGCCAACAATTACCTCAATTCCCTCAGATATCATTGGTTGAATGGTGGCACCCTGCATCTCATCGGCTCTTCCCAGACCCTCAAGGCTTTCTCTGATTTGGTTAAAGGCTTGTTTCACCTCACCTGCTGAGTGACATGAGAGGACCACTCCTCCAACATCAGTCTTGTGTATTATCTTGTCTGAGAGGAGCTTAACTGCAACCGGGAAGCCAATTTCTTCAGCCGCCCTGGCTGCGTCCTCCGCTGTCTTTACTGACTTCGACACCGCGACCTGGATTCCATATGAGTTGAGCAGCTCGGAGATGGAGGAAGCTTCCAGCCAGAGGGGGCGGGTAGAGCTTTGCTCTAAGGCTGATGCCACTACCGCACGGGCCTTTTCTCTATTAATCCCTATCAGTTCGGGAACTACCCCCTTTGGTCTTCGTAGCCACCGACTGTACTCCCACGCCCCAGCGAGGGCAACCGCGGTATGCTCCGGGAAGGTAAAATTGGGTATGCATCCGCCATCTTTGGAATCGTACTCAATACCAGCACCACGCGAACCCATAAATGAAGCTACTAATGTCTTGCCACGCCTGCGAAACTCCGGTGCCAGTTCCCTTATGGCATTGGCTACTTCCTCAGCCCGCACAAGTATCGGCGGGATAAAGATGACTATCACAATATCTATGCCGTCATCATGCGCCAGAATTTCCAGCGCCCGGCTGTAATCCTCAGGGGAAGCCTCGGCCGTCATATCAATGGGATTGGTAAGGCTGGCTCGAGATGGGAGAAAGCTCTTTAGTTTTGAGACGCTCTCATCTGAAAGAGTGCGCAATTCCAGTCCTCTATCAGCACAGGCATCGGCGGTCATAATACCCGGCCCCCCTCCATTGGTGAGAATAGCCGCTCTGTTCCCCTGAGGAACGGGTTGGTGATATAACAGGTTAGCTACCTCAAAAAGCTCTTCCAGTGTATCCACCCGGATCATTCCGGTCTGAGCAAACAATGCTTCAGAAGCTACCTCAGCAGTAGCCAGCGCCCCGGTATGTGAGGTAGCAGCCCGGAAACCTGCCGAGGTACGCCCGCTTTTTACCACAACCACCGGCTTGGTGAGCGTGGTGCTGCGGGCTATGCGGACAAACTTCTTGGGATTGCAGAAAGATTCAAGGTAAAGGAGGATGACCTTGGTAGACGGGTCTTTTCCCCAGTATTGGAGCAGATCGTTGCTGGAGACATCAGCCCTGTTTCCGATGCTGGCAAATGTGGAAAGCCCAATGTTCAGGTTCCTGGCATACTCCAAGATAGTCTGCCCCAGTGCGCCACTCTGAGTAGCCATGGCAATACCGCCAGTGGGAGGGAAAATGGAGGAGAAAGTAGCATTCATATTGACTTCTGGGTCAGTGTTGACGATGCCCATGCAGTTGGGTCCCACTATGCGCATACCATAGCGCCGAGCAATTTCAACTATCCCATCCTGCTTCTTCTTTCCCTCAGGGCTGCTTTCTGCAAAGCCCGCTGTTATTACAATTACGCCGCGCACTCCTTTCTGCCCGCACTCCTCCATCAGCCGGGGAACCGTATCCGCCGGGGTGATAATAATGGCAAGGTCCACTTCTCCCGGTATATCCAGAACAGACGGATATGTCTGCACTGCGGCGACAACTTTGGCGTTCGGATTCACCGGGTAGACGACTCCCGTAAACTCATTCTGCAACAAATTACGGAAAAGCCTATTACCGATAGTGAGATTTCTGCGTGAGGCTCCAATAACGGCTATGGAGCGGGGCTTTAATACAGGCTCGAGCGAGGCAACGTCAAAAGCTTTCTCTTGCTCTAAGGGCATCCATTCCATATTAAATCCACCGTTGATGGCGCTGCGAATGATTATATGTCAAAGCACTGGTTTGTGTCTAATGCAGGGATTGGACCAGAGCTAGCATTACTCGGGTGTTCTCCACAAGTATTAGCTACAACCACTTATGCAAATACCTTTCTCGACAGGGAAACCAGGAGACGTATACTATTATTTTGACATACCTTGCTATTGATACGTATAATCAAATTCTCCCGAGATAAAACTTTACGCGATGTTCCCCTTGACACACGGAGTCTTTAATGCTATACTGAATATATAAAGATAGGAAAAGAGGTAATAACCATGAATAAGTATAGCACAAAAGACTTTGATAGAGATTTTCCTAATGATAATGCTTGTCTAGAATGGTTAAAAAACAATCGATGGCCTAATGGAATCTACTGTGAGAAATGTGGCAAGATTACAAACCACTATCGCCTAAAGAAACGTCCTGTTTATTCATGTGAGTTTTGTGGTAGCCACGTCAATCCGATGGCTGGCACTATCTTTGAACGAACTAAGTTTGACCATTTACGACTGTGGTTCAAAGCTATAGCATATATGTCTGTGACTAGGTGTGGTATTTCCTCACGTCAACTTAGTAGAGACTTGGGCGTAACTGTAAAAACAGGTTATCGTATGTTCCGCCAGATAAGGACAATACTAAGCAATACTAACATGGAGCCTCTTAATGGCGAGGTTGAGGTTGATGAGACATACATGGGCGGTAAGCGGCATGGTAAAAGAGGACGTGGTGCCGAAGGTAAGACAGTCGTGCTAGGTATGGTAGAGCGTAAAGGACACATACACGCTGAAATTATACCAAACGTGAAAGCTAATACCCTTATTCCTATCATAGAGGCAACGATAAGCAAAGATGCTTTGGTTTATACTGACGACTTACCAAGCTATGCAGGCTTAAATAAACTTGGCTATACTCACAAGGTGGTGGCTCACTCTCAAAAGCTGTATGTAACAGGCAAAGGAATACACACAAACCGAATTGAAGGTTTCTGGAGTCAGCTAAAGAGAAGTATTGATGGTACATACCATCATGTGACGGCAGAACATTTTGGGGAATACATTGACGAATATAGCTTCAGATATAACCATAGGGAAGATGAAACATCAATGTTTAAGACAATGCTTGCTCAGGTGGTGAGTCAGTCTTCTTAGGTTTTTTTCTAACCTC
>JAUWGZ010000067.1 GCA_030606165.1 Dehalococcoidia bacterium
CACCGGGGGTAGTTACCGAGCCGCCAGCGGTGCTGTCTGCTGTAAGATTATAGCTCAGCAGTGCAAAGTTAGCGGTGATGGCATAATCTCCGTTCATGGTGATGTTGGTTGCGGCGGCGTTGACATCAGCAATGGTGCTCACATCACCGGTCCAGTTGACAAACCCGTAACAGGCATCCGCTTCGGCCACCAGGTCGACCACCGTGCCGCAGCCATAGGGAAACACTCCCTCACCGGGGGTAGTTACCGAGCCGCCAGCGGTGCTGGAGGTGGTGAGGTCATAGGTGATGTTGGGGGCAATAGCCACCAGTTGCCCTATATTATAAGTACCTGGAAACGCAATTGTGGCGGTTCCGTCTCCTGTGGCACTTGTTGCAGACCTAGTACCATATCCCAGTGATAAATTCAAGTCATAGGTCAAATTACTCGGCAAATCATAAGCCTCTGACCAAGAGGACGGATCGCCGCTAGCGACGGCATAACTGCTTATGTCGAGATTGTCATAAATACCACAGAAGAACAAAATCTTACAGTCGGTGACAGAGGGGCTTATGCTTGGAGCTGTAATTGTCGTTGAGGTACTGCTAGTCGTTCCATTATGAGCGTTTATTGGGTTTATGGGGTTGTGCCCATACCAGGCAGTAATTGCTCCCCTGTTTGAAGCGGCACATGTTGCAGTAAAGGTAAAGGTACTGGCGGCTACATCGCTAGCATCGGCAATCTTCCAGAATAATGCTGATGCCATGTATCCAGTGTATGGACTAATACTCATGTACCTAGTATCCTGCCTTATAGTTGTCCAACCAGCCGGTGCAGTAAAAGTCCCAATATCAGGCAAAGAAGTGCTCTTAATCCCAAATACTTGGGCAATCATTAAGTCGCCAACGGCTAATCCTGCGGGCTTGGTAATTACACAGCTTGTTGAGTCTGCCCCGGGGCTAGAACCAGCAGAGCGGAAAGTTACCAGTGCAAAGTTAGCGGTGATGGCATAATCTCCGTTCATGGTGATGTTGGTTGCGGCGGCGTTGACATCAGCAATGGTGCTCACATCACCGGTCCAGTTGACAAACTCATAACAGGCATCCGCTTCGGCCACCAGGTCGACCACCGTGCCGCAGCCATAGGGAAACACTCCTTCACCGGGGGTAGTTACCGAGCCGCCAGCGGTGCTGGAGGTGGTGAGGTCATAGTTGATGTTGGGGGCAATAGCCACCAGTTGCCCTATATTCCCATCAGGTTCCGAAGTTGTGGCCGTTCCGTCTCCCGTAAAGGTTGTCTCGGGCCTGGTAGCGTATCCCATTGATAGACCCAAATCCTGGCTCAAATCAGAGGGCAAATCATAAGCCTCTGTCCAAGGGGATGGATTGTTGTTAGCTATGGCATAACCGCTCTGGGTGTTATTATCCCCATTGAAAATGCCGCAGAAGAGCAAAATCGTGCAGTCGGCGACAGTGGGAGTTATGCCCGGAGACGAAACTGTTGTCGAGGGGGGTGAGTAAATATTGCCCCGCCCGTTATCATCGTTTATCGGCGCTGTGGGGTCGTGCCCGTACCAAGCCGTAATTGTTCCCCTGTTTGAAGTGGCACCTGTTGCAGTAAAGGTAAAACTAGCGGCGGCTACATCGCTAGCATTGGCAATCTTCCAGAATAATGCTGATGCCAAGCATGGTACACCTGGATATACATCCTGCCTTATACTTGTCCAACCAGCCGGTGCAGTAAAGGCCCCAAGATTAGCACCAAAATAGGGGTCAGCCCCAACCACCTGGGCAATCATTAAGTCGCCAACGGCTAATCCTGCAGGCTTGGTAATTACACAACTTTCTGAGTCTGCCCCGGGGCTAGAACCAGCAGAACGGAAAGTTACCCATGGGGCCGCCAGGGCTGGCATGGCCGTTTGGGCGGCTATCGCCAGGCCCAAGCTCAGCACCAGTACCAGTGCACACAGGACGACAACGATTTCTCTCCTCATCTTTCCATCCTTTATTACTTCTGGCTATTGCTTTGTCCATCAATCCCTAATCAACTAATAAATTCGGCCATTTATTTCTACAGGCATATACAACAATCCTTAAGACTAATTAAATATAGTCTACGAGACGTTCGCTTCCTCGTCAATCACTCATTAGTACCCCTACTTTCGTAGGGGAGATGCTTGTCCCCTCTCAATTTGTGGGGGAGCACACAAGGGGCTCCCCTACAGAATGACAGGAAGAGAAGGGCTCGCAATGACAGGCGGGACTTACGCTGCTATAATGATACCGTGCTGGTTACCATCGTCGGTTTAGGGTTAATCGGCGGCTCAATCGGGTTAGCTTTAAGGCGAGGGAAGAAACCTGGGTGGGAAATAGTCGGCTATAGCCGTCGTCAGGAAACTGTAGCCAATGCCTTAAGTTTAGGCGCCATTGAGCGAGGCGAAACCAACTTAAAGGATGCGGTAGAGCAAGCTGATTTTGTCATCATCGCCACACCGGTTCTGACGGTAAAGGAAATCTTCTCCCAGATAGCTCCTCATCTTCCCTCTGGTTGCATGGTCACCGATACCGCAAGCACGAAAGTCCAGGTTATGAGATGGGCCGAGGAAATACTGCCGCCAGCGGTGGACTTCATTGGCGGACACCCCATGGCCGGGAGGGAAACTTATGGCATCCAGGCTGCTAAAGCCGAATTATTTCTGGGGTGCACTTATTGTCTCACCTCATCAGAGAAAGCTTCACCAAAATCGATAGATACGGTGATAGGCATAGTCAAGAAGCTTGGAGCCATACCTTTTTTCATTGATGCTCATGAGCATGACAACCTGGTGGCTGGCATTAGTCATCTACCCATGTTGCTCTCGGCGGCCCTGGTATCGCTAACTACCAAGAATCCTTCCTGGTCTAAAATGTCTAAACTGGCGGCCTCTGGCTATCATGACCTTACTCGCTTGGCTTCGGGGAATCCTGAGGTAAATGCCCATATCTGCATTAGCAATAAAGAAGCTATAGTTAACTGGATAGGTAAATTCAGCCAGGAATTGGAGAGGTATCGTCAACTGGTGGCTGAGGGGGATAAACGCTTGGAACAAGCCTTAACTGAGGCTAACAAAGCAAGACAAGAATGGCTGAACAATTTGTCGGCTTAAGGTCGTTTTCGCCAAGAGCGGAAATAAGAACTATCAAACCTTGTCCCAAGTTGGCAGGGGAGGTAGTTCTACCTGGTGATAAGTCTATTTCCCACCGGGCTGTCATCCTGAATAGCTTAGGTAAAGGTAAAGCCGAGATTGATAATTTCGCTCCGGGGAGAGATTGCCTGGCCACTGTTAGGTGTCTGAGAGCCCTGGGGGTGAAAATTGACAGAAAAGGGTCGCGGGATTCACCTACTCTATTAGTCTCGGGAACTGGCGAAGATGGTCTTAAGGAGGCCAACAATGTGCTCGATGCCCAGGATAGTGCCACTACAATGCGTCTTCTTGGTGGTCTTCTTTCCAGCCAGCCTTTCATATCTGTTATTACCGGAGATGTCTCTCTTCGTAATCGCCCCATGGGCAGATTGATTGAGCCACTGAGGTTGATGGGTGCTGAGGTGTGGGGAAGGGGGCGAGATTCCTTTGCCCCTCTAGTCATTAAGGGGAAAAAGTTACGTGGTATAGATTTTACCTTGCCTGTTCCTAGTGCTCAGATTAAATCAGCGATTCTGCTAGCCGGTCTTTTTGCCCGAGGCAATACTGTCTTACATCAAGCAATCCCTTCCCGGGACCATACAGAAAGGATGCTTAAACGGATGGGAGCCAGTTTGGAAAGCCAGGGAAATTTGATTTCCTTGTTGCCTTTGAGCAGCCCCTTAATTCCTGTCAACCTTCGCATCCCAGGCGACAGCAGCTCAGCAGCCTACTTTCTAGTTGCCGGAGCTATTCACCCTAACGCCAGGATAGTGATAAGGGATTGCGGGATTAACCCGACACGAACGGGAATCATCGATATTCTCCTGGCTATGGGAGCCAGGCTGAAAATAGATAACAAGCGACTGGAGGGTGGTGAACCTTTAGCCGATATTGTGGTAGAATCTAGCGAGTTAAAGGGGATAGAGGTCGGTGGCGATATTATCCCTCGCCTCATTGACGAGATTCCTGTGTTAGCCGTAGCTGGCTGTGTTGCTAAAGGGAAAACTGTGATCAGGGATGCCGGGGAGCTGAGGGTGAAGGAATCAGACAGGATTGCCACTGTGGTAAGTGAGTTTTCCCGCCTGGGTGCTAAAATTGAGCCTCTGCCGGATGGCATGGTCATCTATGGCGGTAGACCTTTGTCAGGCACAGAGGTTGACAGCCATTTCGATCACCGATTGGCGATGAGCTTGGCAGTAGTTGGTTTGATAGCCAAAGGAGAAACAACCATCAATCATGCTCAAGTGGCACAGGTATCATATCCTGCCTTCTGGCAAACTTTGCAACAAGTATTAAATGCTGATAAATCCTGAGCACGGAATCCTAAATGCTAAACAATAAGTAGGCTGTGTAGTTACAACAAGATGAGTTTTAGTAATTAAGTTAGGAGGGGCAGCATGGCTACAGAATTAGTTCATATCGGTTTTGGTAGTGTTATCGCTGTAAATAGGGTGATTGCTTTCCTTTCCATAAATCAGCAACCAATCAAGCGACTCCTTAGGGAAGTAAGAGAGAAAGGACTTTTAATTGACGCCACTCATGGCAGGCAAGCCAAGACCGCTATTCTCTTTGACACTGGTCACATGATGTTGGCTGCCGTGACAGCGGAGACCATAGCTCACAGGTTAGCCACTGTATCCGTGCCGTCTGAGGAAAAAGTTGAACTGTGAAGTGCCTGATCGAAGCCTTGAGTCGAAGCTTCGAACGAAGCGAAGAGGCGACAGGAGTTCTCGACCCCTGCTCGTCGTTCTTTCCGGACCTTCGGGAGTAGGCAAGGATACTGTGCTTACCAGAATGAGAAAGTTAGGGCGTCCCTTTCACTATGTCATTACCGCTACTACACGTCCTAAGCGTGGCGGGGAGAAGAATGGAGTGGATTATCACTTCCTTTCCCGGAAAGAATTTCAACAAATGATAGATAAACACCAGTTCCTGGAGTGGGCCAATGTCTACGGCAACTACTATGGTGTACCAAAAGAGGAAATAACCTCGGCTTTATCCAAAGGGGTAGATGCAGTAGTCAAAGTAGATGTTCAGGGTGCTGCTACTATCAAGAAAATTCTGCCCCAAGCAGTATTTATTTTCCTCATGTCTCCTTCGGTGGAAGAACTAGAAAAGAGGTTGAGGAAGCGACGTAGCGAGTCTTCAACAAATTTGGCCCTAAGGTTGGAAAGGGCTAAAGGGGAAATAAAAAGCCTGCCGCTTTTCGATTATGTGATAACAAGTCGCCAAAATAAGCTTGATGAAGTTGTATCCCAGATAGACGCTATTGTCGCTGCTGAAAAATGCCGTGTGAAGCCCAGGATTGTGGAACTTTAGCTTCCTGGTTCCCCCAGGAAGCTGCCTGTATTTTTTGACAATATCCCCACTTCACTTCTACAATAAGCCTCAGTATGAGTTTGGCAGAGCAACTTTATAAGCTGCAGCAGGTTGACCTGGAGCTTCAAAGGAATCAACAAGAGCTAAATGAAGTTGAAAATCGGTTGAGTGATGATAAGGCCTTGGTTGCCGCCGAGTCTAAACTTGCCGCGCAAAAAGAACAACTGGAAGACGCGAGGAAAAAGCAAAAAAACGCTGAATGGGAACTGGGAGACCTTCAAGAGAAAGTCAGGCAGATTGATAGCAAACTTTACAGTGGCGCAACCAAGGATCCCAAGGAGCTGGTTAACCTTGAGAAAGAAGCCAAAAGCCTTAAGAGTCAGATTAGGCCAAAAGAAGATGCCCTCTTAGGATTAATGAGCCAGGTAGAAGAGATAGAAGCTAAAGTAAAAACTACCACCGAAGAGCTTGAACGATTGAAGCGGGAATGGGGGCAGGGGCAAGAAACTTTGGGGCAAAGGAAAGGCGAAATTGAAGCCGTGCTTGCTAAGCTCAGGGAAGACCGTAATAGACTAGCACAGCAAATTGACTCTGAAGCCCTCAACACTTATGAGCGACTCAGGCTAACAAGTGGACAAGCTGTAGTCAAAGTGGAGAGGGGAAAATGCCAGGGATGCCACATCACCGTGCCTACAAGTCAATGGCAGAAAGCCAAAGCTGGCGATTTAATCCAATGCACTAGCTGTAGCAAGATACTGTATCTGGAGTAGCCATACAGAATCGTGTTCGTGTCAAAACACCTTCACATGCTCCGACCAGCCGCTGGTCAAATCTACTGTAGACAGAAAGTTTGCTCAGAGAGCAAACATTAGGGACAGTTTTATGTGGCACATAGAGTATAGAGACCTTGCGGCAGCTACGACCGGGAGTTCGCCGCTTCGGCAAAGTAATGTAGCCGCGCTGCTCTAATTTCGAGATGAAAAAATCTTGGAAAGCGCTTGACAGTGCGAGGGCAGGTGATATAGCATAATAGGCTAGAATTTTTGGGAAAACTGAACTCTTGCGATTAGAGGAGGTTGCTTTATGCAAGACGTGGCCATTGTTGGAGTAGGTCAGAGCGTTTTTTCTCGTAAGTGTGGTGTATCTATCGGGGAATTATGTTTTGAAGCCTATACCGAAGCCATGGAGGGTCTAGACATTACCAACAGTGATATAGATGCCTCCATTATTTGTTCTGCGCCAGAGTATGATAAGCAGCGCTCACCAGCCGGTTTAATCTCAGAGTACTTGAGGCTAACGCCCAAGCCGAGTTTCTATGTCGAGACTGTGTGTTCTTCTAGTAGCACGGGGCTGAGAGTGGGTTGGTCATTAATAAAGTCAGGTCTTCACAAAGTAGTAGCAGTGGTAGGCTTTCAGAAGATGTCGGACTTGACCTCTCGTGAGGCTGCGGAGAGAATGAGCCGGGGAGGGGATATAATATGGGAATCGCCCTTTGGCATAACCATGCCTTCTGGTTATGCTATGTATGCCCGGGCTCATATGGCTAAGTATGGA
>JAUWGZ010000049.1 GCA_030606165.1 Dehalococcoidia bacterium
CAAGCTTGCTTGCAACGGCAAGACCATCGACCTTGGTCCCCCCTGGCAAAGGCTTTACCTGCGTGAGGCAATAAAAGAACATTGCGGCATCGATTTTGAAGATTATCCTGATGCCGCTTCACTGAGGACACGAATGACAGAGCTGGGAATGGAAGTCGAGCCAGGCAAAGGGAGGGGCAGGCTGATAGACGAATTGATTTCCACCTTTGTCGAGCCAAAGCTTATTCAGCCGACTTTCCTTCTGGATTACCCTGTGGAAATGTCACCTCTGGCCAAGAGTAAGAAAGGTAACGAACGATTGGTAGAGAGATTCGAGGGCTTTGTGGCTGGCATGGAGATTGCCAATGCCTTCACCGAGCTTAATGACCCCCTGGAGCAAAGGGAAAGGTTTCGCCAGCAGCTAAAAGAACAGGTTGCCGATGAGGAAGTGGAAATCGCCGATGAAGATTTTCTTCAGGCTCTGGAGTATGGGATGCCCCCTACCGGTGGTCTGGGGATAGGCATTGACCGCCTGGTGATGCTGCTTGCAAATCAGCAATCTGTTCGAGAAGTGATACTTTTCCCCCAGTTGAAGACAAAAGAGTAAGAATACCAAATGCGAGGCAAAGTATGGCAAATCCTAACCACGAAATTCGAAATCCTAAACAAAAGAAAGGGGAAATTTAATTCTTCTCATTTAATGACTAAAATTCAAAACAAAATGGGTTTTGGTATTTAAATTTAGAATTTTGAATTTGTTTAGAATTTAGAAATTAGGATTTAGGGTTTACATATGATTGATATTAAGCTTATTCGTGAAAACCCTGAACTTGTTCGCCAGGCTCTGGAGAAAAGAGGCGATAGCTTTGCTCTCGATAGCATCCTTGAGATTGATGGGCGATATCGCAGCTTGCTTCGTCAAACCGAGGAACTCCGTGCCACACATAACGAGGCAAGCAAACAACTGGGCAAAAGCAAGGAAAAACCACCTCAGCTCATCGCCCAGATGCGTCAATTGGGAGAGCAAGTATCTTCTCTGCAGCAGCAGACCAAGGAAGCTAAGGCTAACCTTGATTCCTTGCTACTGGAGTTACCCAACATCCCCCTCCTCAGCGTGCCCTTAGGGAGAGGCGAGGGCGATAACGTAGTAGTGCGTACCTGGGGCAAGCCAGGGGAGTTATCCTTCGAGCCCTTGCCTCATTGGGAGCTGGGGGAAAAATTGGGCATAATAGATTTTCAGCAGGGAGTGAAGCTCTCAGGGACCAGGTTTTATGTTCTCAAAGGGCTGGGGGCACGCCTCCAACGAGCGCTTATCTCATTTATGCTCGATACCCATGTAAACGAGCATGGCTACAAAGAAATCTATCCTCCTTTTATGGTAAAGCGAGAGTGTATGGTCGGCTCAGGAAATTTACCCAAGTTCGGCGATAATTTATATCACGACGAAGAAGATGACTTCTGGTTTATACCCACGGCGGAGGTACCGTTAACTAACCTTCACCGTGATGAAATATTAGGTGCCGCTAGCTTGCCCCTTCATTACGTCGCCTATACTCCTTGCTTCCGTCGAGAGAAGATGGCTGCTGGCACGGACACCAGGGGCATTAAGCGGGGGCACCAATTTGATAAGGTGGAGCTCTACAAGGTTACCGACCCCGAGAGTTCTGACGAAGCACTGGAGAAATTGGTAGCTGATGCTGAGGATATATGTCGGAAGCTGGTCATACCTTATCGCGTGGTGCAATTATGTACCGGAGACCTCGGCTTTGCCGCTTGCAAAACATACGATATCGAAATGTGGGCTCCTGGCTGTGATGAATGGCTCGAGGTCAGCTCTTGCAGCAATTGCGGTGATTTTCAGGCCAGGCGAGCCAATATCCGCTATCGCCCTGAGCCTGGCGCCAAACCACAGCTTGTTCACACGCTCAATGGCTCAGGATTGGCTCTACCACGAGTCCTTATCGCGGTGCTGGAAACCTATCAGCAAGCTGATGGTACAGTATTAATTCCTGAAGTATTAGAGCCTTACCTGAGAGCAACATAAGCGCCGCAAACTATATGTCCTAACTGCACAAGGTGAAGCTATCCTCAAATTACGCTAACCTAGTAGTCAAGCTAGAAAACAAAGCGTGTCACCGGACACAATTTCTCGTAGGAAATTTGCAGTTATTTGATATCTTCTGGCATAATTACAATGTATGCTGTAGCTGATGGGTAGCTCAGCCAGTGGATTTGGAGAGGAGAGTTTAAGGACTCAATAGCGAGCAGCGTTCTGGAGATAGAAGATGAAATACTGTCCTCAGTGTGGCGCTCCTTTGGAACCCAATGATAAATTTTGTAGCAATTGCGGAACAAGGCTTAGCGATTATGGCGGCGTTGTATCCGTCGGAGCTGCACAGACATGGAAGCCAACTGCTGCGGGCACCTTGACTATCTCAGCTGGTGTCCTTGGTTTGATTGTCGGCATAGTGCTCATTGGGCGAAGCCCATTGTTTATGGTGGGGCTGCTCGCAATAATGATTGGGATAGTAGCTGTGGCAGGTGGGCTCTGTGCACTCAAAAGAAGAGCTTGGGGTTTAGCGCTTGCCGGCTCCATTTGCTCGGTTTTCTGCTGGCTGGGTATTCCGGCTATCATACTTATCGCCTTGAGTAAGCAAGAATTTTCATAGGATAAGCAAATGAAAGAATGCCCCTCTTGTGGTAACACAATACCAAAGGAAGTAATCTATTGTCCTTATTGCGGGGCAAGGTTTGCTGACTTGGGCCATACGCAGACTAAGGGAAACGAACAGCGTCAGAAACTAGGCTTAAAAATGCAAAAATGCCCGTTGTGTAATAAGAAAATTCGAGAGGATGCTAAGTTTTGTCCGCACTGCGGGTGGGATTTAACCGACCACGAACTAACTCCACCCCAAATTGCAAGAATTCAAGAGGAGATTGTAAATGCCAGGTTTGCATATATGCGCTGGAACTTTGGAATGGTTCAATTCACGACAGTTGGGCTCGTCTTCATAATCTTTAGCATGCTTGCCTCGAGTGAGGTCATAGCCATACAGGCACCATGGGTTGTGTCAGGTATAGCTGCGGCCTTTTTGTTCCTCGCGGTTCCGTTCGGTTTTTTGGCACTACGGTATTATAACAAACAAAACAGGCTGAAAATGATGCTGAGGGATAGGCAACCGCCTCAATAGTGCGGCAGAATTGTCAGGGCTAGGTCATACTGCTGTTTCTGTTGAGGATACGGTTGCTGCCAGCAATGAGGCAACTACTAGTGTAAGCAAGACAAGCAATTCTTCGGCAAGTGCTACAATTACGATTACAATGTATGCTGTGGCTGATGAGTAGCCCGATTTAGACGGGCAGGAGGAAAGCATGAAGATAGCACTCATAGTGGTTGGAGTCATCGCAGCACTAATAGGAATAGCTTGGCTAAGAGGACGTAAGTGGAGAAATATAGAGAGAGTGGGTAAGGCATCGATGTTCCGAGGCCTTGCTGGAGAGTATAGTGAGGGCAATCCGACGCAATTAACTGACGCAGCTTTCCGAACAGATTCCGAAAATGAGGTCTACAACAGACTAAGCGCTGAGAAAAAGAGGAAAATCGACAAACGTGTAGCGAAAGAGCGAGAGAAATTTGCGAAGGACTTTCTTAAGTACTATTTAGACGAGGGAATGGATTATGACGAGGCGATAGGGATGGTTTGCACAATATGCAACGTCGAACGGGTGAGACTTGAGGAAATAACGAGCGGGTGACAGAGAATGCTATCTTGGAGAGTTTCTCAAATCCTGTTCATAACAGCTATCGCCATGTTCTTCATTCTGTGGCTGGCTGTTCATGTGACGTGGTGGCAGTCTATCCTAATAACACTCGGTTTCGTTCTCGTCGTCTCTTTGATACGGGGAGTTGCACTTAGAATTCAACTCCACGGACGGTTTAAAAGTCTGGGAGACTCGAACCAAGAACACAAAAAGCTTGATTGAGTAGTCCAGCCAGTGAGTTTGGAGAGAAAGGAATATGCAGGAGAAAAATCAAGATAGTCTAGAACGAGCCTATGCAACGCTTAAAGCAATGAAAAGCAATATCAATGGTATTACTACGATTTACGGGGTCCCAGAGAAATACATTAGCCAATATCACGCTGCGCTTGACATGTTGGAAGGCACCGGAATAGATGTTACGCAGTTTCGCATACCGCCTTCGGAAGTTCAGCATTGTGAAACGATCCCAACGGTGTCTTATCCAGGACAGCCTAAAGAATACACCAAGGAGAAATACGTTACGAAGGGACTATTATTGACTAAGCTGGACACAATTCTCATGTATTTCGACCTCACTCATTCTGACGAGCCTAGGAGAATTGGCTTCACCCCCCCTGGCAAATAGAGCCTCCTTAGTCATTTCTAAGAGCCAAATCCCTTCCCAAAAGTCCATCTAAACATGAGCTTTGGTCTGATATAGAGTAGCTAGCAACTAAAACGGGAATCCTGTTCGACGGCGTTTTCGATGTGTTCGATGCGCCTGGTCTTGCCTTTGTCATCGAGTTCTATGGCTACGACGTCTATACGCCATAAAGAGGGGAGGTTTTGATGAGTACTGGTATAGGTCAGGGCTAGGGTTATGAGTTTTTGCTTTTTAGCCTGCGTTATTGACTCCTCGGGAGTGCCGAAATCCAGATTGCTCTTGGTGCGGACCTCGACAAAGACCAGATAGTCCTTCCGCTGAGCAATGATATCAATCTCTCCGTGAGGGCAACGAAAATTCGTCTCGCGAATACGGTAGCCCCGCTTTTTGAGGAATTTCTGAGCTGTTTTCTCCCCCAGCTTACCAACTTCTTGACGATTCATTACCTCATCCTTCAGGGAGTTTACCCTGAATGAGATTCTTCGGTCGCTCCGCTCCCTCAGAATGACAAGGGGCGAAGGGCTCAGAATGATCCGAAGCTAAAGAGCCAGAGCTTTGGCTTGTGATTATGTTCCTGACAGGGGCAAAGTATAGGCGGTGAATCGGCGAAGGTCCGAGCTTTTGCAGACAGGATAGGTGTCTTCCTGTTCCATAGCCTTTATGCTGAGCAAATCCATAGCCAGGATAAATTATGTCAAGTTCTTCCATCATGCGGTCTCTGGTGACCTTGGCTACGATAGAAGCACAGGCAATGGAGAGACACAGTTTATCACCCCTGGTTATCCCTCTTTGAGGGATGGGACATTGAGACAAGCTCAGCCTGTCAATCAGGAGGAAGGTCGGTTGTTCGGGCAACTTTTCCACCGCTTGCATCATAGCCAGTCTGGTTGCCTTGAGGATGTTTATGGAGTCAATCACTTGAGAGGGAACGATGCCGATGCCCACGGCCACGGCCTCCTTGTTAATCAGGTCAAAGAGGGATTCACGCTTCCTGGAGTTTAATTCCTTGCTATCCCGAACCAGCCCAAACCAGGGCAAATTAGCTGGATGGGGCAGGATAACGGCGCCGGCGACTACCGGGCCGGCGAGAGCCCCCCGCCCGACTTCATCGATGCCGGCGATAAGCTCATAGCCCTGTGATTTAAGCTTATCTTCCTCATCGAGGTTGGGAAACTGTGACAAAGCTCTCTCTTTCATAACTCCCCCGCCTGCCAAAGAATTTGTTCGGCGGGCAGGCCTAACCCCTCTTATTCTTAAGAGGGGAGATTTAGGAAACTTTCCCAACCCCTCCTATCCTAAGAAGGGGATTTATGCTTCTGTATTTATAGGCTCAAGCTCCGATTCCATCGGAGTCAATAATACCGCCCCCCAGTACCTCATCGTTATTATAGAACACAATGGCCTGCCCTGGGGTTACCGCCTTTTGTGGCTGAGTAAAATGGACATCCACGGAGTCATTCCTGAAAAAGAGGATGGCTTCTGCCTCCTTTGACTTATAGCGTATCTTGGCCCTGACTGTAATAGGCTCCCGCGGTGCCTTGCCTGATATCCAGTTCAGCTTTCGGGCGGCGAGCTTCTGGCTGTAGAGCTCTTTCTCAGAGCCAAGCACAATTCTATTGCGTTCAGGCTCTATCCTTATGACGTAGAGCGGCTTTCCAGCACTCAATACTTGAGTGCTGGATAATCCCAGGCCATGCCTCTGCCCAATTGTATAATTGGCTATTCCTTGATGCTGACCTAATTTCCTTCCCCGGGTATCTACGATATCGCCAGGCTGAGTGGGAAATCTCTGGCTGAGGAAGGTAGCATAGTTCTTCTGGGAGATAAAGCAAACATCCTGGCTGGGTTTGGTTGCTGTTGGCAATCTCGCCTGCTTTGCCATCTGCTTAACCTCGTCTTTGCTATACTCGGCTAAAGGAAACAGGACATGCCCGAGCTTTTCCAGGGTTAGAGTATAAAGAAAATAAGATTGGTCTCTACTGGTGTCTGCTGCTTTGAGCAAGCGATGCCCGTCTCTGGAATGCTCTACCCTGGCATAATGACCTGTAGCCAGATAGTCGGCGCCCAGGGAGAGTGCTTTATCGAGGAGGAGGCCGAACTTTATGTGCTGGTTGCAGGCAACGCAGGGATTGGGAGTCCGCCCTTGCTGGTATTCCCGGCAGAAATAGTCAACTACACAGAGCTCAAATTCCTTTTGCAGGTCAACCTGATGAAAGGGAATGTCTAAAATGCGGCAGATATCTTCCGCCCGATGTGTCTGGTATTCGGAGTGCGGAGAATCCCAGAGACGCATATGTATGCCCATCACATCATAGGCAGCTTCTTTGAGCAACAAAGCAGCGACGGAAGAATCCACCCCTCCACTCAATGCCACAGCGACCTTGCCCTTAGTCATGCCTAAAACTCATACCTTGAATTCTCAAGAGTGTTTGGTAATGTCATTCTGAGAAGTCCCGATGAAATCGGGACGACGAAGAATCTCAGAGATTCTTCGTGGAGTTTACCCTGAGCGGAGTTAGATTCTTCGCTACGCTCAGAATGACAGGTAGCGGAAAGCTCAGAATGACAGGTAGCGAAGGGCTCAGAATGACACTGGATATTGCTAAACATCTCTTAGATTCTTCCTCTTTACTTCGTTCAGTGTCGGGATGACAAAAATCGTCAGGCTGATAAATCAGGCAATAACGGGATCACCCTATCCCAGATAATATCAGCAACTCTCCCTTTAGGAAGGGAGGCATCTATCACCAACCAGCGGTCGGGCTCGGCGGCGGCCATCTTGAGATAACCTTCCCTCACCCGCCGGTGGAACGACAAATCCTCCAGCTCAAAGCGGTCTTTCAAGCTTCGCTTTCGTGCTAGTCCCTGCTCCGGTGAAATATCCAGGAGGATTATGAGGTCGGGATTGAGATTCCCCGTTGCCATATTGTTGACCATCTTTATGGCAGTAAAATCAAGTCCCCGCCCATAGCCCTGATAGACCATGGTGGAGTGAGTGAAGCGGTCGCAGATGACTACTTTGCCTTCTTCTAAAGCAGGATGAATTACCTCAGCCACCAATTGGGCACGGGAAGCAGCAAAGAGAAACAGCTCAGCCTGGGGCGAAATAAAGGAGCCCCTTCTCCTTTTAAGTACTTTTCTTAATTCGTTACCCAGAGCCGTGCCTCCCGGCTCATGGGTTAACACCACGGGGATGTTCTGCTGCTCAAGCTTCTTCAACAAGAGCCTGGATTGGGTGCTTTTGCCACAGCCTTCGCCACCCTCAAAGGTGATGAATAGTCCCAAGGATTACCTCGACTTCCTTTTGCCGCCAGGTTCCAGGCTCCGGTTACCGGAGTTGAAACCGCGGCGTCCGGCTAAGAGACGCTGTAGATGATGAACATAGGTATATTGAGTGTCACGGGGATAGAGGGCATCCAGGCATTGCTTCATTTGAGCGGCATTGTTGCTTTTAAGGACATAAATTGGTATACCCAGTGCTTCGGCATCCCGTATCTTCTGTGGCTTGCGGCGGTAATAACTTCGTGTAGTGAGGAAAATGTCAGTTTGCTTAAGGTCAGCGGCGATTTTCAGCTCTTTTTTCCCTTCCCTGGCAATTTGTTCCAGTCGAGACCGGTTAGCGCCGAAGAGGTAGAATCGCAGCGTTTTTTCCGGCTGCTTCTCTTCCTTGCTTTCCCATATAAGAGGGGAGGTTATCGCCTCCTTCTTTACCTCACCATCTTCATCCATCCAGCGCACCTCGGCCTTGGGGGATCGCCCATGCAAGAGAGCATCGACAGCCTCGGTCACGTCAGGATGTACGGTTACCCTGTAATAATCGACAATTTCCACCACCACACCAAAGGTGGGCGGAGCCTTGCGCTCCAGGATAGATTTTTGCGTGTGCCGTCGCCTGGCTTCTTCATCTCCTAAGGTAACCGTCTGGATGCCGCCGATAAGGTCAGCCAGAGTAGGATTCATTATCAAGTTTTCCAGAGTGTTTCCATGTGCCGTGCCCACCAATTGCACTCCACGCTCAGCGATAGTTCGGGCTGCCTGAGCTTCGAGTTCCGTGCCTATTTCATCGATAATGATGACCTCAGGCATATGATTTTCCACTGCTTCAATCATTACCGCATGTTGTTCAGCGGGAGCAGCTACTTGCATTCGCCGGGCATGCCCGATAGCGGGATGAGGAATGTCTCCATCCCCGGCAATTTCATTGGAGGTGTCAATTACGATAACCCGTTTTTTGAAGTCATCGGCCAGCACTCGAGCCACCTCCCGCAACATAGTGGTTTTGCCTATACCGGGCCGCCCTAGAAGCAGAACGTTTTTGCCTGATTCAATAAGGTCCTGAATCATCTTTACGGTGCCGAACACAGCTCTGCCCACACGGCAGGTCAAGCCGATTATGTAGCCATTTCTATTGCGTATGGCTGAGATGCGGTGCAGGGTGTGGTTGATGCCGGCGCGATTATCCCCGGTGAACTGGCCAATGCGTGATACTACATAATCGATATCAGACTGGCTCACCTCTTTAGAATTGAGGACCAATTCTCTATGGGGAAAGCGGGCTTCGGGGAGACGCCCTAAATCTAAGATTACCTCCAACAGTTCGCTATGGTCGGGCTGCTGGTAGAGCGGCTCACGGATATGGAGTGGCAAGATATCAAGTAGCGCGTCTAAATCGTCAGTAACTACCCTTCGCATTCTGTGAAATACCTGTCTTCACCTTACCAACCCCGGGGGGCCAACAATTCTTGTTGGGGTATAGCTTTTATGTCCAGACCTGGCATAGCTGTTCCCAAACCTTTAGATACCTCAGCGACGATAGCCGGGTCCTGGTAGTGGGTGGTAGCTTTAACGATGGCCTGCGCTCTGGTTGCGGGGTTGCTGGACTTAAAAATCCCCGAGCCCACAAACACTCCCTCGGCTCCTAGTTGCATCATCAAAGCAGCATCGGCAGGTGTCGCTACACCACCGGCGGCAAAGTTCACAACAGGTAACTTCCCTGTTTTATGCACTTCCATTAC
>JAUWGZ010000096.1 GCA_030606165.1 Dehalococcoidia bacterium
CGGCACCTACAGCTCTGTCTGCATCTCCAGCCAGCTTCTGGTGGTGTGGGAAAAGAAGGAGTGGAGGGCACTCTTGCCTTTCACTAAGAGACCAGCCTAGTCGGAAATATCAAACCGCTTTCTAATACCTAAGCTCTAAACGCTAAACAAATTCAAAATTCCAAATTTAAATACCAAAATCCATTTTGTTTTGAATTTTGGTCATTAGATGAGAGGAGCTAAATTTTTCCTTTCTTTTGTTTAGGATTTCGAATTTTGTGCTTAGGATTTGCCGCATTTTGCCTTGTCATTTTGCATTTTTATTTTTGACTTTTGGTTTACTATCCCTCCAGGTAGTGTATTCTTTTTATTGCCTCGATATGCTCGTCAAATCCCTCGGGCTTTCTTGCCAGTGATGCTTTTCCCAAAGGGTCATCTATCTCTGAATTACCCAGAAGCACATCAAAGACAGCTTTTATGGAAGAGGTAACTACTTGAAGATTATAGCCACCTTCCAGAGTAAAAACGAGACGTCCCTGGCACAGTTCAGCGGCCAGCTGTTTCAATACCACCGCCATTTGAGCAAAACCTGTAACACTTACCCGCATCATAGCCAGGTGGTCAGCCCAATGAGCATCGGAGCCAGCAGAAACCAGGATAAGCTCTGGCTGAAATCTCCGGGCTACCGGAACCAAGACCTCGTTGAAGGCTCTCAAGTATTCCTCATCGCCCCAGCCGGCGGCCATGGGGAAATTAACCGTGGTTCCTTCTCCTTCACCCGTTCCAGTTTCATCCATCCATCCTGTCCCGGGATAAAAGGGATACTGATGAGTGGAGAAGTAAAGGACTTTGGGGTCGGCATAAAAAGCATCCTGAGTCCCATTGCCATGATGGACATCAAAATCAGCGATAAGAATACGGTTGAGATTGAACTTGCTCAGGGCAAATTTAGCGGCGATCGCCATATTATTGAAAATACAGAAGCCCATTGCTCGATCATGAATGGCATGGTGCCCTGGTGGTCTAACCAGAGCAAAGGCGTTATCCACCTCCCCCTTCATCACCGCTTCTACAGCCACCATGAGCCCACCGGCAGCATATAAGGCTGCTTCGTAAGACTTCGGAGACATTACGGTATCAGGGTCGAGCCAACCACCACCCTTTTCCGCTTTGCTCTTAACGTAGGAGATGTACTCTGTCGTATGTATCATCTCCAGCTCCTCTAGCAAGGCGGGGCGCGAAGGCAGACAGGTGAGTTTCTCCTCAATTCCAGTTTCTTTCAAATAAGACATCGCAGCTACCAGCCTTTGAGAATTCTCCACGTGGTCACCGGTATCGTGTTCCAAATAGATTGGGTCATAAACCAGACCGGCCTTCATGCTCGCATCATATCAAAGGCATTCAAGCAAAAACAATTATGGGCGAGGCTTCCCAGAGCTCCGACCCAGTCGGAGTTGCTTTTTATCACGGAAAGCATCTATGCTGTGGGGATGCACAGTTCCGTGAAGGAAAGCTTTGTCCTGTGACCAGAGAAGAGATAAAAGAGTTGCTCAACGAGGCGGAGAAGAGGTTTGCCTCGGAAGCAAAGTTAATACAGTTGGAGTCAGGCAAAATCATTTTCGTTGGCGATACTCATGGTGACCTCGAAGCCACGGAGAAAATTATCCACAGGTATCTCAAGTCGGAGAATAAGCTAGTTTTTCTGGGGGACTATATTGATCGGGGGCCAGCCTCCCTGGAGAACATTAACTTTTTGCTTGGGCAAAAAACTGAGCACCCCGATTCTCTTTATCTGCTTATGGGAAATCACGAAGGCCATGCTGTAGTCAGCTTCCACCCTGCCGATTTCTGGGAAGGACTGGATGCCGAACTTCGCCAGCGATATAGTGAGGTTCTTTCCAAGTTGCCACTGGCAGCGTCCACGCCAAATGGAATCATTGCTCTGCATGGAGCACTCCCCGATGTGTCAGGTTTAGAAGATATAAATAGGATAAAGCCAGGTAGCGCCGAATGGCATCAAATAACCTGGGGGGACTGGCAGGAAAGGGAAGGGGAGTTCCTGGGAATCGATCCCTACACCGGGAGACCTCAATTCGGGCGAGGTTGGTTCGAGAAAATCATGTCCCGCTTGGGCAAAAATGTCTTGATAAGGTCTCACCAGCCAGATGCCCCACCCACAATGTATGGCAGAAGATGCCTTACTATATTCACCTCCTCAGCTTATAGACATTATATTTCTGAGCGCACTATAGCCCTGGTTGATTTGAGAAAAGTGGTAAAGAGCGTGGACGATATAGAGATAGAGATTGTCTAAAGCCCCCTTCAACCCTCAAGATTTCAGCTTACTATGTTATAATATTACTAATCTGCTTCTGGGGGATTGCTGGAATAAAAGTCGCAAGACTTTTTGGGTTAAATAATGCAACCTTTCTCGGCCTTCTGCATTTACAGTAATAGAAGGAGGCAAAAATGAATAAGCTGCTCAAAGTTTCAATTCCAATACTGCTGATTCTGGGGTTAGTGCTAATCAGTGGCTGTGGTGCTTCGCCATCAGAATTACCTAGTGTACCTGATGAGAAAGGGCCAGATGAAGAAAGCTTCTCAGTAGTACCTACTCCTGCTGATGGAGGGCACGATGAAAGCTGGATTCCTGCGGAACTAACGGAAGACCGCAAAATCGTAAAAACAGGCTCCATGACTTTGGAGGTGGGAAATATAACCGAGACTATGGACGAAGTTGCTGAGATGGCTGATGAACTCAACGGCTATGTAGTTTCCTCATATAAATATGAATATGAACGGGGGGTTTCGGGTCGCATTACCATCCGCGTTCCTTTTGAAAGATTTGAAGAGGCTTTTGCAAGACTTCGCCAGTTGGCCATAGCCGTGCCCTACGAGACTACCACGGCAACGGATGTAACTGAGGAATATGTTGACCTGGAAGCTCAGCTAAGCAACCTTCTAGCGACCGAAGCCCAGTATCTAGCCTTGTTGGAGAAGGCAGAGAACGTAGAGGAAATGTTGATGGTGCAGAAAGAGCTTTCCAAGGTGAGAGGGGAGATTGAGCAAATTGAAGGCCGCATGAAATATCTGGAGCAGACCTCAGAGACGTCCCTTATTGAAGTAAACTTACAGGAAACAAAGGGATTGACTGAACCCTGGAGCGCCTCCGCTGCTTTAAAAGCGGCAGTGCGTGGGCTAACGACATTTGGCAGAGGTCTAGCCACTGTGCTCATCTGGCTTGGCATTTTCTGCTGGGTCTGGGTGCCACCTTTGGTAATCTGGCTCAGAAGACGCCGAAGGGCGAAGAGCTAATTCTCAATGCATTCCTGATAGGGCTTAGCAATTGCCTGCCCACCTCCACGTGATTTGAGGAAGTTAGGCGAACAGTCTGGCTTACTGCGTATAGTACAAAATTACGTTGCCTTAGATAAATACTTAACGAATTAGTTGTCGCTCTCCGTTGTTAGTTTTGTAATTTCCTTCATTGGTACTATTTGAAGCTTATACAACAACCTTGACATGACTTCCTCAGGCATCTACACTATTAAAACCACCTGATGAGGTCTGAAAGTAATGATATGCCCTGTTTGCAAACACGATATGATAGTCGTTGAGTATCATAATATTGAGCTCGATTATTGTAATAGCTGTAAGGGGGTGTGGTTTGACTCTGGAGAGCTCGGGCTTTTGCTTGAGTCGCGTGGTCTTGAAGAGACAAAGTTGTTTCTCGATGGCATCCTCAACTCCCAGGAGGCCGTTTCACCAGAAAAGCAACGGAATTGCCCCGTCTGTGGCCATAAGATGAAAAAAACAGCGATAGGCGGACAGCCTGAAATCCTCATCGATGTATGCCGTGATAAACATGGATTGTGGTTTGACGGGGGTGAAGTTACTCAACTGATAAGACGTCTGGCTGGGGAACATCCGCCAAAACATGATTCCAAAGAACAGGTTATCAGTTTCTTGGAAGAAGTTTTTGAAGCCCCACAGTAAGGCGGCGATGACAGTTAAGTAACACCCAGAGAACATTAGTTAAGGAGGTTTAATATGGTAGCAGTTTATATCATTATCGGTGTTGTTGTGGTTCTTCTTATCCTATTCCTAAGTATCTACAACGGCCTGGTCAGGCGGCGTAATCAAGTAAAGAACTCCTGGGCGCAGATTGACGTTCAGCTAAAACGACGCTATGACCTCATTCCCAACCTGGTGGAAACTGCCAAGGGCTATATGAAACACGAGCGAGAAACCTTAGAATCAGTAACCAAAGCCCGTAATCTTGCCCAGCAGATGGCGTCTGCCGGAGCCGGTGAGCGAGCCAAAGCCGAAGGTGAGCTGAGTTCGGTCCTATCCCGTTTACTGGCTGTAGTGGA
>JAUWGZ010000038.1 GCA_030606165.1 Dehalococcoidia bacterium
CTTTGATGTGGTGGTAAGTAGCCACTGATATTGCCCAATCGAAGGTATTATTGGGGAAGGGTAGGAACGAGGCATCAGCGGCCATTAAGTTGACATAAAGCTTAAATTTGGCAGAATACCTCAGAGCTTGCTTAAGCATGGCTGGGGAGGAATCTACCCCCCAGAGTTCAAAGCCCTGGCTGAAAGGCAAGAAGTCCGGTCCATGAGCGCAACCAACATTTAGCAGCTTTCCGCTTTGCCATCTTGCCGCCAGCTCTTCGAGCTCTTCTTTTAATAAAGGCCAATGCCTCACCCGATACCAGCTTTCAGCTATTTGGTCGAAAACCTCTCTGTTTGTGGTCATATATACACTCTGCTAAACTTTAGCATATTATGGTGAAATGCTCATGGTCGCCAGTCTCTTGTTGTCATTCTGAATGGAGCGAAGCGGAATGAAAAATCTCTTCGTTAAGGGTAAAAAGGAGATTCTTAACCCCGACAAGTCGGGGCTCTGAGTGACATTTCCATCCTGTCATTGCGAGGCTGACGAAGTCAGCCGAAGCAATCTCGTGGAGGGGCAGGGGATTGCTTTGCGGAGTTTACCCTGAGCGGGGCGAGATTCTTCGCTACGCTCAGAATGACAAGAGGCGAAGGGCGCGCAATGACATTAGGAGAAAGGCTCTGAATGACATGGAGACGGCATGAAGAAAGCATCTCGAACTATTTCTGGAGTAACCCCGGTGGCAGTTATGGCCAAGCCATTTCCCTGCCCCGGCAAATGTGTTTATTGCCCCACTTCTCTTGAGGCGCCCAAGAGTTATACTGTGGAGTCTCCAGCGGTGCTCCGAGCTCGAAGTTGTGGCTTTGATGCCAAGAAACAGGTGGAGGTCAGGCTCAAGACATTGGCTGAAATGGGACATGCCCAGGATAAGGTAGAGCTTATCATCATGGGGGGTACCTTTCTATCTTATCCCCGGGACTACCAGTATCAGTTTATTGAGGATTGCTATGATGCCCTGAACGGCATCTCCTCTAGTAATTTAGAGGAAGCCAGGAAATTGAATGAAAATGCTGAGCATCGCTGTGTGGGATTGTGCATAGAGACCAGGCCGGACTTTTGTGGGGAGGGGGAGATAAGGCGCATGCTTGATTTTGGCACCACCAGGGTGGAGCTTGGGGTACAGACCTTGGACGATGAGGTTCACTGCCTGACAAAGAGGGGACATGGGGTAGCTGAAGTTACCTCCGCGACCAGGCTGTTACGGGATTATGGCTTTAAGGTGTACTATCATTGGATGCCTGGTTTACCGGGGTCAACACCTGAGCATGACCTGGAGCTATCGCGGCAATTGTTTGGAGATGAGCGCTTTCGACCTGACGGGCTCAAGCTTTATCCCACGCTGGTAGTTCGGGGGAGTGAGCTAGAGAGTTGGTATCGGGATAATCGCTACCGGCCTTATGGTGATGAGGAAATGATTGATTTGCTTATGGCTATTAAAGCTCTAATTCCCAAATATGTAAGGATTTCGAGGTTGATGCGGGATATTCCCAGCAAATTTATCATTGCTGGGAGCAGAGACTTAGCGCTCAGAGGAACTGTTAGAAAGAAGATGGGGCAAACAGGACTTCGCTGTAACTGCATTCGTTGTCGGGAATATGGGCATCGCCTGAGGGATGGCTGGGCAATTGGCGAGCCCTGGTTAACCAGGCTGGATTATGAAACTTTGGGGGGGAGGGAGGTCTTCCTTTCTTACGAGGATGAAAATGAAACCTTGTTTGGCTTGCTGAGGTTGAGAATAAATGGGGAAAAAGCGGTAGTTAGGGAGCTACATATTTTTGGTCCTGAAGTTCCCCTGGGGGGAAGGCTAGAGCGAACCGCTCAACATCACGGTCTCGGGGAAAGGTTGCTTCGAGAGGCAGAGAGAATCGCAGGGGAGGAATTTAAGGCTGATAGATTATCGGTGCTTAGTGGTATCGGTGCCAGGGAGTATTACCGCTCGCTTGGTTATGGTCTGGAAGGCGCTTACATGATTAAGGAGCTTGGTTAAGCTGCCTGGAAGCCTTTGGATAGACTGTTTGTCCTGAGCGAAGTCGAAGGGCAAGCTGGTCTGCTCTCGAGTGCCGCTCATGGTTCGATAAGCTCACTACGAGCGATTTAAAAAATAATCCCCAACTATATTGACATCGAGCAATAGCTATAATTATAATGAATCGAAGGGACCGCAGAAGCTATTCAATCAATTGAGAAGCTTGGAACCTGGAAAAACAAAAAAGGAGAAATAGCAGATGGATAATGAAGTAAAGCCAACCTGGAAATTAGCTTGGGGATTGTGGTGGCGGATGTTTCTTATTAGTCTGGGGATATCTGTGATAGTCGGGGTAATCCTAGCCTTGGTGGTGGACGTGTCAATCATACCCTGGCTCATGCCTTGGTTTATATCTTGATAAGCTCTCTTGGATGGTGCCCGGAGTGTGGTGACGATTTGCTATTGCTGACAAGGCAAGGTTGTGGCGGTTGGGCTGGGTTACGACAGGCAAACCCTCTGCTGTGGTGGGTGTTGAGGTTTTGGGGTATTGACAATGAGAGCCTCTAACTATATCGTTATGTAAAAGGATAGAAAGGAGGGCAAGACATGGAAAGAACTTGGAAGCCGACAACTGCGGGCATACTCTGTATTATTGCAGGAGCCATTGGTGTGATCACCGGTATAGTAGTTGCTGTAGTCGGTGGCATCGGATGGTTCTTTTGGATGCCATGGGTTAGCGCCATTGGTGCTCCCATAATTGTAGTGGGGGTAATTGCTATAGTAGGTGGTAGCTACGCCTTGAAAAGAAGGGTTTGGGGACTGGCGCTTGCCGGGTCTATCTGTGCACTCATTGGGCCCTGGGTGATTCTCGGGATACTCGCCATTATATTTGTCAGCTTGGGGAAGGGCGAATTTGAGTAAGTCCCAGGTTCTGCAAGTTGTGTGAATCCGAGTAGTCGCCCAATTTATTTTACCTACCCAAATCTTCGATTTGGTTGAGTGAAAATTTGATTATGCGATTGTGCCTGATGAATCGAGCAGCTACAGAATTTTATTTGAAAAACTTTAAGGACAGAAAGGAGGCAAGATGGAAAAGTATCCTTTTCTACGGTATGCGACTACTGTTTTGAGGATCCTGGGGTGGATAGTACTGGTAGTTGGCGTTATTGGTTCGATTGTTTTCGGAATTTTGACGGGCGGAGTTACAGGTGCTTTCTATGCGATTGGGGGAGTAATTTTCTCCTTCTTGGCCTGGCTATTCTTGCTGGCAAGTAGGGAACTTATTTACATACTTATCCATGTGGAAGAGAACACCAGAAACACAGCTGAGAGCATTACAACAAAGAAATCACGCTGAGATAAATTTATGCCTTAGCAGGTTATGTGAATCAAGGCAGCAACCTTCTTCTGTTCGCCAAGCTCATTTACCACGGCTACGGCATCATGGGATGGCTGAACCAGTAAGCTTAGATTTTTCCCCTTAGCCCAGCTTTCTGCCTCAGGAGCTATATGGGCAGCGCTGTTGGTTCCGGTGCCGACAATTATTGTTTCAGGTTGACCCTGGCTCAATTCCTCCAGCTCCTGTTTCTTGATTTTATGACTGCCGAACATCAGAAAGCCGCCTTTTCGTTTCTTTACCGTGCCATCGGCAAAGATTAGAACATCCCGGCGGTATTTCTTGCCTTCAACTATTATTGAGCCAAAGGTAAGCTCATCTATTTTAGCCACGAAATTTAATCCTCCTTCCTCTGATTCCCTTGCCGCCCTGTAAATCGGCTTTTTGTTTGCTGTTCCGCTTTATTGCCCGGCCGTGCTTGAAACGATTTAGATTTACAAATCCTTTTGACACGGTTCTTCCCTTAAATAAAGTTGTCCTTCAGCCTTAATATCGTCTCCTCAACATTGCTACCCTGTGCTCTGAGGTGTTTTATAGCTTGTTCTATTTTATCGTGTTTGTAGCTATCACTGAGGTCAGTTAGCCTGTTGTATAAACCAGCCCGGCTGCCAAAGTTGAAATTGAGTCTTTCCTCATCCGGCAAAGATAGGTACTTATTTATGATATCGAGGCATTTTTCTTTATCCTCGGGCATTTTGCCTTTGACCTCCATCAATAAGTTAAGTGTATGGTCACTCTTAAGATGGCTGGTAACTTGCAAGTTTTCGATGAAAACACCTATTTCCTTTGCTACTTCGTCCTCCGTTTGCAGCTCAAAATCCCCGTCTTGCAACCTGGTCCACAATGGCATAGCTGGAGTGATGTGGAGGCTGCGCAGCCTTATATAATCAGGGTCAATCTCGTTTAACACCCTGGCTGTTTCCCGGGCGTGTTCTTGAGACATTTTCTTGCCCCCAAGACCAGGCATGACATACTCGCACAGAGAAATGCCTGCCTCTTTCACCTTCGTTCCACCCTCAATGTGGTTCTTAGCGGTGCATCCTTTTTCAATATAAACCAGCAAAGGGTCGTAGCCAGTCTCCAGTCCAATATGAATCCTATCTAGCCCGGCATCCTTGATTTCCTGTAACTCCACTAACGACTTTCTAGCTGCCGTATGGGACCGACCATATGTAGTTACTCTATTTAAGCTGGGAAAGGTTTTTCTCAGGAAAGTAATCACCTGAGTTAGCTCAGGGGTGCGCATGATTAAGGTATTGGAATCCTGGAGGAAGGCTGACTTGCCTCCTGTCGCAAGCCAACGGGCAACATTATGCACGCATTGTCCATATTGAGGTTGATTAGAGAGCATTGCCGCTACCTCTATTACTTTGTTGCCATGGCCTGTCTTCCAAGCTATTTCCTTTAAACCCTCGCTGATGGCCTTAGCCGCCTCAATATCTTTTATAATCTCTTCCACTGACCTCAGCTCGAACTTACTGCCTTTGTATATGGGGCAGAACTGGCATCTATTCCAGGGGCAATTCCTGGTTGCTCTTATCAGCAGGGAATAAGCTTCACTAGGCGGCCTTATAGGACCCAGCTCAAAGGTCTGGCTCAGCTTCTCTGTGACTGTGGAGCTTAGCATTCTGCGTATTTTAGCGTATTGAAGGGGAATAGGCAAATGGACTTTTGCCTCCTTACCGTGATAATATCAGCATTTCAAATGAAGCAGATTGAATTAATCTCTTTTGATGCTGAGGGAACAGTGGTAAAGCCTGATTTCAGCCAGGCTAAATGGCATGAGGCTATCCCTGCGCTTTATGCTCAGAAAAAAGGACTTGACCTTGCTCAAGCTAAGAAGTGTATTTATGAGGAGTATGGTAAAATCGGCGACCAGAGGCTTGAGTGGTATGATATCGAATACTGGTTTCGCTATCTTGGCTTGGGTTCTTCTGAGCCACTGATACGAGGCTGTCTGGATAAGATAGGCTATTATCCTGAGGTAACTGAGATCCTTTCTTTCTTAGCCAGTGAATATAAGTTGATTGTTGCCTCAGGCACACCACTGGAGCTACTGCATTGCTTATTACAAGATATCAAACCTTATTTTGCTCGAATTTTTTCCTCCGTTTCACACTATAGGCAATTAAAAAGCCCTGATTTTTACCTCAAGATATGTGAAGAAATGGGCGTCAAGCCGAGCCAGGTCATCCATGTGGGTGACAACTGGCAATTCGATTTCCTCAATGCCCGACAGGCTGGCATAAATGCTCTCTATCTTGACAGGTCGGGGAGAGACCATCAGGAGTCTCTTAGCGATTTGACTCAATTAAAACACCTCCTCCCACCCCCGATATAATATGTTCCCTTTTGGTCTGATGGTAGCCTACTTACTATAGACATTGTGAGCCATTCTGGGTTACAATTTAGTCTTTGACCAATGCCAAATCGTAGCGAAGTGTCCCCCGAAAACAACTCTCCAAGTAACAAATTCAACCTGTCCACGGCAGAGCTCAAGGCAATGGCTAAAAAGCTACGCCGTCATGTAATCACCATGACAGCTACGGCAGGCAGTGGGCATCCTGGCGGCTCCTTATCAGCAGCTGACATCATCACTGCTCTTTATTTTAAGGTTTTGCGCCATAACCCCGAAAATCCACAGTGGTTAGACCGTGACCGATTTATATTGAGCAAGGGACATGCCGCTCCAATTTTGTACGCTGCCCTGGCCGAAACTGGCTACTTTCCCGTGGCAGAGCTGGCAACCTTGAGAAAGTTGGATAGCCGTCTCCAGGGACACGCTGATAGAAAGTTCACCCCGGGGGTAGAAATGTCAGCTGGGTCTTTAGGTATGGGTTTGTCCTTCGCCATTGGCGTTGCCCTGGCCGCTAGGCTGGATTCCAAAATTTACCGGACCTATGTTCTTCTTAGCGATGGAGAATGTGAGGAGGGACAAACTTGGGAGGCGGCTCTTTCAGCGGCCCAATTTAAACTAGATAACCTAACGGCTATAGTTGACTACAATGGTATGCAGCTCAGCGGATGGACTCGAGACATCATGAACCTTGAGCCTTTTACCCGGAAATGGCAAGCCTTTGGCTGGCATACCATTGATATAGACGGACATAACTTTGACCAAATCCTGTCCGCTTGCCAAGGGGCTGAAAAGATAAAAGGCAAACCCACTGTCATCGTCGCCCGCACCATCAAAGGCAAGGGGGTTAGCTTCATGGAAAACAATGCGGCGTTTCACGGCAAGGCACCTACCTGGGAAGAAGCCGAAAGGGCGCTAAAGGAGTTAGAGTAAGCATGGCTGAAGCATCTACTCGAGAAACCTACGGCAAGACTCTGGTAGAGCTGGGCAGACAAAACAAAGACATTGTTGTTCTGGACGCCGATTTATCGACCTCAACAATGACCAGTTTTTTTGCCCGGGAGTTTCCAGACCGCTTTTTTGACTGCGGCCTAGAAGAACAAAACATGATCGGCATAGCTGCTGGACTAGCTGCCTCGGGAAAAATCGTTTTTGTCAGCAGTTTCGCCATCTTCGCTTCATGCCGCTGTTTTGACCAGCTAAGGCTCTGCCTTTCCCAGCCAGAACTAAATGTCAAAATCGTCGCCACTCATGGAGGCATCACTGTTGGCGAAGATGGCGCCTCCCACCACGCCATTGAGGACTTAGCCTTGTATTGTGCTCTCCCCGGCTTCACTGTTGTTGTTCCTGCTGATGCTATAGAGGCTGCTGAGGCAGTAAGAGTGGCGACAAGTGACCATGGACCTTTTTACATCAGACTAAGTCGCCCTAAAACACCGATTGTTTACCCCGAGGGCTATCACTTCACATTAGGTAAGGCAGTAACCATGAGACAAGGCACGGATGCAACTGTTATAGCCGTGGGCATCATGGTCGATAAAGCTCTGGGGGCGGCAGATATCTTAGCAAGACAAGGTATAGATTGCCGGGTAATCAACATGCATACCCTCAAACCTTTGGATGAAACAGCCGTGGTCAAAGCAGCCTCAGAGACGGGCGCAATTGTCGTCGCTGAAGAGCACTTAGCTCAGGGTGGTCTGGGCAGCCGAGTTGCCCAAACGACAGCCAGAGAGAAGCCGGTGCCTATGGAGTTCGTCAACCTTGGTGACAGGTATGCTTTGTCAGGCAAGGCTGAGGAGCTGCTTCAAAGATACGGATTGACCGCCAGAGACATTGAAGAGTCGGTGAAATCAGTGGTCAAGAGAAAGTAATATTTCCAAGCCCGGCAGCAGGGCTTATATCCCTTACAATCTGACAAGGAGCCAGGAAACGATTGACGGTGCATGGGGGTGATTATATAATGTATAATGTAGGCTACAAACTACAATTTTGGAAAAGTTAAGCTGTTGCAAAAGGAGGTGGGACATGGGTGGATATATGAAGGTCGTGCTGACAGCCTTGCTCATCGTGAGTGGGGTTTTGGCCTTATTGCCCTCCGGCTACGTAAGCGCCGGAGGAATGATCTGTAACCAGAGCTTCGAGCAAGGAGAAGAGGAAGTCCCGTACGGATGGAACCTGACTGGAAACGCTACGCGCGTAGATACTGGCCCCATCTATGCAGATAATTGGACCGCTCGGATAACAGGTGACGGTGACACACTTACCCAGTGGTTGTGGATTGGAAATCTCACCCTACCGTTGACATATGAGGTCTGGGGATGGATATATGTTACCAGCAACGTTACCAGCAACGTTACCGGCGTTATCGCTTTCGACTTCTGGTCAGGAAAAGAGGGGACCCAATTGAGTTCGACAACAGAGCTGTCTGCCACCGACACGAACGGTATCTATGTACAAAAGTCTGCCATGATACAGGCGCCAATCTGTACGACTCATCTAAGAATCCGTCTTCTGGGAAGACTCTGGAACAATGGAGGGGAAGTGCGGTTCGATGAGATTGGTTTCTTCCCGGTGACGGGCTTCTGCTTCATTGCGACTGCAGCCTATGGCACAGAAACAGCCAGTCAGCTTGACATATTGCGCGATTTCCGAGACCAGGTATTACTGGAGAATGCCCTGGGTTCGCGATTTGTAGAGGCTTATTATAGAGTCAGTCCCCCTGTGGCTGACTTCATAGCGAAAAACGATTTCCTGCGTGCAGTTGTCAGGGAGGCGCTCGTCGATCCGGTGGTAAATCTCCTGCAATGTTCGCAGGATCTATGGAGAGCTTAGCCGGACGTACCTTGAGTCCGGGCCTTCTATGGTGTAGTCGCTGTTCAGGTGAACTCTCGTATGGGGCGGGTACATGCTGGAGGCGCGGTTGGATGCCGTGAACGGTCCTTTGGCGGCACTCTGACGTGTGTCAGCAGTTTCTCGATGGTTCAGAGGATAATCTTCTCCCTTACTCTATAGCAAAGACTTGTCAGGCAAATACCCGTCTAGCTTGGTGGCGGAAGCTTCGGATGAAGGCATAGCGGGCGCGGATCATTTCATTGCTGAACTCGACCTGAGTGCGAGGTGGAGCGATGACGGTGCCGAGAGAGTCGCCAGGCCTGCTGAAGTACGGCTTAATGAAGCCAAGCTGGGATTCTAAGGCACATGGGATGCGAATATTGACAAACTTTCAGAGACAAGTTACTATACAGCCTCAGGGTGCTTGCCTGTCAGCGAGTAACAGGTAAGTTTTCCCAAAAACCTGACGAATTTTCTAGCCTACGAGCTTGCTATTATGAATTGGTATGAGAGCCGACGCTCAGCCCCTATCACCAAGTTTACTTAAATTTACCGACTTTTTTACCAATCCGACGAAAATCTCGAAAAAGCGCTTGACAGTGCGGGGGGTGATGCACTATGGACTAAGATTTTGGAAAACCTAAACTATTACGTCAGGGAAAATACCGGAGAAATGTCAGCCCTTTGACATATTACCAAAAAATTGAAGAGGAGGTAGAACAAATGACGATGGATTGGTTGCCAAGAGATAATGAACTGAAGGATCACCAGCTTGTCGGCGATGAGTTCTTTGGAACAGAGCCGCCGTGCACCATGTATGAGAAGAAAGCTTTGGTTAACTCCCAGACAGGGGAAACGGTAGACGGGCTATACACGGCATGGGTTACCCTCAATAATCCGGCCCAGTATAATTCCTACACCACCGAGATGGTCAAGGGCGTCATAGCTGGAATGAAGAAGGCCTCGGCAGATAGGAGTGTTGTGGCCATCATCTTCACCGCTGTTGGCGATAGGGCCTTTTGTACAGGTGGCAATACCAAGGAATATGCCGAATATTACACCCTCAGGCCAAGGGAATACAGGGACTACATTAATCTGTTTTCCGGGATGGTGGATGCCATCCTTGATGCCGGAGCGCCGGTCATTTGTCGCGTTAATGGGATAAGGGTGGCGGGAGGACAGGAAATCGGTCAGGCCTGTGATCTGGCTATTGCCTCTGACCTTGCTAATTTTGGTCAGGCTGGTACTGGGGTTGGCTCGACGCCGGATGGAGGATCAACTGATTTTCTCCCCTGGCAGCTACCTACTACAGAGCTGGCCATATGGAATTGCGTCTCCAATGAGCTGTGGAGCGCCTACAAAATGCACAGGCTGGGCCACATAACCGATGTATTGCCTGTGAAGAAGCTCAATGGTGAGTGGATTAGGAACCCTCTGGTGATTACCGACAAGTATGTAGAGGATGGGAGGATCGTCTATGGAGAACCTAAGACCGGTGATGAGGCCAAGAAGGCAAAGGAGATTATAAAGACGTCCGAGACCGATTTCTCGCTTCTGGACCATAGGATAAACGAGATTGTCTGGACTCTTACCAATCTCATGCCCATGTGCTTGATGAAGAGCATCGAGACTATCAGGTGGAAAAAGAAACACTTCTGGGATGCCAACAAGATTAGCGCCAAGTACTGGCTAGGGGCGAATATGAATATGGAAGCCTATCTTGGATTCAATGCCTTCAATACGGAGGCTATGACGGGTCAGCGCAGGATAGACTTTGTTAAATACCGTCAGTTGGTTGCCCAGGGGCATAGCTTCGATGGTGATCTGGCAGAGCAGGTCATGCCGAAGCCGAAGCAGTAAACTGATAAGGATGGCGTAAAAGCGAAAGCCCAGGGATAAACCGTGGGCTTTCGCTTTTTGGCGAAAAGTGCGCTTCGCTGTATAATAGGAACGAAATATATCCTGAAGGGAGGGAATATGAAATTCCAGAACATTGTCGTGGATAAGAAAGAGGGAATGGCGACTCTTACACTTAACCGTCCACCACTTAACATAATAGATTATGATACGTTAGTGGAGCTAAATACCGCCCTGGAGCAACTGGCGAAGGATGATGAAGTTAAGGTACTGTTGCTCCGCGGCTCTGGGAACAAGGCCTTCAGTGCAGGTGTGGAGGTAAAGGACCATATCGGGGAGAAGATGCCGAAGATGATGAAGGAGTTTGGCCGTGTCTTCCATCTCTTGAGAGGTCTTGGCAAGCCGAGTATTGCTGTGGTCAATGGCGTAGCACTGGGAGGTGGATGTGAGCTTGTTGCCGGCTGTGACATGGCTATTGCCTCCGAGAAAGCCCAGCTCGGTCAGCCGGAGATAAAACTGGGGGGACTGGCGCCGGCGGCTGCTCCCTTGTTTCCCAGGATAATGGGGGAGAAGAAGGCGTTTGAACTGCTGGTGATGGGAGAAAATGTCAGTGCCCGGGAAGCGGAACGAGTTGGCCTCGTTAATAAAGTTGTTCCGGAAGAAGAACTGGACCAGACTGCAGAGGAGTTCGCACGCAAGTTCTTGGAAAAGAGCACGCTGAGCGTCAGACTCGTGAGAGATGCTCTGTATGATTGTGCGGAAACGCCCTCGCTTGAGGCTTCGCTGGAAAAGGGGGTGGAGCACGGTATCAAGAGCTGGCAGACTGGAGATGGCCAGGAGGGTTTGCAGTCATATTTGGATAAACGCAAGCCTGAATGGAAGAACAGGTAACTAAATTTTGGGGGTATTATGAGATTACAGTATAAGAAGGCAATTGTCACTGGTGGTGGGAGGGGTATTGGCAGGGCTGTGGCCCTGGCTTTTGCTAAGGAAGGCGCCGATGTAGTAATAAACTATCGTAGCAATGACGCTACTGCTAAGGAGGTAGTGGACGAGATACAGATACTCGGCCGGAAGGCTGTGGCCTTGAAAGCGGATGTCGGCAGTTACCAGGATGCCAGGTCAATGGTTGACCAGGCGGTGCGGGATCTGGGGGGGGTGGATATCCTGGTTAACAATGCTGGAGTGTCCAGGCCCGCTTTGCTTTTGAAGATGGACGAGGAAACGTGGGATCAGGTTGTCGATATTCACCTCAAGGGCACCTTCAATTGTACGCAGGCTGCAGCTAACTATATGAAGGAAAACAAGTACGGGAAGATCATCAATGTCATCTCCACTGCCGGATTGTATGGGACGATGGGGCAGATAAACTATGCCTCGGCGAAAGCGGGAGTTATCGGGTTCACCAAGTCCGCATCCAGGGAGCTCGCCAGATACGGGATAAATGTTAATGCCATATCCATGGGAATTATCACAACGGAGATGACGGGCAAGGTAAGAGAGGATGAAAAGCTAAAGGAAATATACCTTTCGAGAATACAGCTGGGACGGTTCGGCGAACCTGAGGAGGTAGCGCCGGCCTTTGTGTTTCTGGCATCGGAGGATGCGCGGTACATCACCGGACAGGTGCTATCCGTTGATGGGGGTTACGTCGGGTAGTGCTTGTCCGTCACCACTACCGAGAGGAACCTGCTACTAATATCAGCTCGTTGATGTTAAAAATCGGGGGTCAGTACGATTCTCTTTTCCAATCTCCCACTGTGAGCCTCTTCAAACGCTTGCTGAATCTGGCTCATCGGTCTGGTCTCAACAAAAGGCTCTATCTGTATCTTGCCGTCCAATACCATCTTCAGAACCTCAGGGTAGTACTTGGGCAAACAGCCCCAGGAACCCAGAATATCAGCGTCAAATGCCATCAACCGTGATAAAGAATACTCGTTCTTCTGCAT
>JAUWGZ010000013.1 GCA_030606165.1 Dehalococcoidia bacterium
GAGGATAAAAATACAACTCCTCGCTTTCAGGGAAGCCCAACCTTTACATTGTCGTTAGTTCGAAACTAACTTAGCAAAAGAGTCGGGGAAATAACTTCCTCCATGTACAGCTCTTATGCCTGCTATAAGCTGCTCACTAGCAGCTTTCTTGGGAATGAAGCCATATGCGCCCACCTGGCTGGCAACAAGCATATTTTCCTGTTCATCATACTGGGTCAGAATCAATACTTTTGTCTGGAGGCATTGCGTGCTTATCTGCCTTGTTGCCTCCAGCCCGCTCATCGCAGGCATGAGTATGTCCATCAACGCTACGTCGGGCAGAAGTCGAAACACCTTCTCAACTGCCTCTTTCCCATTGACGGCTTCACCTACTATGTCCAGATCCCTTTGCAACGTAAGGACGGCGCATATTCCGTCCCTGACCATAGTGTGGTCATCCGCCACGAGCACTCTTATCTTCCTGGTCGCTTCTTCCAATAGCCTTTGGATGCGGACCACAAGTGAAGCTGGCTCGATTGGCTTAGCCACATAGTCCTCAGACTCCAGTTGCATCCCCTCAAATTTTCTCCATCCCCTGATAAACCGTTCCTCAGGCCGGGAGTCTATCACCAGGACTGGCACGTCTTTATATCTGGGGTGCTGCTTCAGCCAGTTGTGCAAGGAAAAAGCTTGCCCAATAGGAGTTACCGTGCCCAGGACAACGACGTTAGGCCCCTCTCTCATCTTCGCCTGACCCTGTGCCTTGTTGGTGGCGGTGATTACGCGATAAGCTTTTGCTTCCAAAGTCATGCGCAACGCTTCTGCAAAATCAGGCTCGTCATCTATGATTAAGATTTTGTTTTTCATTTCACATCCCTCCTTTATTAGATTTTAGTTAGCCGACCGACCACAGCTGTCATTTAACTAAAGTGCCATCTCAGGGGTGCCCACTAAGCTGCCTCCAGGATATCAGGCACAATTCCTTCGTTACCCACAGCCATAATATGAACACCGTGGCATAAATTTTCCTCCCTTATTGTCTTTATAAACCGGGAAGCAATCTCAATTCCCTTCTGAAGTCCTTTACCTTTCTCCACATTAGCTAGCTCATCAATGATGGCTTGAGAAACAATTATCCCGGGAACATTATCGTTCATATACCGAGCCATCCTGGCTGAGGCGAGCACGATAATGCCAGCCAGGATCTTGACATTGAACTGAGAAGCGTATTGCATAAACCTCCGAAGGTTCTCCAAGTCAAATATGCCTTGAGTTTGGAAGAATTGTGCCCCCGCAATAACCTTCTTCTCAAACTTGACGAGTTGTGGCTCTATGAAGTCTGCCTCGGGGTGAACTGAAGCGCCGAGGCAAAATTGAGGTACACCTTTTAGTTCATTCCCCGCCATGTCTTTACCAGACTCCATTTCCCTGGCCGTCTTCAGTAATTGGACAGAATCCAGGTCAAAGACGGGCTTTGCTTCCTTGTGGTCGCCAACATCGACAGAATCGCCGGTGAGACAAAGCACATTTTTGATGTCTCTGGAATAAGCTAGAAGAAGGTCAGCTTGGAGAGCCAGACGGTTGCGATCACGACAAGTTATTTGAATGATAGGCTCGCCACCACGTTCCTTCACCAGCAGACAGCCACCCAGGGAGGGGAAACGCATCACAGAGCTCTGATGGTCAGTGACGTTGATAGCGTCAACCTTGTCTTTGAGGAGGTCTATGTGGTGAACCATCTCCGAGACGTCTGCCCCCTTAGGAGGCCCAATCTCTGTGGTCACCAGGAATCCATCGGAATTGAGTTTTTCTTCAAACAGTGAGTTAGCCATTGTCCTCTCCTGGTTCAACATCAGCTTTCATGACGATTCTTCGAGGTCGGGGGATTACCCGGAAGTTTCTGGGAGGATAATATCGTCGCATCTTGTCCAATTGCTGCAACCTCTCCAAGCGCTTGTAGATTAGGATCCAGGCACAGTCCATATCTTTGTTTGCCTCGCATTTCCCGTTCTTGGTGCCGGCGCAGGGACCATTGAGTATCCCCTTGGTGCACCTGGTGATGGGACAAATGCCGGCGGTCTCTGCCAATCGGCAATCACCACAGGCGGCACAGCGCTCATCCCAGACCCCCCACTCTTTAGCCATACCCATGAAAGAGGTGTTAACACCGGGCAAGACAGGTATATCGGGGAAACGCTCGGCTACGACTTGCACCCCGATGCCGCAACCTAGTGAAAGTATGGCGTCCACTTCGTTGACCTTGTCCGCAAGCGAGTCCAGGAATTCAAAATCACATTGTCTTTTCACGGTGTATTCTGAAAAGTTATGAATTCCATCGCTGCTCTTTGCCTGGGCTACCCGTAATGCACTATTAAGAAAAGATACCTCACGCTCACCACCGGCGCCACAAACAGTCATACAAGTGCCGCAGCCGAGAAGCAACACCCTCTCGTAAGGAGCAATAACTCGCCTTATCTCCTCCATGGGCTTTTGTTCTGCCACTATCAACTTTTCACCTCCTGCTTTATTACCGAAGCCAGGCAAAGCCTTCCTATTTGTCCAGTGAAATTGTCCAGTGCCTCGGCAGTATCTCCCTCAGCAGCACGCAGGTTAAATGTCTGCAATCTCTCCGGCTCAAGACCAATCTGAGACAGTGCCCTTCTAATTCTTTCCACACGCTGGAGAACCCAAAAGGCAGTGTTTTCCCGACTACATTGCTCCCCACATCCAGCGATGAAAACCCCCTCTGCACCCATTTCAAAGGCCCGCAATATGTGCTCCCCTTCTAACTTAGCCACGCAAAGGACAGGCACTATCCAGATGCCGGCTTTGCCTCCCCTCCACAGGCTTGCCAATGCACCAGTGCCGAAGAGCCCATACTGGCAACAAAAGCCGATAATTAGGGGCTTGGACTTCGATTCTGCCGCAGACTTGAGAGCGTGTTCCAGTTCTTCATCTATATGTCTTCGGTCGTAGGGCTTTCGCAAGACTATTGCCCTAGCCGGACATTCAGCAACACATATGCCACAAGCTTGACACTGGTCAGCAGGTATCTGGATTGTCCCCCCCTCATCCAGGTAAGGCACGTGGTAGGGACAAACCCTGAGACAGGTAAGGCAAGTAGCACACTTATCCTGGAACAGGATCTCTGCTCCCATGCCACAACGGAGACAGCGTCTGGCTTCATCGACGGCAGCCTCCCAGTTATAAATTAGCTCCACCGCTTTGAACTCCTTCGCTCTTGCTTCGGGGGGGAGAATCGGGGGCTCGAGCCGCTCGGTTTTCCTTATCATCTCTATCGTCTCAGGAGAGAGTTCGCCTGACAGGGTTTCCTCCGCTTCCTTGTCAACTAGAGGGTACCTATGCCGGAGGTAATCATCGATACGAAAGGCTGCCTGCCTGCCACTTGCCAGTGCTTGGGTTACAGTGGCCGGTCCAGTAACGGCATCCCCACCAGCAAAAACTCCCGCCCGATTAGTAGTGAGTGTGACCGGGTCGACTTGAATAGTGCTGCCTTTGCCTATGCGCAGGCGAAAATCCTCGGAGATCTGAGGTGCCTGACCAATGGCAGTAATCAAAGTGTCAAATTCCATATTGAACTCGCTGTCTTCGATTGGCACTGGACGTCGTCTGCCCCCCGCATCCGGTTCTCCAAGCTCCATCCTTGTGCAGGTTACGCCTAAGCGCCCATTTTCCCTTTTCATCTTAGTTGGTGCCATCAGAAACATGGTCTCCACGCCTTCCTCCAGAGCTTGCTCTATTTCGTCGGGGCCTGCTGGCATTTCCGCCCGACTGCGACGGTAGAGAATGCTCACTTTGCTTGCCCCCAGTCGAACGGCAGCGCGGGCAGCGTCCATGGCCACATTCCCCCCACCTACTACGGCAACCTCTTCCCCCAGAGATGGCTTAAGTCCCAGATTCACCTCGCGGAGGAAAGTCGCCCCATCAATCACCCCGGGACTCTCTTCCCCCTCTATTCCCATTCTAAGGCTCTGATGAGCGCCAACAGTTATAAAGACAGCCTTATAACCTATATCAAAAAGTAGGTCCAGGGATATCACTCGCGTATTCGCTTTGATTTCAACCCCCATGTGAATTAGCCTTTGAACTTCAGTATCGACTACCTCCCGAGGAAGGCGGTACTGGGGAATACCCACTCGGAGCATACCTCCCAGTTCTGAATAGGCCTCAAAGATGGTTACCGGGTAGCCGAGCTTCCTCAGATAGTAGGCACAAGCCAGCCCTGCTGGGCCAGACCCTACTACGGCGACCTTTTCGCTCTGTGTAGTCTCAGCTTCAAGCTGTATCATCCTGTCACCGCCGAATTCCACAGCGAATCTCTTTAACGCCCGAATAGCGATAGGTTTATCTACCTGGCTGCGCCGGCAGGCATCCTCACAAGGATGGGTGCACACATAAGCACAAATAGAAGGGAAGGGGTTGCCATCTCTTATGACCTGCAGTGCTTCCAGTACCTTCCCTTGGGCAACTAAATCAACATATTCGCCGATCTCCATGTGCAGCGGGCAGGCAACCTGGCAGGGCGGGATAAGGCTGTGACCATAAGAAGCTTCCCTCATTCGGCTAGCTTGATAGTTATCCATAATCTAATACGTCTCCCAGCCTGATAAAAATTAGTCCTAGTTACATGGTAACTTACTCTTAAAAAGTGTGAAAGAGGTAATCCCGATAATAATGGATGAATTTTACTCTGGAATTCTTGACGGATTAACCCCTATTTTGGAACGGGAAAAACTCGCAGATTAGAAGCGAATGGAGAAGGTTTTGCGTACACCGTCACACGGTGATAATGCCTTTGCGTATAGCAAACCTGATGAGGTCAGCTTTATTGTGGATATCCAACTTTTTCATTAGGTTGGTTTTGTGCGTCTCCACCGTTCTCAAGCTGATGACCAGCATATCTGCTATCTCCTTAGCAGTATATCCTTCGGCAACCAGCTTAAGCATCTCCCTTTCCCTATCAGTTAGGTTCTGGTAAGAGTCTTTTTCCCCTTCTACAGCGACTTTCTGCTGGCATTCCTCGACGACAGCCGCTGCTGCCATAGGAGATAGAAAAGACCCTCCATGATATACAGCCTGGATGGCTGAAGCGAGCTCAGAAAATGCCGCTGTCTTGCTAACGAAGCCACGAGCCCCTGCTTCGATAGTCGGGATGATGTATTCTCTATCTTCATACTGGGTGAGTGCCAGCACTTTTGTTCCTGGGAACCTCTTGCGTATTCTCCGCGTTGCTTCCAGCCCACTCATAATAGGCATGGCCAAGTCCATGAGCACCACATCAGGGGCAAGCCTTTTCACCTTCTCCAAAGCTTCCTTTCCATTTGCGGCCTCGCCGACTACCTTTGTGTCGGCAACTAGCGCCAGCAAAGCACGGATCCCATCCCGCACCAAGGTGTGGTCATCGACTATTAATACTTTTATCTTCTGCATCCGCCATAAATCCCTTCACTGGAACTTTCACAACAATTCTCGTCCCTTTCCCTGGCTTGGACTTAATACTACACCCGCCGCCCACTAGACGTGCCCTTTCTTTCATAGTGAACAAGCCCGCGCCCCGACCACCTTTATCCACCCTAGTGATCTTACTAACATCAAAACCTTTGCCATCATCCTTAATGTCCAATACACATTCACTGGCATTGCATTCCAACCCGATGGAGACATTCTTCGCCTCGGCGTGCTCCAGAATGTTGCCTATCATCCCTTGAGAGATGCGGAAAAGCGTTACTTCGACTTCTGAAGGCAGGCGCTCTTCCACCCCCTCGAATTCCGTAGATACCTTGGTCCCCAGGGATTCCAGACTATCCTTAGCATAGCGACTGATCGCCGCGGGTAGTCCAAGCTCATCCAATAAAGTTGGGCGGAGCTCCTTCATCAGCTTTGATATCTCATTCTGAGTATGAACTGTCAGAGATTGTATCTTCTGAAGCTTGCCGATAAAATCGGCCTCTACAACGCCATCGGTTTCCGCTTTTGTTATAGCAGCTTGAAGATTTAAGGTTAAGCTGGTAAGAGCCTGGCTGGTCTCATCATGTAGCTCTCGGGCGATCCGTTTCCGCTCCTCCTCTTGAGCAGTCAGGGCGTGCTGAAGAAGAGTTCGATATCTTTCTCTTCCTAGCTTCAATCTCTGGTATAGCCTGGCCTGTTCAATAGCCGTGCCAAGCTGACAACCGATTGAATTCAGGAGGTACATATCCTCTGCAGAAAATTGACCTGGCATATGGGCAGCAACATTCATCACGCCTACAACCTCGTCCTTTGCTTTTAAGGGAACGCTAACAAACCCTCTAAGGCCCTCCGTGCTCACCATATCTGGATAGGCAACCCGTGGGTCTCTGGAAATATCTTCCAATACAACCGGCTCCCCGGTTTGGGCTACCCTTCCCGCTACTCCTTCGCCCAGGCTCATCTTCACCTGCTCAACGTATTTAGCAGACAGACCACGATACACCTGGTAGCTTAACTTCTGAGTTTGCTCATGAAGAAGCAATATCCCCCCTGTGGTAGCACCGATGATTTCCAGCACAGTGTCCAGAGCTATATTCAGGATAGCATCTAGGTCCCACAATCCGCTGGTAGCGCTGGAAATACGGTTCAGGGCATGGAGGTGGTGATGGCGCTTCAGAATTTGATTCTCCAGTTCCCTTTCTGCGGTAACATCTTTTCTCAGTTCGGCAAACGCATTGATATTGCCCTGGCTGTCCCTAAGGGGATGAAGGGTGATCTTAACATACCTGTTAGATATCGTCTCGCTACTAAGGGCATGGTCAGGAGAAATAATCGTCGTTTGGTTGCCACTCTGGAGCACCTTCGTAAGGGGACATTTCCACAGGGGGGAGCTACAGGGATTGTTCCTGCCCTCAAAGACTTCGTAGCATCGCTTGCCAATGAGCGGTTTGCCTTCTGGCAAACTCTGCTTCATAGCTAAATTGGCAAAGTTGACACGGTATTCCCTATCGATAACAAAAAGCTTATCTTCTATGCCGTCCATCACATCCTGCAAGTTCATGTCTAAACTCGCATTTTTCCCAGTTCGCTGAATTCCTGCCTTCTTTTGACCCATTATTGCCTCAGTTTTTCTAGAACTTTGATAGGAATAAAGTACCTCAGAAGTGCCAAACTTGTCAAAATTGAGTGTAAACCGCCTGCTAAATGAAGCTATTTACCGGCGATTTTTCCAGAGAGCAAACTCGTGCTATACTTCACAAATTCGACGGTAAAATTACGGGAAAAAAGAGCGATGATCGTAAAAATGCTAGTGGTCGGTCCTTTGGCCTCTAACTGCTATATTGTTGGTTCATCCTCCACTAAGGAAGGGATGATTATTGACCCCGGTGCCGAAGCTGGGACTATTTTGAAAACGGTGCAGCAAATGGGATTATCCATATCCTTAATCGTGGTAACCCATGCCCATATTGACCATATCGATGCCCTGCGTGCGGTTAAGGAAAGGACCAATGCCCAGTTTTCCATTCATGAGGCGGAAAAGGAATTATTGTCTGCCGCCCCTATGCGTATGCTGATACCGCTTGGCCTCACCCCTTCTAAGTCACCCCCTCAACCTGATAGGTTACTCAAGGATGGTGACCGCATAGATGTAGGCGACTTACACTTTGAAGTCCTCCATACCCCGGGACATAGTCCTGGTGGGATTTGCCTTTCGGGGCATGGAGTAGTCTTTAGCGGTGATACTCTATTTAATTTTGGTATCGGCAGAACTGACTTTCCCGGTGGCAGCCACGAACGTCTGATGAAGAGCATTCGTGAAAAACTTATGGTCTTGCCTGATGAAACCATTGTCTATCCCGGCCACGGACCACCCACCACTATCGGCGATGAACGCCGAGGGAATCCTTTCCTCCAGTGATTAAACCTGTTAAAGGCTTCTTTTATACTAAATCCTGGGTGTCCTTGGATAAGGCTTATTTTGACCCACATCGCCTTGAGTCTTCAAGGAGTCCTTAAAAAAAGGATATAATAACTCTATTGAGGAACGTTGTCATGACGCGTGGCGCGAAACAACTAGGTGAGATTAGAGTTTTGGTGACACCCAAATTCGAATGTGAGAAGGTGGGGATTACGAGTTTCAAGTTTAGGACGGGGGAAGAAATTACCTTCAAAGGACACCACGAGAATGAGAATAAAACAGAGTTTCTTGTAACCGCTAGCTTAGAAACGGGATTGCTTAACAGAGCTAAGTTCCTTGTGGAGTCATTCCTCGGCCTTTTCGAACTAGGCTCTCGAGGGTCTTATAGCTTCGCGACAGCTGGGCTAGTTCTAAAATCTGGTACAAAATTATATTTGGGAGAGATCGAGCTTAAACCTATCCCAGAACTTGAGGATTTAGATTTCGTGAAGGAAGTCACCAACTCGCTTGAACTGCTCGATGCGCCTACAAGAGATAGGATAGGAAAAACATTGTATCTTTTTCACAACGGGTCTACCGCACCAATTGGCGAGCAGTCCTACCTTTCCATATATGGAGGATTACAACTCTTAATTGGCGATGTTGCCAAGGGGAAAGGCACAACTACCAAAAGAGAAGATGTAGCAATAGTTAAGTTTGTAGAGCAAGGCATTTTAGAAATTGGCAAAACACAAGAGTGGATGGCGGACTTGGATGGCTTTCATGAAACACATTACCGTGTATTGTACGGTGGGGAGTGCAAAAAGGAGGACTTAAATAAAATTAAAGCCTTCTTCAAGAAGTTTTTGGCGATATATATTGAGTATGCAAAGCTGATTCGTCATACAAGGAAGTGCTAAAACCTTAAGCCGTGAAGCAAGAGATTTTTCTTAAATAATTACGATAATTCGCCAGGGTCTCTTTTAAGTTATCACCGCCGAATTTGTCCAGGCAAGCATCAGCCAGGACAATGGCTAGCATGGCTTCGGCGATTACCCCGGCGGCCGGGACAACACAAATATCGCTGCGCTCATAGTGAGCCTTGACCTTCTCACCGCTGCGAAGGTCTATAGAAGGTAAAGGACTGGCCAATGTAGCAATAGGTTTGACTGCTGCCCTGACTATTATGTCCTCGCCATTGCTTATGCCGCCTTCGATGCCACCGGCATGATTAGTGGCATGTCGCCAGGGAAGCCCCTTCGCTTTGCTATGTGGACCGGGTTCGATAACGTCGTGAGCCTGCGAGCCCTGAAGCCCGGCTAAAGCAAATCCCGCTCCGATTTCCACCCCTTTCACGGCATTGATGCTCATTATCGCCTGAGCAATCCTGCCGTCGAGACGGCGGTCCCAGCTAACGTGGCTGCCCAAGCCGATGGGGACACCGGTAGCAATCACCTCAAAAATGCCACCCAACGTGTCGCCCTCGGCTTTAGCCTCATCAATGACTGCCATCATCGCCTTTTCTAGTTCGGCATGGGCACAACGGACTGGGGAGGCTTCTACTTGCTGCCAATCTATAGAACTTGTTTCGCCTTGTTCCCAGTGATGTCGCCCAATCGCCATGGTGTGGCTATGAATAGAAATGCCCAACTCCTCCAGGAATCTTCGGGCTATAGCTCCGACAGCTACTCTGGTGGCTGTTTCCCGGGCACTGGCTCTTTCCATAATCGGCCTAATGTCTTTGAGACCATATTTAGTCACTCCTGCCAGGTCGGCATGTCCCGGGCGGGGACAGATTACAGGCTCGACTTCTTTCTCTACCGGAGAAACGCTTAACTGTTCCTGCCAGTTTTGCCAATCCCGGTTGGTGATAACGAGTGCGATGGGGCTACCTGTAGTGAGCCCGTAGCGAACACCGGCCATAATTTCTGCCTTATCCTCTTCAATCTTCATACGGGGGCCACGCCCATAGCCCTGCTGGCGGCGTTTGAGTTGCTTGTTGATATACTCCACCTCCAGGAAAAGGGCAGCCACCATCCCTTCCACTATGGCTACCAATCCCCTTCCGTGGGATTCTCCACCAGTAAGAAAACGAAATTGTCCCATTAGCTTTGATATAGAAATAGAGGTTGCCTATAGTTATGGCTTAGGATTTCCAATAAAATTATATCTTGGGCGCTCAATCCCGATAACCTCACCTGTATAGCATTGGCAAATCCCAACAGCGACCATAGTGTTATTTTAGGTGGTTGATAATACTCCACTATCGGAGTTTTGATATCAGCCAGTTCTGCTGCCAAATTTATGGCTGTATCCAAATCACCCAGCTTATCGACCAGGCCCAACTCTTTGGCTTCGGTACCAGTGTAAATTTGCCCCGTAGCCAAATTTCTGACCTCTTCCCTGCTTAGCTCCCTCCCTTCAGCCACCACATCGATAAACTGCTCGTAATACTTGTCGACCATCCCCTGCATGATTTCCACTTCTTCCGGCGTCAGTTCCCTGAATCCCCAATACATGTCCTTATACTTGCCGCCCTTGAATATTTCTATCTGGATACCCAGCTTTTCCAAAAGCCCCTCGATGTTTGTTACTTGATAGATAACCCCAATGCTCCCTGTCATTGTAGTAGGAAGGGCAACAATTTTATCCGCTTTGGTTGAGATATAGTAGCCGCCTGAAGCAGCCGTGCCCCCCATGCTTACCACAATGGGTTTTGTCTCCTTAACTCTTTCTATCTCCCACAGGATTTCCTGGCAAGGTGCTATCTCACCGCCAGGGCTCTCTATACGGAGGACAATCGCCTTGACTGCCTTATCTTTCTCCGCTTTCGTTAAATAGTCTCTCACCAACTCCGGGGTAATGGTTGAACCTGAGAACAATGAAGAGCCCTCGGTGGTAATAGTCCCACTGAGCGGGATTACAACAATTTTACCTGTTGTCGGTCTGGAGATAAGGATAGTTGGAATTAGTATTGCCGCCAGCAATAATACTATGCCCACACTGATAATGATTGCCTTTTTTTTCACCCTTCTCCTCCTGTCAATATTTCCTTAGCCTTATTAAACATTATATCAACTGGGGCTTCTTTGCCTGTCCATAACTTGAAGGAAGCCGCTCCTTGATATACTAACATAGGTAGGCCGCCAAGTGTATTGGCCCCCGCTTTTTGTGCTAGCCCTAACAAGGGTGTTAGCCAGGGGTTATATACCAGGTCATAAACTAATACGCTCCTGGGAATCACTTCGAGGCTCAAAGGTGATTGTCCTTCTTGAGAACTGTGCTTCATTCCTATGGTAGTGCAATGGACTATTAAATCGCAGTTCTCAAAAGTCCCGGCCGAACTTAGACTCTGCCACTGAAAAGCAGTGACATCTGGCTCCAAATCCTTTGAGCTTGATGAAGCTCCTTTGATGTACCTCACCAAATTTTCTGCCAGTGCCCTGGCTCGCTCAAAGATACCATCAGTAATGGCCAATGAAGCTACTTTCCTTTGCACCAGGGCAAAACCCACTGCCCTGGCCACTCCACCAGCACCCAGGATTACCACCTGCTTTCCTTCAGGGTCGAAGTGCCCTTCTTTGTCTAGCGCCTCGATAAAACCATAGGCGTCAGTATTAAAACCCAGAAGCCTATCATCTTTTTTGACTATGGTATTGACAGCACCGATCGAACTTGCCAGGTCATCAACTTCATCTAATAAAGGTAAAACTGTCTCTTTATAGGGCACGGTTACGTTAGCTCCAACATTTTGAGGTTTTCTTAAATCATTCACTATGTCTTGAAGTTGGGCTGGGCTTGTCTCCCAGGCCTCATAGCGAACATCGAGTCGATAATAATCCAGGGCAGCTTGCTGGAAATAAGGAGAGATAGAATGCTTAAGGGGATAACCGATGAGGCCTATGTATCTCGACATCGCTTAAGATCCTTCGCTATTGCTCAGGGTGGTGGCTATCCAGAAAACCCTGGAGAATAAAGGCCGCTGCTATGGCATCTACTTCGGCTTTAACCGAAAAGCTGTGATTTTTGGCTCCTCTTTTTGCCCTGGAGCGCAGTTTACTTCCCCTGCCATCAGCTCCCGTCTTCAATCGCTCTGCAGCTTTGGTAGAGAGCCGTTCATCCCATAGTTGTACATCAAGCTGGTTGAGATTGCTTTGCTTCGCGCGCCATGACAATTTGTCGGCGAAAGCTGTTACCTTATTAGCTTGCTTTCCCAGCTCGCCGTTTAAGAGGCGAGGCAAGCCGACTACAATGCGCTCTGCTTTATGCTGCTCCACAAGCTTGAGAATCTCATTTATAAGGGTATCTTCGTCTTCACTGGCAAGCACGGTTAGAGGAGTAGCTAAAATCCCCTGGGGGTCGCTTATGGCCACCCCGGTTCTCTTATCTCCGACATCCAGACCTAAGCTGCGCATTTCAAACCTTTTGAATCAGTTTATTGACTAATTTCAGGGCTTCGTCAATCTTGGTGGCATCTTCGCCGCCGGCTTGAGCCATAGCAGCCTTGCCACCACCACCCCCACCGGTAACCTTGGCTACTTGATTAATAATATCGCCGGCATGAAACCCCTTAGCTATCAGGTCAGGAGTCACCATGGCCAAGAAGTTAGGCTTACCATTATGAACTGTAGCCAAAACTACTACGGCGCTCTTTAGCCTGTCTCGCAATATATCGCCCATTTCCCTGAGGATAGGCATGGTCAATGGTGGCACCTTAGCAGCCAGAACTGTCACACCGCTCACCTGCTTGGCTTGCCCAGGCAAATCCTCCGCTATTCTGCGCGATAGCTCCCTTTCCAGCGAAAGCAATCTCTTACGCTCTGCTTCCAGCTCGCCAATGAGAGTTTTCACCTTACTGGGAACCTCTTCGAGCGAGCCTTCCACTTCTTTGGCTACGCTCTGCAAGGCAGTTAAGCGAGATTCAATTAAATATTCAGCTTTTCTTCCCGTTACCGCTTCGATGCGATGCAGTCCTGTGCCAATGCTGCTTTCGCTGGTTATCAGGAATATGCCAATTTCTCCCGTTGAACTCACATGAGTGCCACCACAGAGTTCTTTACTTATTGCTGGCTCCCCGATTTCTAGCATCCGAACTTCTTCTCCGTACTTTTCTTCAAATAAGGCGATAGCACCCTCAGCGATGGCCTGCTTATAAGGGAGTACTTTTGCCTCTGCTTTTAAGTTATGGCGTACCCACTCATTAACCTGCCTCTGAATTTCATTGAGCTGCTCTTCAGTTACCTGTCCTAAATGAGAGAAGTCAAATCTAAATCTTTCCGGCTCTACCAACGAGCCTTTTTGCTCAATACGCCTGTCCACTATTTGCCTTAAAGCAGCCTGGAGGAGGTGTGTAGCAGTGTGGTTGCGAGCAATGTCTAGGCGGCGTTTTTCGTCCACTTCGGCTTCGACAGCATCGTCCACTGATATTTGCCCTTTAACGACCTTCCCTAGATGAACCACAAACTCGCTGCCCTTCACTAAATGCCTGACAGTATCAGTAACCGTGATTCTTCCCCTTTCACCATGGATTTCCCCAATATCGCCTACCTGTCCTCCCATCTCGCCATAGAAGGGCGTCTCACGCAATATCACCCCCACATACTGACCTTGAGACACAGAATCTACCCGGTTCTCTGGCCATTCGCCCTCAGGAAGCAAGACCACAACAGTGGAACGATGCTTAAGTGTTCTATCGCCAACAAAATCGGTGCTAGAAGGAATATGAACGCGGGAAAGATCACCCTTTGGGCCAACTGTCCCGTCGCCTACATTTGTTTTGTATGCTGCCCTAGCTCTTTCCCGCTGTCTCTCCATCTCAGTCTGGAAACCTTCCCAATCTATGGATAGGCCTTTTTCTCGGGCAATCTCGGCGGTCAATTCAGCGGGAAAGCCGTAAGTATCCCAGAGTACAAATACCTCAAAGCCTGTCAATTTATTAGCGACTGAGGCAATGTCATTTTCTAGCCTTTCTAAGCCTTCCCTCAGGCTTCGTTTAAGGGCGTCGAAAGCATTAGGGAGCTTAAATGGATCGTACTTAGAGACAATCTCCTTTAGACCTGTCAAACCTTTCTCTACGGGTTGCAGGCTTTCCTCAACAGCATTTCTACCTCCTATTACTAGTATATGATCCCATGCTTTGCAATCACGAAGGAAGTGATCTATGGCAGCCTCAAGCTTGTACGTGAGATCGATAATATCTTTTTGGGATAATGCTTCCTTAAAGGACGCTTGGAATTTTGGGAAGTGCGCTTTTAGCTCCCCTCGCATCTTAAAAAGTGTCCCCTCCAAGATACCCATACCGACTGGGAGTGTCTGTTGGAATTTCCCCTCCTCCGCTTTAATTATATCCATAATCGAGGTTCGATTATCTATAAGCTCAGGATATATGTGGCTCATTGTGCTAACGACAACCTCAGCCATTTCATCAAGGAAAGGGTCATTCAGTCCTAGTTTCCTGCCGAATAGTGAAGCCCGCCTGAGTGTTCGTCTAAGCACATATCCTCGTCCTTCATTAGAAGGCCTCACATCATCGGCGATAAGAAAGGCAATGCCACGCGAATGCTCAGCCACAATTCTAATGGCTCGGTCGGTATCATCGTCCCGGCCATACTTTTTCCCGGACAAGCGGCAAATGCGGTCCACCAAAGGAGAAAATAAGTTCGTTTCATAAGGGGAGGGCTTGCCCTGGATAGCTGCTAAAGTCCTCTCCAGTCCCATACCGGTATCGATGTTCGGTTTGGGTAAAGGAGTGCGTTGTCCGCTTTGGTCTTGATTGTATTGGGTGAATACCAGGTTCCATATCTCGGAGAAGCGACCGCAGTCGCAGTTAGGCTTACATTCAGCTTTACCACAGCCAAACTCTTCACCAAGGTCATAATGAATCTCACTGCATGGTCCGCACGGACCAGAATCGCCAACAGGCCCCCAGAAGTTATCTTCTTCGCCGAATCGCAATATTTTCCCAGCGGGGACGCCAACCTCTCGCCAGTAGGCGAAGGCTTCATCATCGTCAAGGTAAACGGTTATCCAGAGCCGCTCTTCAGGCAGTTTCAAATACTTGGTAACAAAGTCCCATGCCCAGAAAATAGCTTCTTTTTTAAAATAATCACCGACACTGAAATTGCCCAGCATCTCGAAGAAGGTAAGATGTTTGCTATCACCCACCGAATCTATATCAGTAGTGCGAAAGCATTTTTGGCAGGAAGCTAATCGCCGGCTAGGTGGGGCCTCCAATCCTAGGAAATATGGCTTAATTTGCACCATGCCAGCGCTAGTCAGCAGTAAAGTAGGGTCATTACGAGGCAACAAAGAGGAGCTGGGGATAATCTCATGCCCCCTATCCTGAAAAAAACTCAGAAAGGCTTGCCTCAGTTCGTCACCAGTCACTTACCGATCACCTTCTTGATTTTAGAAGGTGTCAGCTTTAATGTCAATCAGGCTGTAAGAGAGCGTTTGGTAATGTCATTCTGAGGAGTCCAAATGAATTTGGGCGACGAAGAATCTCAGAGATTCTTCGCTTCGCTCAGGGTGACATATCAGACATGACGCTTACGCCAACCAGGAATTTAGTTATTTGCCCTTCTTTGCGTAATCAGGGCACCAGGTGGCGTTGGGGCGCTCAGGGCGATGACAAGCAGTTCTCCAGTTCCATTTACAACTGTCACAGAGGAAAATGTTCATGCCAAGGGTTTTTTTGACCCCCAGTTTGAATTTGTCTAGCCAGCTGGGATTGTTTCGCTTCTTCACTTCGTTCGGAGTGGCAGCCGGGGTAATAATATTCCCTAGATATCCTTAGATAGAGTGGCTAAGAATTCAGCGTTATTCTTTGTCTTAGCCATCCTTTCCAGGATCCTTTGTGTAGCCTCGCTGTGGTTAGGGGAATCGCTAGCTATCATACTAATCACGCGCCTGAGCAGCCATACTTGTTTCAAGGTATTTTCATCCAGCAAAAGCTCTTCTCTCCTTGTGCCGCTAGGTGTAACATCTATAGCCGGGAAGATCCTTCGCTCAGATAATTTTCTATCTAAGTGGAGTTCCATATTACCTGTTCCCTTAAACTCTTCATATATGAGGTCATCCATACGGCTGCCGGTATCCACGAGGCAAGTAGCAATGATGGTTAGACTTCCCCCCTCCTCAATATTGCGAGCAGTACCGAAGAAGCGCTTGGGAGGATGCAAAGCTGTTGAATCAATACCGCCAGATAAAGTACGCCCGCTGGGGGGCAGGGCTAAGTTGTAAGCTCTTGTAAGTCTGGTAATGCCGTCAAGGAGCATGACCACATCTTTGCCCACTTCTACTAGCCTTTTGGCTCTCTCTAATGCTAATTCCGCTACCCGAGTCTGGCTTTCTACCGGTTCATCGAAGGTGGCAGCAATAACCTCGGCCTTAACTGACCTCTTCATATCAGTGACCTCTTCGGGTCTTTCTCCAATAAGGCAAACCATGAGGTGAATATCATTGTAGTTAGTATTTATGGCGTTGACAATTTTTTGAAGAAGCACAGTCTTGCCTGCCTTAGGTGGTGATACAATAAGTCCTCTTTGCCCCCGGCCTATAGGTGCCACTAGGTTGATTAGACGACTGGATAACTCATCTGATGTTGTTTCCAGATTGATGAGCTTATTTGGGAAGGTGGGCGTCAGCGAACCGAAATTGCGGCGCGTCCTTGCTAGTTCAGCGTCGAGTTCATTGATACTCTCTACTCGAAGTAAGCTGTAGTATTTCTCGCTTTCTTTAGGAGGTCTGGCCTGGCCACAAATAGCATCGCCGTCTCTTAAGTTGAAACGACGGATCTGGGAATTTGATACATAGATATCATTAGCACCACGCCGGAAGGTATCCTGTCGTAGGAAGCCGTAGCCTTCGCTGATGGTTTCCAAGACGCCTGTTATAAACATATTTCCCTGCTGCTGGGCTTCTGCTTCCAAGATGCGGTGGACAAGCTCGGACTTTTTCAAAGCAGAGTAGCCGTTGATGCCATACTCCTTAGCTATCGCCTCCAGTTCATCCCGACTTTTATTTTCTAGTTGTGCCATAGTTAACATAATAGCCTCTTTTTGAATACCTTTCCTTTTTATATCTATGCTTTTGTGGGACTTTTACAGTAATTCCTCTCTCGCCATAATTTTCTTCCAGTCATTCCTAAAACGCTCAATGCCGATATCTGTTAGAGGGTGTCGTATCATTTGTAGTAACACCTCATAGGGCACTGTGGCAATATGAGCACCAATTTTGGCTGCCGTTAAACAATGTTGAGGATGCCTGATACTAGCGGCGATAACTTGAGCAGGCAGTTGATAATAGTCCAAGTATTCCACGATGTCAGCCACCACTTCCATACCATCCTCACCAATGTCATCTAATCTACCCACAAAAGGGCTCACAAAAGTTGCTCCTGCTGCTGCCCCCAGTAAAGCCTGGTTCAAGGTGAAGCATAAAGTGAAATTCACCTTTATGTTTTCACCAGCCAACACCGAAGTGGCTTCCACTCCTTCAAGGCTAGCTGGTATCTTAACCACGATATTCTGCGCCCATTTGGCTATTTCTCTGGCTTCGGCTACCATTCCTTGAACATCCTGGCTCAACACCTCAGTAGATACCGGGCCAGGGACAATGGAGCAGATTTTCTGGACTAACTTTTGATAATCAATCTTGCCTTCTCTCGATACAATGCTGGGATTGGTGGTTACCCCTGTAACCACTCCTAGTCTCACCCCGTGGCGAATATGCTCTATATTGGCAGTATCTAAAAATATCTTCATCCTCTTAATTTAAAGGTAGGCTTGTCTGAGCACCTTCAACAAGTGTCTCCTTGGCTGCCCCAATGAACCCCAGAAATAACGGGTGGGGAGAGTCGGGGTGGGATTTGAACTCAGGGTGAAATTGGCAGGCAAGCATCCAAGGATGATCTCGCAATTCAGTAATTTCCACTAATCTTCCATCTGGGGATAACCCAGATGGTACAAGACCGGCTTCCTCTAATGGCTGGCGGAAATGATTGTTAAATTCATAACGGTGGCGATGCCTTTCATAGACTACTTCGGTGCCGTAGGCACGAGCTGCCGTTGTTCCCTCTACCAGATGGCAGGGATAAGTCCCGAGCCTCATGGTCCCCCCTTTTTGCTCTATGCCATGCTGCTCAGGGAGCAGGTCGATGACAGGATAAGCACTACTGGCATCAAATTCAGTGGAATTTACTTTTTCAGTACGGAAAACATGACGGCCAAATTCGATGACCATAATTTGCATCCCCAAGCATAAGCCTAAGTATGGGACTTTCCTTTCTCTGGCAAATTTGGCACCTTTTATCATGCCTTCAATTCCTCGGTAGCCAAAGCCACCAGGAACAATTATGCCTTGAACTTGCCCAAGTTTATCATCAGCCATGCCATCCAATTCCTCGGAATCTAGCCATTCTATCTTCACTTCACGATTGTGAGCTAATGCTGCATGGCACAACGCTTCACGCACTGAGTAATAAGCATCCTGGAGCCCCACGTATTTGCCTACCAATCCAATGATTACAGGCTCTTTAGGAGCTTTTAGCCTAGCTACCATGTCTCGCCATTCCTCCAGATTGCTTTTCCCGGCTCTTAATCCCAATCGGCTAACTATTAATTCCCCTAACCCCGCGTCCTCGAGCAGCAGGGGCACCTCGTAGATGGTTTCACTGGTAACTAGGGAGATAACCGCCTCTTTATCCACATCGCAAAATAGCGATATTTTGTCCTTTATCCCTTCAGCTATCTCCTTATCGCTACGACACAGTATAACATCGGGCTGAATACCAATCCTCCTTAGCTCGTTGACGCTATGTTGAGTGGGCTTGGTCTTTAGCTCATCGGTGGCAGCGATGTGTGGCAAAAAGGTGACATGAATATATAGCACATTATCTCTGCCTTCATCCTTTCTCATCTGCCTTATAGCTTCCAGGAATGGTTGCCCTTCAATATCTCCCACAGTGCCGCCAACTTCAACAATAATTAGCTCAGCCTGAGATATTTCGGCTACCTCCCTTACCCGTCTTTTTATTTCATTGGTTACGTGGGGAACCACTTGAATTGTGCCTCCCAAAAAATCTCCTCGCCTCTCTTGAGCAATGACCGAAGAATAGACTTGACCTGAAGTGACGTTAGAAGCTTGGGTCAGCTCCACTCCAATAAATCTCTCATAATGTCCTAAATCCAAATCAGTCTCGGCACCATCTTGAGTAACAAACACTTCACCGTGTTGGTAAGGGGACATCGTCCCCGGGTCAACATTCAAGTAAGGATCAAGCTTCTGTACAGAGACACACATGCCGCGGCTTTTCAATATTTTGCCGATAGAGGCTACTGAAATTCCCTTACCTACAGAGCTAACTACGCCACCAGTAACGAAAATATACTTACTCACTGCTCATTACAAGAGTATAAAGAAAGCCAAATCTTGTAGGTCGATCCTCAGAGGCGAAGTAAACCTGAGTTTCCTCCATTATAAAAAGTAAGATTCTAAATTGTCAAGTCTGCCTTGTTCAAATGATTTGACACACTCTGTCTTGAATTCGGGCGCAGATTTTTTGTATAAAAGGTGGCAGTGCTATAATGAGCGTAGTAAAAAATGTCTAGAAAATACATTCTGGTTTTCGTAATACTAATAGCGGTGGCATTAGGTATCGGTATTTGGGCCCTATCCCTTTCCCCAACATCTAGCCCACCCCAGTCTAATAACTCAACCCAGCACAATGATCCCAATTGGGCATTCCCCACGGAGAGCGAGCCAGCTACTCCTTTGCCTGATTTCAGCCCGGTAGTTGCCGAGGTAATGCCCTCGGTGGTTTCCCTGACTACAGAGGCGGTCGTCTCCTCTTTCTTCGGTCAGAGCACGGAATACGTTGCTGGATCAGGGATACTTATCGACGACGAAGGATATATTGTCACCAACAACCATGTAGTTGAAAATGCCCGGAGCATCTACGTGGAGTTGGCTGATGGTAGAACTTTCCCCGCGAATATAGTAGGCACTGACTCCTTATCTGACCTTGCCGTGATAAAGATAGATGCCACAGATTTGCCTTATGCCTGTTGGGGCGACTCAGGTTCACTATCTGTTGGCGAGTGGGTGTTAGCTATTGGCAATGCTCTGGGAGGAGGGGGTGGAGCAACCCAGGGCATAGTCAGCCGCTTAGATGTATCCGTGACCGTCGAGGGAAATACCCTTTATGGTTTAATTCAAACCACGGCGGCTATCAATCCAGGCAACAGCGGTGGCCCATTGGTGAACATGTCTGGTGAGGTGATAGGCATTACCAGCGTTAAGATAGTTGCGTCCGAAGTGGAAGGCATAGGCTTTGCCATAAGCAGCGATGAGGCTGAGCCTATCATTCTGGATTTGATTCGTCATGGTCGCGTGACCTATCCTTGGCTGGGTGTGTGGTCGCGGACCGTGTACCCTGTGCTAGCTGCGGCAATGAACCTTTCTGTGGACAGGGGGGCGCTTATTGTAGAAGTAATTGCTGACAGCCCTGCAGATGCTGCGGGGTTAAGAGAAGATGACATCATCACCCACTTCGGGGGCCAGGAAATAAGCAATATTGCCGACCTCGTCCGAGCCATTCGAGCAAGCGAAATTGGCGAAGAGGTGGAAATAGTCTTCGTTAGAGGTGAAGATATTAAAACAACCTCAGCGCGACTGGTAGAATACCCGACTTCCTAAGACAAGCTTCCTTCATTCAAATCCCGAATTCAGTAACCAAGACCTCCCTGTTTTGGATTTGGAAATTTAAATTTTGGAATTTGTTTAGGATTTGGGATTTGCCTTTTTGATTGCCAAAGAGACCTCGCTGTTCGAGATACGGTGTTTCTCCCCATAAGCCTCATCAGGAGGCAAACCATCGATAAGCTCCTGAGATAAGGTCTCCTGTTTAATATAGTCGGCAAAAGTATTTATTACTTGCTTGATGAGTGGTTCCTTTGTCTGATAATAAGTGATGATGTGGTCTGTGATATCAAACTTGGCATTGCGCCGCATATTTTGAAGATGACGCACAAGCTCTCTACTTACTCCCTCGGCAATTAGCTCAGGGGTCAATTCAGTACTTATGGCCACCCAATATCTGGCGTCGTTAGCTACGCTGTAATCTGGCATGTTTGAAGGAAATTCCTCTCGTTCCTTTGCTTCACTCAATACGACGAGTTGCTTAACATTTATCTCTTCCATTACCTCAGTAGCTAAGTTTTTTAAAGCTTTCTTCTCCCCTTCGGTCTCTACCCCGACCACGGCTTTGTCCAATGGCTGGCGCACTTTAATCCCTGCCTTAGCTCGTGCCGCCCTGCCCAAGCTGGATATTTTCATAGCTAGCTCAACATCGCTATTTAGCTTGTCCTTGATTTTAGTCTCATCCGCCATGGGGAAATCAGTTAGATGAACGCTTTCTCTAGCTTCAGGATTAACAGAGCGAAACAAATTCTGATAAAGCTCTTCAGCAATAAATGGCACAAAGGGAGCCAACAATTGAGATAAAGTCACCAGGCATTGATGTAGCGTAGTATATGCGGCCAAT
>JAUWGZ010000095.1 GCA_030606165.1 Dehalococcoidia bacterium
CGCCTAAAACGCCGGGGAAATGTGATAAATGCGGTGGTGAATTGTATCAGCGTTCCGATGACAAGGAGGAAACAGTAAAGGACCGACTTAGTATTTTTTTTGCTCAAACCTTTCCTATCCTTGATTATTATAAAAAACAAAACAAACTAATTAGGGTCAATGGTGATCTGGGAATGCAGGGAGTAGCTAGAGAAATAATCTCTGCACTTAAAACAGGGGTAAAATAAATGGTAATTATAAAATCTACCGAGGAAATAGTTATTATGCGAAAGTGTGGTAAAATCCTCGCCGCTATTTTAGATAAACTAAGAACGGAAACAAGACCGGGGATTAAGACTAGCCAGTTGGACATAATCGTGGCCGAAGAATCGGGAAAAAGAGGAGTTATACCTTCTTTTAAGAACTATCGCGGCTTCCCTGCGAATTTATGTGTTTCGGTGAATGATGAGATAGTTCACGGCATCCCCGGTGAACGAATACTACAGGAAGGAGACATTGTTTCTTTAGATGTAGGTGCAAAACTTGATGGCTTTCATACTGATGCTGCCATAACTATTGGTGTAGGGCGGATAAGTAAAGAGGCTGAAGAACTTATCGCGGTCACAGAAGGTAGTTTAAAGTCAGGCATCGCTCAAGCGACAAATGGGGTATGGGTGGACGATATCTCATCTGCTATTCAACATTATGTTGAATCAAAAGGATTTTCTGTGGTTAGAGAATATACCGGGCATGGAGTAGGTCGGGACTTACATGAAGAGCCCCCAATACCTAATTTTGCAGTTGGAAAAGGTCCCTTGCTTCGTAGAGGCATGACTCTGGCTATCGAGCCTATGGTTAATGCTGGAGGTTGGCGCACTAAATTGGCGGCTAATCAATGGATGGTGCTTACAGCCGATGGAAGTCTTTCAGCACATTTTGAACATACCATTGCCGTAACTGATAATGAAGCTGAGATACTTGTTTAGGGTATTATGTAAGAATGGCTAAGAAGGAGAGGATAGAAGTTGAAGGCAAAGTGATTACAGTTTTACCTAATACTATGTTTCGCGTCGAATTGACCAATGGACATCAGGTATTGGCTCATATCTCGGGCAAAATGAGAAAGCACTATATCAAGATTTTGCCTGGGGATAGAGTTCTGATAGAACTTTCCCCTTATGATTTAAGCCGGGGCAGGATTACCTATCGGCTTAAATAGTTTGACATGTTAACTAAGAAAGTTTATCATAACTAGGTTTGTATGGTGATTGGAAATGAAAGTAAGAGCTTCGGTTAAGCCGATATGCAGAAAATGCAAGGTTATCAGGCGAAGGGGGGTGGTTAGAATTATTTGTGAGAATCCAAAGCATAAGCAGAGGCAGGGGTGATAAGCAGTGGCACGCATTGCTGGTATAGACCTTCCTAAAGATAAGCCAATTTGGGTAGCTTTGCAGAGCATTTATGGCATCGGCACTACATCAGGCCAACGCATTTTGGCCGCCACTGGTATCGATCCTGGTCTGAGAGTTAAGGAACTTAGTGAGGAACAAGTTGGCCAGATTCGAGATGTTATTGACAAACAGTACAAAGTGGAAGGTGATCTTAGGAGGGAGGTTCAATCTAATATAAGGCGGCTCATTGAAATTAGTTGCTATCGGGGCACAAGGCACCGCCTAAGGTTACCGGTTCACGGACAGAGAACGCGCACAAACGCCCGAACTAAAAGAGGGCCAAGAAAAACAGTGGCAGGTCGAGGGCAAAGACGTGGCGTAGGTAAGAAGTAAGGAGTTTGTTTTAACAAATGCCAAAGAAGAAGAAGGGAGCTCGTAAAGCCCGTAAAAAGGTTAGCGAAGGCAGGGCTTATATCCAATCCAGTTTTAATAACACGACCATTACCATTACTGATATGCAAGGCAATGTTATCGCCTGGGGGAGTTCTGGTACTGCCGGATTCAAAGGTTCCAGGAAAGGTACCCCTTATGCTGCTCAGCTAGCTGCTAGAGATGCGGCACATCGAGCAATGGGTGATGGCTTACGCCGGGTTGAGGTGTATATTAAAGGCCCTGGCAGTGGACGTGAAGCAGCTATTCGTGCCTTACAGGCTTCTGGAATCACTGTCACAGCCATCAGAGATGTGACTCCTATCCCCCATAATGGCTGCCGTCCGAAAGGGAGGCGAAGGGTATAATATGGCGCGCTACACAGGCCCGGTTTGTCGCCTATGTCGCCGCTTCGGAGACAAGCTGATGCTCAAAGGCGAGAGGTGCTCTACACCTAAATGTCCTTTAGAGAAAAGAAGTACCCCTCCTGGCAGGCGTCCTCTGGCTCGGCGGCGCAGCAGGATTTCCGAGCGCGGACTTCAATTGCGCGAAAAGCAAAAGCTTCGCTTTAGCTACGGTATCTTGGAGCGACAATTTCGCAGGGTTTTTGTCGGGGCGAAAAAAGGCCCTGGCACCACTGGAGAAAACCTTCTCATATTGTTAGAAAGGAGACTGGATAATGTGGTCTATCGCTTGGGCTTTGCTGATTCACGTGCCCAAGCCAGACAAATAGTTCGGCATGGCCATATAATGGTCAATGGTCGCAAAACAGATATTCCTTCCTTTTTGGTGAAATCGGGGGATGTTGTTAAGTGGCGAGAGGCTAGTACAAAAACCGAATATTATAAAAGGGTAGCTGAGGAAATTGAGGAGAAATTTATCCCTGATTGGTTAAGCTTGGACAAAGAAAGCATGACAGGTAGAGTATTAAATTTGCCTGGCAAAGACGATATTGAACTTGGATTTAATCAGAAAGCTATTGTTGAATATTACTCGAGGTGAATTATGCCCGAATTGTCTATCCCCACTGTAACTTGTGTTGAAAGCATCGGTAATTATGGTCGTTTTCTTGCTGAACCTCTAGAGCCAGGTTTCGGTGTCACTTTAGGTAATACCTTGCGGCGTGTGCTTCTCAGTTCCTTGCTTGGTGCTGCGGTAACATGGGTCAAAATCGAAGGAATTCAGCATGAATTCTCTCCCCTTCCTTATGTTAAAGAGGATGCTATGGAGTTCTTACTGAATATCAGGCAACTGAGACTCTGCCCTCTTTCCCATCAGCCCGGGCAGTTGCTCTTGGAAGCAGAGGGGGAAGGCAAGGTCTGTGCAGGTGATATTAAACCCTCGGCTCACTTTCGCGTTGCCAATCCCGAACTTTATCTAGCTTCTTTAGACTCCCCCCAAGCCAAGCTTTACGTCGAGCTTAACGTGGAACTAGGGAAGGGTTATATGCAGGCTAAATCGGCTGACGGTTTACCTGTAGGAGCACTGCCGGTAGATGCCATTTTCACCCCAGTGCAGAAGGTCAATTTCTCTGTAGAATCTATCAAGCCTGGTGAGGAGGGAAGTCCAGAAAAGCTCATCCTGGAGATTTGGACCGATGCTACCATTTTTCCCTGGGAGGCGCTTAGTCAAAGTGCTATCATCTTAATTAATCAGTTCTCTTCCTTCAGGGACCTTGAAGTTCCCATGGCTAGAGCTTTGTCCATTTTGCCCGAGCAATATAATACCCCTGTGGAAGAACTAAATTTATCAACTCGCTCCCGCAATAGTTTGAAGAGAGCGGGTATTCTCACTCTGGGACAATTGATAGAGAAAGGCAAGGAGGGTTTGCCGCCATTGTCTGGTTTGGGGGCAAAGTCTCGAGCCGAAGTGGAAGAGTTAATGGAAAAATTAGGCTCTCCTGTCCCTAAGAAGGAAAAGGAATGAGACACAAGTTAGCAGGACGGAAATTCAGTAGGGCAACAGAACACAGGTGGGCGTTATACCGAAATCAAGTTACCGCGCTTCTGGCTCACGAAAAGGTCACCACCACTGAAGCTAAAGCTAAAGAAGTTCGCAGTTTAGCAGAGAAGATGATCACTTTAGGTAAGGATGGCAGCCTTGCCTCAAGACGGGAAGCCTTAGCTTTTATTACTGATAAAAAAGTGGTTGACAAGTTATTTGCTGAAATTGCTCCAGACTATGCTGACCGTAGCGGGGGTTATACAAGGTTGCTAAAGCTGGGACCTCGCCCTGGCGATAACGCACCTATGGTTCAAATTGAATTGGTTAAGTAAGTTTATTTTGCTTGTAGAATATGACGGCACCCAATATCATGGCTTTCAATGGCAAGTTGGCTTGCCTACCATTCAAAATGAGCTTGAGCAGGCTATAAGGCGATTTTGTGGGCAAAGCAGCCGGGTTATGGCAGCTAGCAGAACTGACGCCGGTGTGCATGCCAAGGGACAAGTGGTGAGCTTCCGGGCGAAATCTACATTGAGTACCATGACGCTAGTTAGAGCATTGAATTATTATTTACCCAGAGATATTGCAGTTAAGGCGGCTTACAGTGCTAGCGACGATTTT
>JAUWGZ010000065.1 GCA_030606165.1 Dehalococcoidia bacterium
ACGGGGTTAGGGAGTAGAAGAGCAAGGACAAAAATGGGTATAGCCAGCAATCTGAGTTTTCCGAAGTCGCCCAGCGAGAAGAAGATGAGCAGAGAAGACGCAGAAATTAGGCTTACCAAATACATGGGTGTCATCCACTTAAAATATACGTGCAGTATACCAGACTCCCAGAAAATAAAGAAAAGGAAGGGTATAAACGAAATGATTTCTTTTAATCGCATTTGAGCATCACTAAACCTTCTTTTTAATCTCTGAAATTACGCCTGATAATCGCTTCCGGTAGCCCAACAGCAAAGCTGCTACGATCACTATCGCAGCACCAATGACGATCTTGGTTAGATTGTCTCGGATGGATAGTTGAGCATTGTAATACCGATAATTCGCCCTGATGAATATCTCAGTCTCGTTTCCTGTATCTGGCGTCTGCCAGGTAAGGGTAGTTCGATCTGCGATGGTCTCTCTTTCAAAGGCTTCAGTAAGGTTTCCTCGAGAAATAGTAGAAACGCCGACTTTAGCTCCCTTCGGGTGGATCACGACTATCTTTGCAGACTGTGGCTCGCCAACGTCCACGCTCGTAAACAACGTATGTCTATCGGTCTTTCTGGTTAGAAGTCCGCTCCAGAAGAAGCTGACATTGAACAGGTAAGGCTTGTTGACCTCATAGCCAGCTAAAAAAAGAGTTACAGTCCTCTGACCTCTCTCCTCGGTTACGTCCACATCTAATTCTTGCCCCCGCGAATCAAAAGCCACAAAATCCCTCGTCTCTCCACCACGGAAATTAAAGGTATAGAGCACACTGGACTCTCTGGGGAGAATAGTAGTGGACCAAGTGCATTTAGTGCTCCCGTCTCCCTGGACATCATAGATAAAGGTACGGTCTACTGGATCAAAAGTAGGCTGCTGCTGCGCAGCTACTGTGCTTATCAATGCAATGCTTACGGCTACAACCGACAGCAATACCAACATTTTTCTCATTTTTCTCTCCTTCACTCCTTCCTTCTATCCCTTTATAAAACTTTCGATTTTTTCCTCATGCTGAAATCATCAATAATATTTAAAATATATTTACCGTCGAGATCGCGGAGAGCGCTGAGATGATGAAAAAAGAGAACGTCAAAGTCCTGAAGGACGGCGCTCACCGAGTGGTAAACGATTTTCCTGACTCTCTGCGTTCTCTGCGGACTCCGCGGTAAATGAAAATTAAGAGAATAAAAAATAAAAAAAAAATAAAATTTTTGTTTTTTACCTCACTTCTCCCTTAGTACTTCACTTTAGCTTGCACTTGGGCAGCTCTCCAACCATGGGCATAAAGCACCTGTTGGGCAACTGATACCAGTTGGGCATAAAGTGGTCGTTACACCAGTTGTTGTTGCTGGTGGCGGAGTTGGTGTTGGTGTTGGTGTTGGTGTTGGAGCTGCTGCGCAAGAGAGATAAAAAGCACCAGGGCAATAACTACCAGTTGGGCATCCAGCAGCAGTTGGGCATCCAGCCCCTGTTGTGCAGCCACCGCTAGTTACGCATGCAGCAACAGTCATGCAGGTAGTACCAGTCATGCAAACACCAGCAGTTGTGCAGGCAGCACCAGTTAGGCAGGTATTACCAGTTGTGCAGGTAGCACCAGTTGTGCAGCCAGCACCAGTTGGGCAGGCACCAGCATTAGTTGCGCAGGTAGCAGCAGTTGGGCAGAGAGCACCAGTTTGGCAGGCAACAGCAGTTTGGCATACACCAGAAGTTTCGCATGTAGCACCAGTTGCGCAGCCAGTACCAGTTGGGCAGGTAGCACCAGTTAGGCAGCCACCAGCAGCATTAGTTGCGCAGGTAGAACCAGTTGGGCAAGTAGCACCAGTTGGGCAGAAAGCACCAGTAGGAACTGCGAGAGTTGTCGGCATCTGAGCGGATACAGTGCTTATCAATGCAAGGCTTACAGCTATCACCGAGAGCAATACTAACATTTTTTTCATTTTTTTCGTTTTCACCTCCTATTTTTTTTTATTTTTTGCACGCCGAAATTATTCTTTATCCTTTTCGGCACAATAGCTATTTCAGCTATTTTTATACTGCGTTATTTTAATTATCAAAGGGATATAAAAAGGAATGGGGTTTTTAGGTAAGGAACATAGATAAGAACCTTAGTTCAAAAGCCCTTTACAAGGGGGTTTCAGCTATGCTATGATAAGATTGGTAACGAGAGCGAGCTGCCTGAACCAAAGCCAGCGTTAGCAATAAGTTTTTGTTATTTATCATTGGGTTGTCTTTGTTGTGCCCACTCGTGCAGAAAGATGTGTCCGAAAGTAATGCAATTGACTGTCTCCTTTGTAGCGCTGTAAGTGTTGGCATCACCTTCAAACCACGGATCGCGGCTGCCAGTGCGGAAGAGGCGTGTCGCCCACTCCAGGTAATCGTCCTCGCCGCTGATGCGGTGGGCGTATGCCATCGCATCGGCTCCCAGCAACAGCCAGTTACATATGGACGGGTCGTTGTTGTCATTATCCTCCCCCGGGATGTCTGTCCGCCCGTCGAACCACCACTCGTAGGGGTAAGCAGCGCGAGGGCCAGTGTCTATCGGCGTGAGATTGAGCCAAGCGTAAGTGTTCAGCCAATCAGCGTATGCCAAAAAAGAGTCCTCCGCATCGTAGGTGTCGGACAGGCTGAACTCGCTGCGCATCTCTAAATAGTTTGCCAGGGCGCGCAGGTACATGTTCAGCATCCAGGGACGCATCATCTGGTCCTCGCCAGTATTGCCGTTAATGTAAGGTTGATCGCTTGCTCTTGCCCAATCCACCACAGCGTCAGCCACTTCCAGGTAGCGTGGGTCCGCCGTGGCACGATATGCCACAACAGCAATGGACAGGGCGTTGGCGGCAGGGCGAGAGCCGGCATCGTACATGCCCTCGCCCAGAGCGTAGCCCATGCCGTTGGATTCACCGGGTGGAAAAAAGTTACACAAGTGCTCATCGTTGTGCAGCCGGTATTCAATGCAGTCAGCCAGTTCCAGAGCGGACTCGTAAGCCTTCTCGTAGCCAGTGAGATAGTAGGTGAGAAGCATCCCGGTCATCCCGTAGGCGGTATCGGGATGGGTGCCGCCGTAGTTGCGGTGTGGGTTGGTGAAACCAGCCTCATCGTGGTAACTGTGACCAAAGGCGATGCCGTCGCCCCAATGGCGTGGGCTGTGGAGGTTGTGCAGGATGTCCACATCAGCAAAGTGCCGGTCGGCAGCCTCAGCTAATCCGAACCAGCGGGAGTCGCCGCCCCTCGCCCACTGAAGCCACATGCCGTAGTCGCTGTCATACTTGAGATTAAGCGGTGCGACCCCGTAGCCTTCATAGTCAATCGGCCAGTCCCCATAGTCGAAAATGCCATAGAAATCGGTGTTTTCAATAGCCACAAGCAGATTTGGATACCAATCCATCCATTCCTCATAGTCAGGCGAGGTGGTGAGTTGATAATCCACGTAGTGCTCATGGTCTGGCAAGTCCGCAAAGTTTCGCACAGCGGTGAGCCCAAAAGCTCCACTCTTCACGTACCATTCCACAGGAGCGTGGGCGAATAATGGGTCGCTGAAAGTTCTGACATGTGCTGGCACACCACCTGTGTCGCGCGGGTAGAGCAAAATCTCATGGGTTTTATGCTCTCCTGCTCGCAGGTTGAAGCTGTAACCGACAGGACCAAACTCATCAGGGAAGAGTCCAATTTCCAATGTCCCCGTGGGCGTAGCACGCAGCGCTTTTGGGAAATTCTGCCAGAAGTCGCGCACGCCGACGGTCCAGGAGCCATTGTCGCCCGTGACGCTCAGCCAGCCGGCCGCGTGGTCGCCGCTGTCCACGGGCACTACGCCCAGGGTGGTGCGGTAGCCCCGATAGGAGACGTAGGACTGCATGCGGGGACAGGTGTCCTGAGGGTTGCCAAACCAGTCGGTCAGCGTGGGGTAGCGGTTCCAATGGTCGGTGCCGCTGGAGTCCTGATAGAGCAGCAGGTCGTCTGTCAGGCTGCCGCTGGCTGGCGTGCCTTCACCAGCGGTCTGGTAGGTGAGGCTGCCGCCCAGGTCGGTGGACAGCACCAGCGACAGGTCGGCCACGTCCACGCTGCCGCCGGAACCGATATCGTAGCAGTCCAGTTGCCCATACTCGACCAATGGGCTTGGGTTGTTGTTCTCGACAGTGTGAAAGAGGCGGACGACAGGCTGGCCGGCGTAGAACCAGTAGCGACTGGTGTAATGGAGCAGCGGTGCGTTACCTGCATCGCGGTAGGTCCCTTTGACGCACACCGAGGCGCGCATAGGGCCTTCTAGCGCCACGGTGACGGTGACCGGGCCGGTGGTGGTATAGACCGCGCTGCCGGAGTCCACTGCCCGCCCAAACAGCGGTGCGGCCAGGTGGGGTGCTGTCAGGCCACCATCGGTCTTGCTCAGGGAGAAGAGGGCCGCGCCGGTTTCTATGGTGATGGCGTAAGTCCCATCGGTCACGGTGAGCGTGGGAAAGGTCGGTGTCGCACCGCTGCTATCCGCCATGCGGTAAGTGACTGCGCCGTTTGCAGGCACATCGGCTTGGAAGTCCAGGAGGAGCCAGCGCACTGGTTTACTGGGGTCATCGGGGGCACCGCCCCAACGGGCTAGGGATGTGAACTGGGCCGGAACAGGCAGGCAGGAGCCGTCCAACAGGCGCAGGGCCGAGAGATCAGTCAGGCTGACATCGCGGGGGATGGGCACGCCAGAGGTGACTGGCTCGTCGGTGCGGGGGGCATTCAGGGTGTTGGTCACAACCAGTGTCACGTCCAGGCCGGTCGGCGGTGGCGGGGGAAGTGGTGATGACCGTGTAGTCGCACTGGCTATATTAGATAGATCGGATATATTTGGCACCTCATCCGAGGTCTTGATGGCAAAATAATAAGTAGTTGAGGGATTTAACCCAGTTACAATCATACTCTGAGTTGTTCCTGATGTAGAGGGAGAAGGTACTCCTATAACTTGAGCGGCACTATCCCAGTTAGCCTTTGTGATCATTGAGGTTGAGCAGCGGATATCATAAGTTGAGGCGATGCCAACATGACCATCATCTCCTGGGGCGGTCCAGCTCAGCTTTATCGAGTCTTGGGTTGGATTAGAGGCAAACAGATCAGTTATCGCAGCAGGTGGGGTGGTGTCCGGCGGTGGCAGGGGGGAGTAGCCCTTAAAACGGTGGTAAAAGACATTGAGTAGGGGAACGAACTCGGCGGTGGTCTTTTGATTGCCGGCGGCTGTAGGGTGGCTGTCCCAAGGATCACTACCATAGGCAGCGAAGTCGTTGCTTACGGTCTGGATGTGCTGCACATCGGCGTTCCACCAGCGATGATGGTTGCCTGTCTCCCGCCCGACGTCGTTGATGTTGACCTCGCCACCGTTGCTGGTCAGGACGTTGTAGAAATCGAAGACAGCTACGTTGTTGTAGGGATAGCCGTCCAGCCAGTCGTTGACCAGCCAGTTGTTAAAGGCGCGGGCGTTGGCCGCGTGGGTAGGGTCGGTGTCATTCGCCACCAGGGGGGGTGCGGTAATGACGATGAACAGCTTGTCCTGGCGGGTGGCGAAGTAGGCCAAGATGTCGTTGTAGATGCCCTTGGCGTTGGCGACGGTGTGGTGGTCGGAGCTGCAGTCTTGTCCTCGCAGGGGGTTGTCGCCGGTGGTAGGTGGGTCACCCGGGTTTCCCCCCAGATAGGAATTGGGGAAACAAGACTTGAACATGATGATCTCGTTCTCGCCCCTGGGGTCAGTGGACAGTCGGGAGTAAAAATCCCAACTGCGATAACTCTCGGCGTAGAGGGCACTCAGGTAGGTGTCGCGGTGCGGGCCGACGAACCAGTTGTACCAATGGCCGATGTCAGTGTGGTCGCCGATGCTGTCCGGCCCCCAGCCGTAGTTGCTATCGCTGACGAAGTAATTGTTGTCGCGTAGGGCAATGCCCAAGCGGCCGTTGTAATCGGCAAGCCAGTTCTCGCCACAGGAGTGGTGGATGAAGATGAGTTTGACGGGGGAGGTGGGTGGTTTGGGGTTCTCGGCGTTGAACTGAACCGGCATGGGATCGCCGTTCGAGCCCAAAAGGTATAGATCGCTCAAATCGGGCAGATTCTCGTCTCGTGAAATGGGCACGCCAGAGGCGACCGGGTCATCGAAACGAGCAATGCCTGCTGTTTCGTTAATGCTCAGCGGAACGGACAGGGTATGCGCGCGGGTAGGTAAATTCATAGTATCGCTGGCAGATGCGCATTCCGCAAACGCCAGCATAATAACAATAAACCCGATTACCATTGTAATTGCTTTCTCTCTTTTCATTCCTCTTCTTCCTCTATTTTGCATTCATTCTAATCTTATCCTGAACTTAAACACCTCGTAAGATTCTTCAGATACATACCTCGTTAGAATGAGGTTGAGAATTGTCTCCAATGGTATTGGAATAATCTCGGATAACAGCACTTACCAATGCAAAGATTGCGACCATCACCGACATCATTATTACCCCTTTTTTCACTTTTTCGGTTTTTTCTTTTTCGCCTCCTATTTTTTTTTATTTTCAATTTATATACTGCATTCTTCCGTTTATCTAGAAGGGTATAAAAGGTATGAGGTTTTTAGGTAAGGAATATAGGTAAGAACTTAAAGTAAAATATGGACATTGCTTTATCTGTGTAAGGCGGTATTTAAAAGTGGATGATGCAAAGATGGATGATTTCACACCATTAGCAACTCTATTGGCTTTAACTTCTTCGTCACCGGATCCAATTGATAGCCAAAAGATTCCAAAGCGGTAGCACCAAGCACTGGTGTATCTTCCGGGTCACCGAAGAAGTTTTATTCTGGGTAAATTGGTTTAATTAACGGGAGACCGTTTTGATAAGCGAATTCCTTGATTGCCTTAGCACGCTCAAGCTTGTCAGCTAAGCAACACGTGGTGGATCTGCGCCTCAAACACCGCAGCCGCCGCTTCCGGCAGTGCCACCAGCATGTTCGCACACTTCTTCGTCCAAGTCTTGATGGCAAAGTCTAACTCCCAAGTGTCGCTGAGGTAGGTGTCCATGTACTCCCCCGCCGAAGATATATGCCTTGCCCCCGCTCTGGGCGGTGGCCGCGAGGTACCGACTTGGGGGCGTCAGACCGCCGAGCACGTAGAGTTGCCCCCTGCCGTAGCCAAGGACACACCGTAGGGAGGAGGGACGTTGTTAGCATATCCCACCTCTGGTTCGCTTTTGCTTCAGGAAAGGGTTATCTCTCAGGGGAAGGCTGCGGAATTAGCTGAGATGAGCAGGGTAAAATTTATCTTGTGGTTAGCTAAACAGCATCGCCTTCGCTTCGCTT
>JAUWGZ010000005.1 GCA_030606165.1 Dehalococcoidia bacterium
AGCAGTACTGCCTTGCGAATTTTCAAGGAAGGTAGAATTGGCTTTGCTATTGCTAGTGGAGGGGGTGGTTGGGAAGCTTTGGTTGACATGGCTGTGGAAACTTCTCAATTTGGCAGTCCGGCCAATTTTCGATTTCCTTCCTCCCAAGACTATTCTGAGGTAAGCATCTTTGATTCCGAGGTAGACGAAATAGCTATGGAGAGGATGGTTGAGATCGGGAAGGAGCTTATAGCCAGGATCAGGGGGCATACTCCCGATATCCTTTGCGATGTTCAAGTAACCAAAGGGACAAGCTCCATCTCCTTAATTAATTCTCAAGGCGGTGAGGGAAGGTATGCCAGCAGCTTTTTTAGCCTTAGCCTGGAAGGCATTCTCGTTCGGGATACAGATATGCTTTTTGTGGGTGATAGCGAAAGCTCATGCCGTCCCGATTTTATCGGGATTGATGACCTGGCTGGTAGAGTGATATGGCAACTGGAGATGGCTAAGAAAAAAGCTGCTGTGTCCACCAAGCTGCTGCCAATAATTTTTACACCTAATGGAGTAGCCAGTGCTTTACTGAGTCCTCTAGTGTTGGCGTTTAACGGCAAAACCGTCCTCGAGGGAGCTTCGCCTTTAAAAGATAAACTAGGGGAGCAAGTTTTTGACAAAAATCTGAGCTTATGGGATGATGCTACCGTAGCTTATGGCGTAGGGAGTTATCCTTTTGATGACGAGGGGGTGTCCAGCCAGCGTCTACCACTTGTTACAAATGGAGTAGTGACGAAGTTCCTTTATGATTTACAAACAGCAGCTTTAGCTGGTACTCAGAGCACCGGTAACGGCCAGCGAGTAGGTGGCGGTTTCCCCAGCCCAGCTATAAGCTCTCTTATTTTAAGCGGAGGAGATGTTTCTTTCCAGGCGATGGTGGAGGATATGAAAGAAGGATTAATTGTGGAGCAACTTATCGGGGCTGACCAGGGTAATCTTCTGGGTGGTGACTTCGGTGGCAATGTTTTGCTGGGATACAAGGTAGAGGATGGTGAAATAGTGGGGAGAGTGAAGGATACTATGATTGCCGGTAACGTGTATCAAGTGCTAAAAGAACTTCTTGGCATAGGGCAGGAAGCAAGGTGGGTTGGCGGGATTTTGCAAACTCCTCCTTTATATTGCTCTAGTGTATCGGTGACGACCAAGGGGAGCTAAGATGGATACGAAAGACGTAATAAAGCTTTATAAGCAACCACGCCCTAAGAATTGTTCTATGCTTGCCTCCTGGCCTGGCATTGGCGACGTTTCCCTAACCGCGGCGAAGTATCTTGTAGAGAAGCTAAATGCTGTGGAAATAGGGGAGATCGAACCTATTAACTTCTTTGAACCTGTGGGTGTCACAGTCAGCGACAACGTGGTTGAAAACCCTCGTTTTCCTGAGAGCAAGTTTTATTATTGGCAATCCGCCAAGGCAGAGAAAAGCTTGGTGATTTTTATTGGTGAGGAACAGCCTGGTTTCAAAGGATATGAGCTGGTTAACTGTGTTTTGGACGTAGCGCAAAGGCTTAAAGTGGCAAGGATATATAGTTGTGCTGCTGCGGTAACACGCATCCACCATAGTGAAGAGATGAAGGTTTGGGGAGCAGCGACAACTTCTAACTTAGTTGACGAGTTAAGCAAACATAGTGTGGTTCTTAGAAGTAACCTTCGCATCGCTGGATTGAATGGATTGATATTGGGAATGGCCAAGGAAAGGGGGATGGAAGGCATTTGCTTGCTGGGCGAAGTGCCAGCGTATGCCACGCAAATAGCAAATCCCAAAGCTTCTCTGGCTGTGCTTGGTATCCTAACTAAAATGTTAGGAATTACACTTGACTTGACCGAGCTTGGCCATCTGGCCGAGCAAGTAGACGAGGAGATGGATAGAATTGCGAAGAGAGTGACGGCTGAATTTATTGACCAATTCACCGAGCCTATTTGGGAGCAGGATGAGGAGGAAGAGTAAATAAGTTGAGCAGTCCTGGTCTAGCAAGGGTTCAAATTGACCGACAAAGGTAGATGTGCTACCATCGAATTAGATGTCAGCTTTAACTCAACTTTGTGAGGAAATTATAGCTTGCCGGGATTGTGAGCTAGTTAAGTATCGCACTAAGGTGGTGCCTGGTGAGGGGGCTGAGGATGCGGATTTACTTTTTATCGGTGAGGCTCCGGGGTGGCACGAAGACCAGCAAGGGCGTCCTTTCGTCGGGCCAGCGGGGCAATTTCTGGACCAACTGTTAGCCTCAATTGGTTTACGCAGAGAGGAAGTTTATATTGCTAATGTAATTAAGTGTCGTCCTCCCCAAAACCGTGACCCGCTACCAGCGGAGATACAAAATTGCCGCAAATGGCTAGACCGTCAAATAGAGATAATTCATCCCCAAATGATTATTACTTTAGGACGTTACTCTCTAGCGCGGTATTTTCCCAATGAGAGCATAAGCAAGATTCATGGAAAGCCACGAAAGTCGGGAGGCGTCATTTATTACCCCATGTATCATCCTGCGGCGGCTCTCCATCAAGGCTCTCTACGACGGACCATCGAAACGGATATGCTCAGGATTCCGCAGATATTAGCTCAAGGTAAAGACCTGCCTCAAGACGTAGTTGAATCTAAACAATTAAGCTTGTTTTAGAACCATGTCCTGAATGAAAAGGAAGGGGAAAAACCATGCCAACACATAAATTAAGAGTCATCCCTCTAGGCGGATTAGGTGAAATTGGTAAGAATATGATGGCATTGGAATATGGCAACGACATCGTCGTCATTGATGCCGGACTCATGTTCCCCAGCGAGGAAATGCCGGGAGTTGACTTGCTTATCCCAGATATTAGCTATCTTTTGGTGAGACAGCAAAAATTAAGGGGGATAGTGATTACTCACGGGCACGAAGACCACATTGGGGCACTGCCTTACATTTTATCTCGGCTCAGCCTGCCCATTTATGCTACCAAGTTCACTCGAGAGCTGATTCTCCTGGAACTCAAGCAGCGAGGGGTGAAAACTGACGCAAAATTGAATTTAGTTAGCCCGGGGAGCAGGATTACACTAGGTAATTTCACCATAGAGTTTTTCCCTGTTTGCCATAGTATTCCTGATTGTGTAGGGCTGATAATTCACACTCCCCTGGGAATTGTAGTTCACAGCGGGGATTTTAAGATCGATTATACCCCAGTCATCAGCGAGCCTACTAACTTTAACCAATTAGCTTCGCTAGGGGCAAAGGGTGTTTTGCTTCTTCTTTCTGACTCCACCTATGCCGAGCTTCCTGGGTATACTCTTTCCGAGAGGGTGGTTAGAGATACTTTAGATCGGATTGTAAGCGAGGCAAAGGGGAGGGTAATCGTAACTACATTTGCCTCTCTCATATCTCGCGTGCAGCAAGTATTTGATGTTGCCGTTAAACATGGTCGCCGTGTATTTATCATCGGGCGGAGCATGAAGGAGATAGTGAGCATGGCATTGAAAACGGGTTATCTTACTGCTCCCCCCGGCATTATTTGTCGCTTGGACGAACTTAAGACTTTGCCTCACAATCGAGTTATCGTGTTGAGCACGGGAAGTCAAGGTGAGCCCACTTCTGCCTTGGTGCGCATGGCTAATCGCGACCCCAGTAGTCGAGTTCAGATAATCCCTGGCGACACCGTGGTGATTTCAGCAACTCCTATTCCCGGCAATGAGATGTTGGTCAGCAAGACTACAGACAGCCTTTTCCGTCAAGGTGCCAATGTAATTTATGACAAGCTGGCTCAAGTTCATGTCCACGGGCATGGTAGTCAAGAGGAGTTGAAGCTTTTGATTAATTTGGTTAAGCCTAAATTCTTTGTTCCTGTTCATGGTGAGTATCGCCATTTAAGCTTGCATGCCAGCTTAGCTCAAAGTATGGGTATACCCAAAGATAACATTTTTGTCCTTGAGAACGGGGATGTGCTTGAGCTCGGGCAAGATTCAGGAAAGGTGGTTGATAGAACCCGTGTCGGAGTTATCTATGTAAGCGGCCTGATAACAGGCGAGTTGAATGGCGTTGTGCTTCGGGACCGCAAATTACTTTCGCGAGACGGCGTTGTTGTGGTGACCATTGCTATTGATGCTGAAAGCGGTAAACTAGCTGAAAGGCCACGCATTATAACGCGAGGCCTTGTTGATGCTGGAGAGGAACAGACATTGATTGAGAAAGGCCGAGATGTGGTGCTGGCTGCTTTAGAGAACAGAAAAGAAGGATTCATTCCTAGAAGACGCTTGAGTGAACCAAGCTTCGTTGATGCCAAAGTAAAGGATTCCCTGAGCAGCTTCTTTTATAAACGAATTCATCGTCGTCCTGTCATCATTCCTGTGGTTGTGGAGGTAGGGAAAACCCAGAGAAAGCCGACGAGCTAGGGGCATAACTCCGTGTCTAAAGCAAGAAGTGGGTCTAAGCTGAGGGGGAAGGCAAAAGAAAGCCGGCCAGCATGGAAGCGATTCTTCGGCTTCCTCGCTTCACCGGTGGTACGAAGGCTTATCTTAATTGTCGTAACAGTAGTCTTGCTGTATGTGTTATGGGAAGGTATGCTCACATTGTTTGGTTATGGATTAATAATAATAGCCATCGCTTTGGGCTCGCTGGTCTGGGTGGCATGGCGGCGGCAGTTCTCTGTTGTGAAACATAGGTGGAATTGGGTTCTCGGGGGCATTAGCCTGGCTTTTGCTGTATGGGGAATTATTTCTTTCTTCCCCGGGGAAGGTATTTTGCGGCAAGCCACACTGGGAGGCACATTCGGGCAAAGCATAATAGGTGATTCTAATATCGTGGGAGGGCTTGGGGTAGCCGGACTTGTCCTTCTGGGCATTATTTTTATCATCCCTCGGAAGTCTTGGAACGCTGCTAAGAATAGCTGGCGCCTCTTGACCAGAGTTTTCCGACGCCGTCCCAGGGTCAGCTTCCCCCGGCGAGCTCCTGCTGAAGCTATCCCTCTCGAAGCTACCTCCCCTGAAGTAGGGGCAGTTGATGAAGTGGAGGCAAAGCCTGCTCTACTTCCTTCTCCTCCCGTGTGGCAATCAGAACACGAACTAATTCTCACCCCCGGAGGGTGGCATCTTCCACCGATTGATATCTTGGATAAGCCAGCTGAGGTGAAATTGGACAGGGCAGACATTGACCAACGAGCCCGATTGATCGAGGAAGCTCTAGTGAGCTATGGTGTAGAAGCCAAGGTTGTGCAGGTAAATATAGGCCCTACTGTGACACAGTTTGGTGTTGAGCCTGGTTGGGACAGAAAATATAAAGAAGTAAGAGAAAGGGGGAGGGATGGTAGCTATGAAACGAAAATGGAAGAAGTCTCCAGAACCAGGGTAAGGGTAGACCGTATTACCTCTTTGGAAAAAGATTTAGCTCTAGCCCTAGCTGCTCCCAGCATCAGGATTGAGGCTCCCGTGCCCGGAGCATCGGTGGTGGGCATTGAGGTTCCTAACACTGTGTTTGGCTCAGTTGCCCTGCGCAGTGCGATAGAGAGCGCTGCTTTTCAGAAGATTAAAGCCCGCTCCAAGCTAGCTATCGCTTTGGGTAAAGGTGCTGGTGGTGAGGCACTGGCAGCAGACCTGACCAGGATGCCACATTTGCTTATCGCTGGAGCTACTGGCAGTGGTAAAACTGTTTGTCTTAATTCTATTATTTGTTGCTTGCTTTTACACAACAGCCCCGACGACGTTCGGTTCATCATGGTTGACCCCAAGAGGGTGGAGTTAGTGACTTTTAACGGAGTGCCCCATCTACTTGCTCCTGTGGTTGTGGATACTGATAAGGCGATAAAGGCTTTGAGGTGGCTTAGTCAGGAGATGGATAGTCGATATCGTCAGTTTGCTCAGGCGGGAGCACGCAATATTGAGGGTTATAACAAGGACCGCTCACCCGGAGAAGAGTTGCCATATTTAGTGCTCATCATCGATGAGCTGGCTGATTTAATGATGACAGCTTTCGATGAGGTGGAACATGCGCTTTGCCGGTTAGCTCAATTGGCTCGGGCTACAGGAATTCATCTCGTCGTAGCTACACAACGCCCTTCGGTAGATGTAATTACTGGGCTTATTAAAGCTAACTTTCCTACCCGCATTAGTTTCGCAGTCACTTCTCACATAGATTCTAGGACCATACTTGACATGGTAGGTGCTGAGAAATTGCTGGGTAGAGGGGATATGCTCTATATGCCTACTGAAGCTAGCAAGCCTAAGCGTCTTCAAGGAAGCTTTGTTTCTGATGTTGAGATCGAGAGATTGGTGTATTTCTGGGGAAACCAGCGGCAGATTGAGATGAGTTCTGTCGACTTTGATGAGGTGGCTGAGCGCCCATTAAGTGCCCGGATAGCTGCTCCCCCCGACCCTCTTTTGGAAGATGCAAAGCGCCTGGCACAAGAATATAAACATATCTCCACTTCTTTCTTACAGCGCCGTCTTCGTATTGGCTATCCTAGAGCTGCCCGCCTTATGGAAGCACTGCAACAGGCAGGTTTGGTGGAGGCGGCTCAGCCCGAACGGGAAAGCTAAACCGGGCTAGTAAATCCAGAACAAATCTGTCTGAAGTGCAAAAAGCAAAAGTTAAGAGTTGTGCCTTTTAAATTTTGATTTTGTTTAGGCGCCAAACTTGTCCAGTTTTAAAGCATTAGCCATAGCTAAAGGCATGATTTCCATAGCTGGGAAACGCCCCATACCACCAGCAAGGCAGGCTCGTTCCGAGAACTCAGTGACGTTATCGGGGCGACACCACTTGGACCTTAGCATGAAAGGGACTGGATGCCAGCTGTGCTGGGCTAAGGTTGCGGGGGTAGAGTGGTCTCCAGTGATAATCAGGACCTCCGGGTCTAAGTTGAGCAGGTTGGGGAGGGCATTATCAAGTTCCTCAATGGCCTGAACCTTAGCCCGGAAGTCGCCATCCTCCCCTCTGGCATCGGTGGTCTTAAAATGGACGAAGAAAAAATCATGATCGGCATAGTAGAGGTGCAGGCTGTTCAGTTGTGCTGTTATGGTTTCGCCTCCCGGCAATACTTGCATCCCCACCAACTTAGCCAGGCCCCGGTACATAGGATACGTAGCAATGGCTGCCGGTTTTAGTTTGTAGATCTCAGGTATAAGGGGGATGTCGGGGCGACGGGAGAAGCCACGTAGAAGCACCATGTTGGCGGAGACTTCAACTCGTAAAAGCTTTCTTGCTTGAGACACGAATTCGTTGGCAATCTCCGCGGTTCTCTGTGCCTGTGGTGATAATGCCTCTATCTTTCTGGGGGCTAACCCTGCTTGCTGCGGGTCGGAGTCTGCTAAATCGGGCGACAGAGCTTCGCCGTGGAGGATGAGCACAAATCTATGTTCTTTCACAGGCAGCATGGAAATCTCAACTCCATTTATGGCTATTTTATTCAATGCGCGGCATAACTCGGTATTTTTTGCTGTGGGAATCCGTCTTGCCCTCCTGTCGGTAATGATTCCCTTGTCATCAACTGTACAGAAATTACCCCGGGCCGCGATCTCGTCTGGCTTTAGGTCCCAATCTATTCCCAGAGCTTCCACGACTCCCCGCCCGATATTATATTTGACGGGGTCATAGCCAAAGATTGCCAGATGCCCAGGGGCACTCCCCGGCGTAATTCCCGGGCTTACTGGGTCAGTGAGTCCGCAAAGAGAGTCCCTGGCTATGCGATTCAGGTTGGGTTTTTTGGCTGACTCCAGTTCTGTTTTACCGGTTTTAGTATGAGGTAACCCGCCTAAGCCATCCATTATCAGAAGCACTATTTTAGACGGGGACGTCCGGGATAGCTTCTTTATGTGCTCAAATTCAATCATGATATTTGTTATTTTACTCTGAGGCATAGCCAAGTTCAAGTTTGTCGTTTGACAAAGCTAGCTTTTTAGCAGTGGGAACATGCCTATTGACGGAATACTTGGTTTCATATCATACTAGCGGTAATTCAATTGCGGGAGGTGACAATCTATGTTTGGTGTGCTTGAGTCAATACCTAGGTTAAGTCTCATTGGAGGAATCATCACCCTTATCTTCGGTATTATAGTAATGATTTTTCCTAAAATCCTCAATTATCTGGTGGGCATCTGGCTCATCATAATAGGGGTGGTAGCGCTTATTGCCTATTTCACTTAGCTAGAAGCTGGAAAGATTTATTTTTTAGCGGGTGATGGAGGACTTGAGCCTCTGACATTCCTGCGTGAGACGGATGCCCCGACCACTGGAGCCTTGTGAGGCTATAAGGCCTTGATTGTTATAATCGCTCGCTTTCAAGATTGAAGTGGCGGCCATTGTAAAGTATAATATTTGTGGTTGTGGTGAGCGTAGCCTAGTGGTTAAGGCGCCAGGTTGTGGCCCTGGAGATCGTGGGTTCAAATCCCACCGTTCACCCCACCATATTCTTATCCGCCCCACGTCGGTGGTTGGCGAAAACCCAGGCTCTAGTTTTCTTGATAAAGTCTCTGACCTCTTCGTCAGTGCGGAAATCTTCTTCGCTGAAGTAGTCACGATGAACCATTTTGTCGAGCGGCCTCATCAGCTTGGGCCTCGATTTGTAAGCAGGATAGCCCAAGGCGATCATATCGTAGACCTCCATCTCGTTGGGTATGTGTAAAAGGTTCTTTAGTAAGCAGTGGTTATAAGGTGATGCCACCGAAGATACCCACTGGCTGGCCAGACCCAGCGTCGTAGCCGCTAGGTGCATATACAGAAAGGCATTGGCCAGGCTGGAAAGATAGATTGACTGTTTTATATGTGGGTCACATCTTACCACCATGGGTAACCCCAACTGAGTTCTGGTATCGCCAAAGAGTAATATAAGAGCCGGGGCATTCTGGTACTCCATTTCCGGGTCAAGCCAGGGCTGCCGTTTCTGTCGCATCCAGGGCTCACACATATCTTCCAATTTGGAGAATCCCGAGGCTCCGGCTGGACGCGGCGGCCTGATAATTCGCATAACGTCGTCCTTTAATTTCTTATCCTTGATGACGACAAACTCCCACGGCTGCGAGTTAAAGCCCGATGGAGCCCAGCGAGCAGCTTCAATAATCCTGTCCACATATTCATCAGGTATAGGGTCTGGCTTAAACCTGCGGATGCTCCTTCTTTTTTTAACCAATTCAAGGAAATTCTCATAATTCATCGCAATCTCCTCCTTAAGCATGATTATTGCCGTAAGAGTCTAGTTTCCCCAAAATCTCAGTTCATGGTGTATTATCCGCCGCACGGTTAAGTTTTTCCCAGAATTTCATCAGCATTGGTAAAAAGTCCATAAATTGGGTGATAGGGGCTCAGCCCTGGCTCTCGTACTGACCCTTGATAGTAAGCTGACAAGCTAGAAACCCCTTCATTTTTTGGGGAAAACTTACCTGTTACTTGTTGCCTTTATAGCACACACGATGAGCAACTTTCAACTAGAGGAGGTTTAGGTATATTCCCTTTAGGACTATGGGAATAAGTTGACACGAGAGGACTCTGGCACTAGAATTCTATATGCGATGCGCCTATAGCTCAGCGGACAAGAGCACCGGTCTTCGGAACCGGGGGTCGTGGGTTCAAATCCCTCTAGGCGCGCCATCCGAATCATCGCTGTTTGGCAACTTTTTTCTCCAGCCAGGGCTTAGGCATCCGGTCAAAGGTTTCCGCTGCAGACTTACTTGTCCCTGATAGAAGATGGGCCGGGCCTGATAAATAAGGCAACTACAAAAATCTGGAGGCGAAGCGCGACTCCAATGAGGCGCGCTGCGAAGTTTCAGGGGGCGGGGATTTATTCCCCGACAAAAAGAGGCGGCATATAAAATGTCGCCCGAGGCTTAGGTTCTTTCATGCCTGTTCTTTATTTCTTTTCTTGCGAAGTTATGTTCTCCGAGAGGCTTATGCGAACTTTCCGTGGTTCTTTCCTTGGTTCGCCGTTGGTAGCATCTTTGTCAATTGTGACTTCTTCAACGTGAGTCACTGCGGGGATTGTTTGTAGTAAATCAACAAGGTTCAGGGAGTCACGCAGGAAGACCAGAATTGAAGGCGTATCAATCTGAGGTACAATCATCTCAGTATTTGCAACTTCGGGTAATTGGTCAAGGTAGGATACGACTTCCATGATTTTGGCTATACCAAACGGAGGTAAGATTTCCACTTCCCATTGCGGCTTGCCCAACTCTAGCTTGTCGTTACTCTCAAATAGTTTCGAGAGTTCGAAGCTCTTTTCAATTTGGTCCGTAGCCTGGCTTGGCTCCGGGTGTTCGTCAGGTGACTTGCTCCCTTCCGCGATTTTCGCGGCTGCGTCGCTCTCTTCTGTGACTAGGGTGTCGCTCCTTTCCTCAATTTCCGCGACTGCGTCGCTGCCCTCCTCACTGGGCTTAGACAACTTATTGTCAAAATCTGCCTGTACCGCTGCTGCCTGCTGCTTAAGGCCTTTCAGTTCTTCCAGCATATAGCCGAATTGTTGATTTACAAGGTTGTGTAGTTCACCCCGGATTTTATTTCTCTCGTTCTCTAGCAGCAGTTCTGCTTCCTCTTCGGTTGTGGCCTTGATTGCGTTAGCCTTTTCATTAGCAATCTCCACAGCTTCAGCTATTTTCTGTTTCGCCATCTGTCGAGCTTGTTCCCTGGCTTTATCTATAATGGCAGTACTCTCAGCTTTAGCTTGTTCTGCGGCTTCTGCCTTGATCTGTGTGGCTAGCCTGTCGGCTTCGACAACGGTCATCTCTGCAAGTCTGTTAAGAGACGCGATATGCTCTTGGGACTGGGCCAGTTTATCCCGCTCTTCGATAAGCGAGTCAATGAAAGACGCTACCTGAGCCTCAGCTAACCCGTTTTTTACTCGATTGAACTCACGCCCCCCCAGCACAATGACGCCATCTTTTTTAGGGTTATTAATCATAATATAATCCACCTTTCTCACAGGACTCGATAACGGCAAGACTACCAATGTGACACGTCAGTCCCGTCACATTTCTATTTCTCAGTTTCACCCTGAAAGACCTGCCAGACTCTCTCTGACTTTCCTTGAGTTTCTTTCCAGGCTTGCTCGACGGTCTCCTTGCGTACTCTCAATGCCTCACTCACGCTATCCTGGTAAACCTGCTCAGCTTTCTTTTTCGCTTTCTTATATGCTTCCTCGGCTTCCTGTTCAACCTTTTCCAGGGCTTGCGCAGCTTTTTCTATGGTTTCTGCACAGATGTTCGCGGCTTGCTCTTCAATTTCTTTATAGGACTTCTCCTCTTGGCGTTGCCGTTCCTGATACGCTGCCGCTACCTTTCTCTGAGCTTGCAGATAGGACGTATAGGCGGATTGGGCATGGCTCATTAGCTCATCGAGAGGATCCTTAGCCTCCTTGGGGACCCCGGAGGCAAACTCGACCATTTGTTTCACATCTTTGCTTACCACCTTTCCGGATTGTTGACTCTTACTCATTGTAGTTGTCACGATACGCCTCCTTGAATTTGTTCCTCAAAATCGATGATATTTCTCATATTTTGGCCACACAGTTCTTCTGAATTTTGTTAGTCTCCGACTTAAGACGGAGTAGTTCATCCTCCGCGAACAGCCTCCACCCTTTCCTGTCTCTATATTCTGCATCCTTCACGATGTTTTGCCTGATCCAGCGGAACAAAGTGCTCTTACCTATGCCAACTATCTGGCAAACTTCAGCAGTCCTATAATAAATTCGTCCATTTATTTTTGCAGGCATATGCAACACCCCCTAAAACTAACTGAATATAGTCTAAGACTCGTTCGATTTCCCGTCAATCACCCATTAGTAATCCTACTTTCGTGGGGGAGAGGCTTGTCCCCTCTTAATTTGCGGGAGCACACAAGAGGCTCCCTGCAGAGACCCTGATGAGATTGCCACGCGGAGTTTACCCTGAGCGGAGGCGAGATTCTTCGCCTTCGGTTCAGAATGACAAAAGGGAAAGGGCTCAGAATGACATCCCTTTGTCATTGCGAGGCTGACGAAGTCAGCCGAAGCAATCTCGGTGGGGACAAGGGGTTGGCACGCTTCGCCCGCAATGGCGGGTAAAATTGTGTCGGGATTTATGCGGGTGACTATAGATAGTGATGCCCATTTTGGTAGATGCTCATTGTGATGGTAAAGAAATTTTTGACAGCTGGAAATTCCTCGTTTGGGGCCCTCGGCGCAAATGTTATAATCTAGCTAATGCCACAGAAGTTTGCCCACCTTCACGTCCACACTGAGTATAGCTTGCTCGATGGCATGTGTCGCATCCCTCAGCTTATTGCCCGGACCAAAGAGTTGGGCATGGACAGCCTTGCTATCACTGACCACGGCGCCATGTATGGCGTCATCGATTTCTATGTGGCGGCCAGGGAAGCAGGTATAAAACCAATCATTGGTTGCGAAGTCTATGTCGCCGAGACCGATTGCCATAGCCGGGAGCCAGCTCACAAAAACGCCTATCATCTTACTTTACTGGTCAAGAATGAAAAGGGCTACCGCAATTTGCTCCAACTGGTTACTAAAAGCCACCTTGAGGGATTTTACTATAAGCCCAGGGTAGATAAGGAGCTTCTCAAGCTTCATCATGACGGGCTTATTGCCCTTTCGGGGTGTGCTCGGGGGGAACTGGCTCGACTTATACTCGAAGGGCGAAACGACGAGCTTGCCAGAGCAGCTTCGTGGTACAAGGAAGTCTTCGGTGATTACTACCTGGAGATTCAAAAGCATCCTATCCCCGAACTGGAGCAAATCAACCAGGAGCTTATTTCGCTATCCACTAAACTCAATATACCGCTGGTAGCCACCTTTGATGTGCATTACGTTGATAAAAAAGACGCCCCAGCCCATGAACTCCTTTTGTGTATACAGACGAATACCACTGTTTATGATGAAAAAAGGCTGAAGATGGCTGGCGATTTCTTCTACCTGAAAAGCCCTGAAGAGGTGGAACAACTGTTTGCTGACTTACCTCAGGCTGTGGAGAATACCCAAGCTATTGCTGATATGTGTCAGCTGGAGCTGGATTTCACCAAGCTACATCTGCCGCAGGTGGAATTGCCCGAGGGCAGAAAAGCTGATGATTTCCTGGCTGAGCTCTGCTGGCAGGGTTTGTCAAAACGTTACCAAGAGCCCGGCTCAGAGGTCAAGGAACGGCTTAGCCACGAGCTTGATGTCATCCAGAAGACAAGGTTTGCCCATTACTTCCTCGTTGTTTGGGATATAATCTCCTTTACCAGAGAACGGGGCATCTATTTTGGTGTTCGGGGAAGTGCTGCTGCCAGCCTGGCTCTTTACTGCCTGGGCGTCACTGACGTAGACCCACTAGCATATGGGCTTGTTTTCGAACGATTCCTTAATGTCGAGCGCCGCGAGCTCCCTGATATTGACCTTGATTTTCAGGACGACCGCCGTGATGAAGTCCTGGCCTACGTTAACCAGAAATATGGCTCCGACCACGTAGCTCAAATTATTACCTTTGGCACCATGGGAGCCAGAGCAGCGATAAGGGACACGGGTCGGGCTTTAGGCATGCCTTATGGTCAGGTTGATCGGGTAGCTCGACTCATTCCTCTGGAGCTGACCATAACCCTGGATAGGGCACTGGAACAGAGCAGGGAGCTTTATGACATTTATCACCAGGATGCAGCAATACGTAACCTGATTGACTCAGCCAGGAAATTGGAGGGATTAGTCAGGCACGCCAGCACCCATGCCGCCGGTGTGGTTATAGCACATGAGCCCTTAATCGAATATGTGCCACTACAACTGCTGGGAAAGGGTGAGCAGCGCACTGTCATGACTCAGTTCCACATGGGGAACATCGCCCGCCTGGGACTGTTAAAAATGGATTTTCTGGGACTATCTAATTTGACCATCCTGGCCAAAGTTAAAGAAATTATTGCCCAAAATCATGGAATCTCCCTGGATTTGCAGCATATTCCTCTCGACGATGCCAGGACCTTTGAGTTGCTTGCCTCGGGGGAAACCAAAGGCATCTTCCAACTGGAAAGCGCCGGCATGCGCCGCTATATCAAGGAACTCAAGCCCGGCAGCTTTAGCGATATCGCGGCTATGGTGGCGCTCTATCGCCCTGGCCCCATGGAACAAATCCCCACTTTTATCAGGGCCAAGCAGGGTGTTGCCCCTATTCATTATCCCCATCCCATTCTAAAAGAGATTCTAGAAGAAACCTACGGAGTTATCGTTTATCAGGAGCAGGTAATATTTATCGCCCAAGCTCTAGCCGGCTATAGCCTAGGCCAGGCTGACATTTTTCGTAAAGCTATGGGTAAAAAGATACCTACGGTGATGAAGAAAGAGGAGCGCAATTTCATCGCCGGAGCTAAAAAAAATGGCATATCGCCGGAATTAGCCAGAGAGGTATTTTCCCTAATTGAGCCTTTCGCCGGTTACGCTTTCAACAAAGCCCACAGCGTTAGCTATGGCCTAATTGCCTACTGCACTGCCTATCTTAAGGCAAACTACCCCATTGAGTACATGGTTGCCCTCCTCGATACTTATTCGGATAATATGGAAAAAGTCCGTTCGGCGATTGCTGAATGCCGGAGGTTGGGAATCAAAGTGCTCCCACCGGACATTAGTAAGAGCCATGCTAACTTCGCCATTGAGAAGGATGATGAAAATAATCCCGCCATCCGCTTTGGACTGGCTTCTATTAAAAATGTCGGCTTTTCCCCAATTGAGCATATCCTGTCTGGCCGGGACTCAGGGGGCGCTTTTAAGTCCATAGAAGACTTCTGCTATCGAACCGACCTTCGTAACATCAATAAGAAAGTATTAGAAAGCTTGATCAAAGTTGGTGCCTTTGACTCCCTGGGCAGCCGTAAGACGCTACTCGAGTCCCTGAATAAAATTATCTCCCTGGCTCAAGCGAAACAAAGAGCAAAAGAATCGGGACAGGTTAGCATGTTTGATGTATGGGGCCAAAGCTCCCCTGCCCCCCGGTTTGGTTATGAGCAAGCAGAGGAAGAAGTATCCGCCAAGCAAAAGCTTATCTGGGAAAGAGAGCTGTTAGGGGTTTATTTCTCCCAACCCCTTGACTTCCTCGCCAGGGAACCATCATCACCGGGTACTGTGTCCTGCGGCGAAATCAATATGGACATGGTTGATGAAGCGGTGACCGTGACGGGAATGGTGGTCTCGGTACGCCAGGCCCACACCAGGGATAACCGCCCCTTTGTTGTCGCTTCAATTGAAGACCTGGATGCCAGTATCGAAGTCATCGCCTGGCCCAGGCTCTATGAGAGCACCCAGGGGATATGGCAGGAGGGCAACATTCTCACCATCAAGGGCCTAGTGAAGGTCAGGGATGGGGAAGTGCAATTAAACTGTCAAGAGGCGATGCTCCTCCCTGTGAGGCAAGAAGTGCTAAAGGAACCCCAGCGTCGCCATGTCATGATAGATATCAAACAGTCGGGCGACGCAGAAAAAGACATCGAACGCCTCCATAAAATTATGGATATCCTCAAGAGCTACCCCGGGCAGGATAGAGTTTCTCTGGCTGTTGTCAGCGAGGATGAAGTGACTAACCTGGAGATACCGGAGACAACAGTCAATTACTGCCCCGAATTAGCTAAAGAATTGAGCGAGATAGTAGGCGAAAGCAACTTCAGGCTTGAGCTGTAGGTCAAGCCTGAGCCACGAAGCAATCTAGAAAGGGAATTGCCTGGGCTGCGAGGTCGCTGGGAATAGACGCTGCCCTTATTTCTTGCTATATTTGAATTTTATGTTCGACTTAATTCCTTCAGGCAGTGTTACCTCAGCTTCGGGATTCCTGGCTGGGGCGGTGCATGCTGGAATAAAGGATAAAGATGAGCTTGATTTAGCTATTCTTTGCTCCGAAGTGCCCTGTAAGGCTGCCGGCGTTTTTACTAACAGCCAAATTAAATCAGCGCCGGTTATTTTATCTCAGAAGCATATAGCAAAAGGGCGAGCACAGGCCGTAGTGGTAAATTCCGGTTGTGCCAATGCCTGCATGGGTGGGCAAGGACTGGCAGATGCCCTGGGAATGGCAAATCTGGCAGCAGCCAAGCTAGGCATATATCCTGAGGAAGCCCTTGTCGCCAGTACCGGTATCATTGGCGTGCCTTTGCCTATGGATAAAATCAGGGCTGGAATTCCTAAAATAAAGCCAACCAAAGGAGGAGGTCACGATTTTTGCCGGGCAATAATGACCACGGATACCAGACCCAAGGAGATGGCCGTCCAGGTAGATTTAAAAGGAACTAAGTTCACCATTGGTGGGGTGGCTAAAGGCATAGGTATGATTCATCCCAGCATGGCTACCATGCTTTGTTTTATCGCCACCGATGCTGTGGTGAGTGCTTATTTCCTGCGCGTAGCATTACAAAAGGCGGTGGACCGCTCTTTCAACATGGTAAGTATTGATGGCGATACCAGCCCCAACGATTGTGCATTTCTATTGGCCAACGGCTTGGCTGGTAACGAGCCTATTGACTTCGATAGTGGCGGTGATTTCCAGGAAGCCTTAAATGCAGTTTGCACTCATCTGGCTAAGTCCATGGCTCGGGATGGAGAGGGAGCCACAAAACTTATTGAAGTCATAGTAGAAAGGGCGGAAGACCAGGCTGGGGCCCGCCAGGCAGCTCGAACTATCGCTAGTTCACCGCTGGTGAAAGCAGCCATCCATGGCAACGACCCTAATTGGGGGCGTATCGTTGCTGCCCTGGGGCGAAGCGGAGCAAGGGTGAGAGAAGACAGATTGGATGTCTATTTGAACGACGTTTGTGTCGTGAAGCAGGGTTGCCCCACCCCCTTCAGCAAAGGGGAAATGATATCGGCTTTGAGCAACAGCGATAATGTGCTCATAAGGCTATGCCTGCATTTAGGAGACGGCCAGGCCACCGCCTGGGGCTGTGACCTCTCTGAGGAATATGTTAGGATAAATAGCGGGTATACCACATAATGCAAAAGGGAATCATAGTAGTCAAGATTGGCGGCAGCACCCTGGGCAATCACGACACTACCTTAGAAGACCTGGTGGAGCTTCAGAAACAGGGTAAGTCCCTGGTGGTGGTTCATGGCGGCGCCAAGGTGACTTCCGAGTGGCTCGCCCGCCTTGGCATTCCCACCAGCTTTATAAACGGGTTGAGGGTTACCGATGCCGAGACCCTGAAGGTGGTGGCTGCGGCGTTGGGTGGGCTGGTCAACAAAGAACTGGTAGTAGCTATCCAGGCTCTGGGAGGAAAGGCAGTAAGCTTAAGTGGCTGCGACGGCAACTTGCTCTGGGCAAGTATCAAGAGCCCCGAGCTGGGCTATGCCGGTGAAGTCGTCGCCGTTGACCCCACTCCGCTGAAGCTATTGCTAGATGCCGGCTATATGCCAGTGGTCTCGCCTGTAAGTTACGGCTCGGTCGAAGGCCGGACGATGCTGCTCAATGTTAACGGAGATACCGCTGCCGGGGAAATTGCCGCGGCATTAGCCGCGGAAAAACTCGTATTCCTGACCGATGTTGATGGTATTCACGATGGGTCGGGGAAGGCGATCCCCAGGCTCAACCTGGCCGAGGCCAAGAATATGCTCGTCTCCGGAGTAGCTTCGGGGGGCATGGTCCCTAAAATAGAAGCCAGCCTTAGAGCCCTGACTACCACGCAGGTCGTGCGCATCACAGATGGCAAAATTTCCCATGCTTTACTCTATGAGATTACCGGACAAGCTCGGCAAACTGAATCAAGAGGTACAACAATTGTCCCAGAATAAGTGGCAGAAGTTAGAGCAGAAGCTATTTCTTAGAACGGTGAATAGAGTCCCCGTGACCCTGGTTCGCGGTCAAGGAGCTTTGGCCTGGGATGACCAGGGCCGAGAATATCTCGACTTCGTTGGCGGCTGGGCAGTAAACAGTCTGGGGCATTGCCCTCCGGTGGTAGTCGAGGCCCTGGAAAAGCAAGCTAAAACCCTGATCCAGGCGTCGAACCAGTTTTATACCATCCCCCAGATAGAGCTGGCACAGCTTCTAATTGGGCATAGCTGTCTCGACAGGGTTTTCTTTTGCAACAGCGGTGCTGAGGCTAATGAAGGGGCAGTGAAACTAGCTCGCAGGTATGGAAAGCTCCGACTCAATGGTGCCTACGAGGTCATTACTACCTATAGTTCTTTTCATGGGCGAACTCTGGCTATGACCGCAGCCACGGGGCAAGGTAAGTTTCAGGAGCTCTACGTACCTCTGCCTGAGGGCTTTGTCAACGTGGAATATAACAATGTCGAGGCGGTCAAGCGGGCAACCAGTGAGCAGACCTGTGCTGTAATACTGGAGCCAGTCCAGGGAGAAGGCGGGGTGAACATACCTGACGATGACTATCTCAAAAAGGTGCAAAGCTGGTGTCGGGAAAAGGGAATCCTTTTTATTCTGGATGAAGTCCAGACGGGCATTGGGCGAACGGGAACCCTCTTCGCCTATGAGCAGTACGGGGTCGAGCCGGACATGATGACTTTGGCAAAGGGACTGGGCAGTGGTGTACCCATCGGCGCTCTCTTAGCCAGAGAAAATGTCTCCCTTTTTTCCCCGGGCGAGCACGGCTCGACCTTTGGTGGCAACCCACTGGTTTGTGCCGCCGCTCATGCCGCCTTGAAATACATCATTGATAACGACATACCGGGAAAGGTTAAACGAGTAGGGAATTATTTCATGACCAGGCTGGAAAGCCTGAAGCAGCAGTTTGATTTTATCACTGAGCTAAGAGGCCGGGGACTCTTGATAGCTTTAGAGTTTAACCAGGAAATCGCCGAGAAACTGGTGCTGGCTTGCCTTGATAGAGGCTTATTGGTCAACAAAGTGAAGCCGAATGCTCTACGCTTTATGCCTCCCCTTATCATCACCGAAAAGGAAGTGGACAAGGCGATAGGCATTCTGGGGGATGTGTTGGGAGAAATTACGAAATGCTAAAAGAAATGCAAAAGGCAAAAGTAAAAATGGCAAAATGACAGGGAAAAATTTAAAAATCAGTTTAGTAAAGCCTTTTTGAACTTTGAATTTTGATATTTGCTAGAGTTTAGATATTAGGATTTAGGACTTCTCCGGAGGAGGTTATGAAATGTCAGACAAGGTAGTATTGGCCTACAGCGGCGGCCTGGATACATCCGTGGCGATAAAATGGCTTGAGGAAAGACATAACTTGAGAGTCATCACCTTCACCGTGGATATAGGCAATGTGCCTGACCTTGAGGCTATTAGACAAAAAGCGCTCAAAGTCGGAGCCATAAAAGCGTTTGTAGTCGACGCCAAAGAAACCTTTATTAAGTCTTTTGTTTTCCCCGCCCTCCAGGCCGATGCCGTTTATGAGGGGCAGTATCCCTTAGCCACAGCCCTGGGGCGTCCTCTCATCGCCCGACTCCTGGTGGAAACAGCTAAGAAGGAAGGGGCAACAACGGTCGCTCACGGCTGCACCGGCAAGGGCAATGACCAGGTGAGGATTGATGTAGGCGTAGCCGCTCTAGCCCCCGAACTAAAGGTAATAGCCCCTGCCCGGGAGTGGAATATGACCCGAGAGCAAACAATTGAATATGCCCGGGCCCACGATATTTCTGTCCCTATCACCAGGGCCAGCCCGTATTCCATCGACGAGAACCTGTGGGGAAGGAGCATTGAATGTGGCGTGCTGGAAGACACCTGGAACGAACCACCCGAGGATGTCTTCCTGTGGACAAAGTCGCCTGAAAAAACACCGACTCGGCCTGCTTATCTGGAGATTGGCTTTGACCACGGGATACCGGTAAGCCTCGGTGGCGAAAAGTTAGAGCCTGTTGCCCTTGTCCAGAGGGTTCATGACCTAGCTGGCCAGTATGGCATAGGCCGGATTGACCATATCGAAAATAGACTGGTGGGCATAAAATCGAGGGAGATTTATGAGGCGCCGGCTGCCATGGTCCTGCTGAAAGCGCACCAGGCCTTGGAAGACCTGGTGCTGGCCAAGGGGCAACTCCGCTTCAAGGCCAAGGTGGCCGCTGAGTATGCCGACCTCATCTATAATGGGCTATGGTTTACAGGTATGCGCCGGGACTTAGCCGCCTATGTGGAAAGCACGCAAAGATACGTCACCGGCACCATAAGGGTAAAGCTCTTCAAAGGTAACTGCCAGATAGTGGGTAGAAAGTCGCCCTACTCCCTTTATGACTACAGCCTGGCTACTTACGATAAGGGCGATGCCTTCGACCAGAGTGCCTCCCCCGGCTTCATCCATATCTGGGGCCTGCCAGCGAGAACCCAGGCCAGGGTGCAGCCAGAACCACCCGAATAACGGTATTCGGGGGACATAATACCTGATTTGTAGTAAGCCTAATTGGCATGGTGTCCCTGGAATTCAGTAAGCGACAGTGAATCGTTCGCGAATGTGTTGCGAATGCTCAAGTTCATCGAGCATGGCAACGGCGTAGTCCTGCGTGGAGATTTTGCTTTCGCCTTCTTTGTTCTTAAGAAGCTGGTCTTTCCCAACCCGGTAATGCCCCGTCCGCTCTCCGGGGGCGATCGAGGCTGGCGGGCTCAAGAATGTCCATTCAAGTTTTCTTTCTTTTCTTAGCATGTAAAGTGTTTCCCTGGTTGCCAGTACTCCCTTTTTCACCTGCTCCGGGAAACTCGCCGTATCAATAAGCTGCACACCGGGGGCGACTTCAAGAGTTCCAGCCCCGCCGACAACCAGCAATCTTTTGATTCCCGACTTCTTGACCCCGCTGATAATCGCCTTATAACCCTTGATTTGCTCATTGTAGATATCGGGATTGCTCCAGCCGGGATTGTAGGCACTTATGACCGCGTCATGACCTTTCACGAGTTCGTCGACCTTATCTTTAAGAATGTCCGCTTTCACAATGGTAAGACGCGGATCCTGCACAGTTACCTTCTCAGGATGGCGTACAATCGCAGTTACCTGATGACCCCGCGTCAGTGCTTCATCGCGAATGAATGCTCCAATTTGTCCGCTTGCTCCGATGATTGCTATTCTCATAAACGTAACCCTTCCTTCTGGTGATTCGCACTCGCGTAGGTTTCCTCACGCTGGATTTACTTGTACCTATTATACAACATTTTCGGGATATTCTGGGGACATAATACCTAATTCGTAGTAGGCCTAATTGGTATGGCGTCATTGGAATTTGTAGAGTTATCCTCGCACCATTCGATCACATCGGTTGACCAGACGGTGCCGATGGCTTTTTCCAGTACCGCCTTGCGTGGCTCAGGTATATCCAGCAGCGTTCGCAAGATGCGGTTCTCAAATTGGCTTAGGAAGGGACACTGTTTACGCAGTGAGAGTATTGTAGTTCTTGCTCCGCCGTAGATCAGATAGTCCAGTGACCGGGCATAGGGCTCGATATGCTCCTGCACATGACCGCAAACTCGGTCCAGAAACTGCTCTATTTGCTTTTCCCGGTGCCGTGCAAACCGCGCCTGCGAGGAACCACCCTTCTTGTGGCGGGCGTGCACTAAGCCTGTTCCCGTCTTGCTATCTATGAGCTTTGTGCCCCGGCAGATGCCAATGCTGTATGCTCCTAAGCGAACCAGAACCAGAGCGATAAGGAAGTCATGACTGAGAAGAGAACGTAATAGACCAACATCATAGCCAGCGGTGATATATTCTTCTACGATCGGAAATGGGGGCATGACTAGGTACATTCGCGGCGGGCTCCAGAAAAACGCCGCTCCCATTCCCGAGCCGGCAATAACCTCAGCCATGCCTGGCGGTATGGCAGGTGTGGCAAACACCTGTCCCAGCAGATTTTCAACCCTGGCTTGAGGCGTCCCCTGTGGGAGGTATAAAGATATCGCCTTGCCTTCTGTCAAAGCCAGCTCATCCAGAAAGCCGAGCATCTGCGACCTGCCGAGACGGAATCTCCTTGATATGAACATAATATCAATCACCCGGTCGAGCGAAATACTCTGGCTACATGCTGACTATGGTAACGCCGTCGCCGCCCTCACTCTGTTCCCCAGGCCGGAAAGACGTGACCAGCGGATGAGAGGCAAGAATCTCCCTAACAATCTGACGCACGGTGCCTGTGCCGATACCATGAATGATGCGAACCCGGCTCAAGCCGCATAGAGACGCTTCGTTAAGGTAGTCTTCCAGCGCTATCTCAACCTCATCGGCCCTCTTTCCCCGCAGGTCAAGCTCGAGAGGGACCCTGGACTTGCTCAACCCCCTCGTTATCAGAGCACCACCCGTCTCCACCGCGCCAGTTGATGGTATCCTCTTTTCCACGCTGTCCAGCCTGAGAGTCATCTTCACTTTCCCGGCGTGGACTTCGACGAGCCCGCGTTCCTCAAAAACTGAAAGTACCGTCGCTGGCACGCCAGCCTCTTTCAGCCAGACGATATCACCGGCGGTGATTGAGCCTGCCTCTGCTCCCTTTTCGTTTATCTCAACCGCTGGTCTTGCCTGCCATACCCCGGCATTCAACTGCTCCTGTGCCTCTGCTAGTGTCTTTTTTGCCTGCTCAATTTTTCCCCGCGATTTTTCCTTGCGCAATTCTGCTGTAGTCTCACGAATTTTCATGTGTAGTTCGGCAGCCTCGCGAACTATCTGGTCACGTGTCTCTTTGATGATTCTTCGCCTGTCCTCTTCTAACTGGTTGAGCCTGTTTTTCAAGTCCGCGCCGTTCTGTTCTGCTTCACTCAGTTCCCTCTCCAGGCTGTGGTGAAGCGACTCTATATTCTTCTGCTCGGTCACCAGATGGGTAAGCAAAGCCTCGATCTCATGAGTGCTTTCGGAAAGCATGTGTCGGGCGCGGGTGACAATCTCCGTCGGCAGTCCCAGGCGAGATGCTGTGGCCAGAGCATTGCTGCCGCCCGGGATACCCACAGTCAGGTGATAGGTGGGCGTCATGGTCACGGGGTTCACATCAAATGCCGCGTTTTGCATGCTGTCGGTAGCGTGAGCCAGCGCCTTTAGTTCGGTGTAATGAGTGGTGGCCACGGTCATCGTTCCCTTTAATAAGAAATGGAGCAGGATAGCGCGGGCGAGAGCCGAGCCTTCACCTGGGTCAGTGTTGGTGCCCAGTTCATCTAACAGCACTAGGCTCTTTGCCGTGGCGTTGTTGATGATGCCCACGATGTTGCCTATGTGCCAACTGAAGGTAGAAAGGGTCTGCTCGATGCTCTGCTCATCACCGATGTCGGCATATACGCCGTCATGAATGGGGATGCGGCTTTCCGCCTGAGCCGGAATGGGCAGGCCGGCCTGCGCCATCACGCTGAGAAGTCCTATGGTTTTGAGCGCGACCGTCTTACCACCGGTGTTGGGCCCGGTAATGATTAGAACGGAGAAATCCCGGCCAATCTCGACTGATAGCGGCACTGCCTTCTTTCCCAGCAGCGGATGTCGGGCTTCGACTAGCCTGAGCACTCCGCCCAGTTCATGTCCATCTGCCCCAGCGCTTCTACCAGCGGCCACGATAATGGGTTCGGTAGCTTTGGCCTCCCTGGCATATCTGGCTTTAGCCAGCGCTAGGTCAATCTCAGCAATCAGTGCGATGTTACGTGAAATTTCGCTTTCAAATGCGCCAACTTCAGCACTGAGCATTGCCAGTATCCTTTCTGTTTCGTGCTTCTCTTCCGCAACCAGCTCGCGTAGTTCATTCTGTGCGTCTGTAGTTGTCCAGGGCTCAATAAATACAGTGGCCTCGGTATTGGAGACATCGTGGACAACGCCCTTTATCTGCCGGCGATATTCCACCTTGATAGGAATTACATACCGACCCTCCCGCTCGGTAACAATGGGTTCTTGGATTATTTTCCGTCCTCGGGGTGCCCTGATTATGGCTTCCAGGTGAGTGAGCAGCTCCTGGCGCGCTTCCCGCATTCTATGTCTCACCGACGCCAGTTTAGGTGAGGCGGTGTCCAAGAGGTCGCCGGTCGGACTCAAGCAGCCATCAATATCCTTTACGACCTGCTCCAGTGCCACAATGTCTCTGGCCAGACCACTGAGTAACGGGAGTTCACTCGACAGGTTCATCAGGTGTTTTTTAAGCCTGTGGGCAGCGGCCAGCGTCTTTCTAATTTCCAGCAAGGACTGAGGGTCCAGGACTTTGCCGCGTGTCGCCATCTTCACCACTTCCCGGATATCAACAACATCGCCGATATGGATATCGGGACTGAGTGCAAGCAAACGGCGTGCCTCAGCCGACTGCCTGAGCCGCAGGTGGACCTCTTCTTCATCCGAGAGGGGAGTAAGGCTGAGGGCAAGCTCTCGGCTGGCGGAAAACGAAGTAAAGCGGGCCAATATCTCCCTTATCTTGTGGAATTCCAGCAGTTCTAAATCCCTGTCGCCCAAGGTAACCTTCCCAAGTCGCCTATACTCTTATCGACATATCAATCATTGAATAGTATAAAGCAATCACCCAGTTTTCAAAAACTCGGCTCTTCCAGCCAGGGGCGGACGAAATTCCCTACGTCGTTTTAAAGAGAGTTTCAGGGTATTCTGGGACATAATACCTGACTTGTAGTAGGCCTAATTGGTATGGTGTCCCTGGAATTCCAGGGAGAAAGGGTGACCTTCTCGTTCAAAATCAGGGAGATACTCTTCTGTTGCCCCCATTTCCTGCACCCAGCCGTTTTCTATTCCCATGTCAGTTAGTAGCTGGAGAACCGTTTCATACTCATTGACGGTGATCTTCCGAGAAAGCAGTGGTATTCGTGACGCCCGGTGCATCGGCATGTATTGAGACATTATGCTAACCGTCACCGTGGGAGAAAGCTCCCGGACAAGCCAGGTTAGCGATTCCTCATTGCCTGCCAGACCGTTGGGCAGAATAAGATGGCGCACTATCAATCCTTTTTGTGCCAGGCCAGATTCATCTACCACCAGGTCTCCAACCTGGCGATACATCTCTTTAATAGCCTGACGAGCCCATGCTACATAATCCGGGGCATGCGAGAACTTCTTAGCCCACCTGTCAGAGGCATATCTCAAATCAGGCAAGTAGATACTTATTACACCGTCAAGCTCTTTCAGAGAAGCGATAGAATCATAGCCGCTACTGTTGTAAACCAGCGGCACTCGAAGCCCCATGGGCACCGCTTCTACAACTGCCCGAAGGAGCTGAGGAACAAAATGGGATGGCGAAACGAAATTGATATTGTGACAGCCCAGTTCATCCTGAAGGTAGAGCATCCTTTCAGCCAGGGTATGGCAGTCCATTTCCTTTGTTTTTTGCTTTTTCCAGTTCTGACTTATCTGGTAGTTCTGACAATAAACGCATCTCATATTACAATTGCCAAAGAAAACCGTCCCTGACCCTCTGGTTCCTGAAATAGCCGGCTCCTCACCGTGATGAGCGCAGACCGTCGAGACTATGGGGAGACGCCCTGAATGGCAATAGCCCAGTTCGTTTTGTAATCTATTGGCCCGACACTCCCTGGGGCAGATGTCGCAAGAGGCTAATCGAGCCTCAAGCGCTTGCGCACGACGCTCCAATTCGCCAGAGTGGTATAGCGTAACGTATCCTGGTTCCATAGACGCCGAGAGCACCGTGAGTGAACGTGGTACAACTCACTGACTTACACTTTAGACGGCTGACATATTGCTGTCAACTTTCCGCTCACCGGTGACCTGGAATTGGGTATTCTGGGACATAATACCTGATTTGTAGTAGGCCTAATTGGTAAGGTGTCCCTGGAATTCTAAAAGTTCTGAAATATCTTTAACAATCAGCCTCTCTTCCATCTCCTCGTCCTTTATCGCTTCACCAAGCATTACGGCACAAGTTGGGCAGGCTACCGCTAAGATGCTAGCCCCGGTCTTATCGGCTTCTCTCACCCTGATTCTTGACGGGCTATTTCCGCCGCCGCCGAAGGAATCGGTGTAGAAATTGCCGCTGCCCCCGCCGCAGCAGAAGGAATTCTGGCGGTTCCTTTCCATCTCTACCAGCTCAACACCTGGGATTGCCTTCAGTATCTCACGGGGCGCTTCATACTCTTCGGCGTGTCTCCCCAGAAAACAGGGGTCGTGGTAGGTAACTTTCATGTTCAGCTTTGAGGCTGGCTTCAGTTTTCCCCCTTTAATAAGGTCACGGAGCACCTGGGTATAGTGAAATACTTCAAGGCTATCGGGGTATTCATTTCGAAAAACATTATAGGAATGAGGGGAAAGCGTTATAATCTTCTTGACGCCGGCATTCTGGAAAAGGGCGGTGTTCCTGTCTTTCAGCATCTCGAAAATACGGCTCTCGCCCAGTATGCGGATTTCATTGCCATCGCACTCTTCGGCAGGGCCTAATATGCCAAAGGAAACACCAGCCTTAAGAAGCAGTCCGCCGACTGCTTGGGCAGCCCTCTGTCCCCTCTCATCAAAAGAGCCAACACAGCCAACATAGAAGAGGAACTCCTGGCCGTTATAAGGCTCTATTCCCATACCTTCAGCCCACCGGCCCCGGTTCGCTCTCAGTTCCCGGTAGGGATTGCCGTAGTCTTCAATATTGCGAAAAAAGCGGGCCACCTTGGGAGTAACCAGCCCGCTGTTCACCACCTCTTCTCTGGCCGCTATTATTATATTGACAACATCTTTATTAAAGGAAAACTTGCAGCTCTGGACGCAGTTATTACAGGTGGTGCAGGAGTAGAGTATTTTGCCCAGCGACTCGGACCATTCTATTTCTTTTTCCTCCCAGGCCCGTATGAGCCAGAGCAGGCCGCCCGGCGAGTAGCTCTTCAGGCGGAACCTATTATAGATGGGGCAGTTAAACTCCGAATAGTCTAGGGTTAGCTGGCAGTACCCGCAGCCAAAGCATCTATGGATTACGCTTTTATAATCTTCCAGGGAAATTTAGCTCACCTCCCAGTTTCCCGGATTCATGATGCCGTTAGGGTCCAGCATCTTCTTTATTCTGTCTATCAACTGACGCGTGCCGACGTCCATTCTCTCTAAGATCAGCTTCTGCGCCGGCAGTTCCGGCTTCCAGACCACTCCACCCAGCTCCAGGGTCAGGTGGTTGGTCTCATCCAGGGCGCCTCTGGCCCTATCGGCCTCCTCCGCGACAGCCCGGTTGAAGGGGTAGGAGTAGGCGAGCATAACGCTATGGCCGTTGGGCAGGAGCTGTATTCCCAGTTGGTAAAGCAGGTCGTACTTGTGGGCAATCTCAATCCCGCTCTGCCAGGCCCGGGGTATTACCTCTATGGGCAGTATGGCGCCGGTGTATTCAAAGCCGCCGCCTTTCCTGAAATCGGCAGCGGTGGCGGCAAACGGAGGCACGCCGAGAAACCTCTCCCGCAGCGGTGTCAGCGCCGGCTCCTCGTTTACCGGCGATACCTTGTCCGGGTGTTTCTGGAAAATCTGGTTATGCAATCCTTTCTTGGTCTCAAACTCTGCCTGCGACTGCCCGGAGATGACAATAATATAGTATATGCGCTGCGCCCACCTCGGCTTCTCCTGGGTGATAATGAAGCAGTTCTCCAGGAGGTTAATCTGGCTGAGTTCGTCTATAATCTCCGGAATAAGTTCAGTGCTATCGGAAACGAACAGCAAGAGGTCTCTGTAGCTGGGTTTGGGGAAGAGCTGCATTGACAGCTTGGTGACGATGCCGGTCGTTCCCAGCCAGCCCAGGAAGAGGCCCATAAGGTCGGGGAGTGGGTCCCGGCTGAACCAGCTGGGACTTATTGAGCTTGAGCCCAGCTTGCATACCTCGCCGGTGGGCAAAACCACCTCCATGCCGTTGACCATCTGTGAGTTAATGCCGTACCTTGGTGTCAGGTGTCCGTGCCCCTGAATCAGTATGTTGCCGACTATGGTAGCAGTGGGGGGTGACTCCGGGGTTGAGTGCTGGAGGTGGGGATGATGCTTCTCAAGATAGGCCCTGAGGGCTGCCTGGGTGACGCCGGCCTCAATTACGGCGTAACGGCTGGCTTCGTTTACCTCTATTATGCTGTCCATTCTTTTCATGTCCAGCGCGATGCCACCTCTGAGAGGAACGGTCAGGGCCGACAGGGTCAGCCCCGCCCCCATTGGGGTGAGGGGAATCTTTTCCTGGTTTGCCAGCCTGACTATCTGCTGCACCTCGTCCACTGTTCGGGGCATAACCACATAGTCGGCCCGGCGCGGCTTCTGTGCCCCCGGGTCGCGGGAATAGAGATACAAGTCTTCGGGGCGATTTGACACATAATCCTGGCCGACAATCACGGCCAGCCGGCTCAGGAAATCTTCTTTCATAAATGCCTACATCCTAGCATACTGCAGACTATTATAGAAATTGATGGTAAAAGCAACATGTCAAGCTTGTTCATTGGCCCAGCTGATGACAACCAGCATGAATCTTTTCCGGAAGGCAGGTGCTATCAATCCTCTTTCTTTACTTCCTTCAGCCGCCTCCTGTTTTTGATTGGAAACCGCAAGTCGCTAGGAAGTGCAAGAGAGGCCGGGATAACGAAATGAGTGTTTTTGTGTAAATTACTCGCCCGCGGCTTGCTGCTCCTGCTTCGTTCAAAAGCTGCGGTCTGCAACTAACAATGGCCACTAGGAAGAAAGCCTAACTGGCTCTGTAGCACCGGCCTTGCCCTTTCAATCAAAACAGAAGCCCAGCCATGACAACTTCAGATAAGTGTGCTTTGCAGGTCAGGAATTGACCAGTCCCTGGTCGCGGTCTATAATTCTGGAGGTTGCTTGACTATGAGACGCTAGTACACAATCAAAAAAGGAGGTAAAAATGGTTGAGAGAATCAATATCGACGAGGGAAAGAGGGAGAGAATAATAGATAACGCAGGTCACCTTGCCGATGAACTTGGGGCAAAATACATGTCCTGCGCCCCAGCTACTTTTGGAGCAATATGCGATGCGTTTAGGTCTGAGGGCATAGAGTTATTTCCACCCGAAATACAAGAAGCGATAACCCAGGGAATGATAGGACTCCATGGTGGTGTAGCCATGACAGGGGTCGGCACCTGTGGAGCTGTTACCGCCTCCACCTTTCTTATAAGTTATGTGGTTGGTGTTACTACCGAGGAGTTATCGAAGGATGATAATCTTAATTACGCTGCATCCGTCCCTGCCTTGGAATACGTAATTGATAGATTTGAGGAGGATTACGGCGCCATAGATTGTCTTAGAGTACGCTATAATCGAGTTCAGCGGGCTTTAGACCTTACGGATCCCGATGCCAGAATACTGGAGATGACTTTTGCTCTGTATGAGAAGGATAAGTGTGGAATGACCGCGCCTGATTTCGAGGGCGGGCGTGACCAGACGCCGCCTGTGAGAGGTGCGCGTTGGGCAGCGGAGGCAATTTGCGATCTATTAGAGATGGAACCTGAAGAGCGGCATGAGCTTCCGCCACATCTAAAGGGCCTAGGGAGGCAAGATATGGAGCCGAAGCTCCAGAAGGTAGTCGAGGCACTGAAAGAACTGGGTTGGGGGCGCCCTAACGAGAAGATTTCTTACCGGGAGTACCGAACGTTTAAGCTGAAGGGGAAAAAGGGATTAGAACAGAAAAGGCTGGGTTCAGTAAGTGCTCCAAAGGGGGAAGAATAGGGGACTCTTGGGGCAACAAAATGAGTAACTGTGCAGCCTAGCCGCTATGGCATGTTTACCTCTCTAATTGGGGAAAATCTCGTAGCCGGTATTCTGGGACATAATACCTGATTTGTAGTAGGCCTGATTGGTACGGTGCCCCTGGAATTACTCTAGAATACACCTGAGAGGCCCGAGAAAGGGCATTAAGCCTTCTTTATGGCTAAACCCTCCTCCTCCGACGGTAAAGCCACTGGAAATCCTGTTCTCTTTCCCCGTTCAGCGTGGCCCTGGCCTCTGATCCGAGTTCACAGCATAATCGCTATGGATCAGCCTTTCTCACTCCGCGCTGGTGATTAGGGTGGCTTTATCCATTCACTGCCGAGGCCTGAATAGCCTTTGCCACCATCTTTGCTTATAGGTCTGCTTAGGGGCCTCCAGAAGCAATAATCGTTCCTGAAGCAATTCTGCTTTAGCTTTCCAATAGCCGACTTCCTGGGATAGTTGCTCTATTCTATTGATAAGGGGTTGGGCTGATAGGGTATTATCTGATAACGGCTTAGTGAGTATGGGTAGGTCGGCGATAATGTATGACTCTCCGAACTTGGAAGGGACTAGCCTGGCCTTGAGCTTGCCAGACTTGATATACCGGCGGACGGTAACC
>JAUWGZ010000002.1 GCA_030606165.1 Dehalococcoidia bacterium
GTATGCGCACCTTCTGTGCTTTAAGATAGTAAGCGTCGTAATAACCTGCGGATAAAGCATAAGTGCCCAGCATTATACGCCTTTTAACCTCAGGCCCGAAGCCAAATTGTCGCGTCCTCTCCGTTGTCTCGATTACATTACTGGCATCTCGCTCGGAAAAGCCGTATCTTACTCCATCGTAGCGAGCCAGATTCGCTGAAGCTTCGGACGGAGCAAGTATATAGTAAGCAGCCAGAGCGTATTTAGTATGAGGTAGAGAGACTTCCCAATCTATTTCCGCACCGAGTTCCTGGAGTTTATCTATAGCTGCCTGCAAAGCCACCCGTACCTGGTTCTGCACGCCCTCGACAAGATACTCCCTGGGAATGCCAATCTTTAGTCCTTTGACGTCTGGAATTAGTTGCTGGGTGTAGTCTGGGACAGGGTAAGGCACTGAGGTTGAGTCTCTGGAGTCATACCCGGCAATGACATTCATCACTAAGGCGCAGTCAGTGACATCCTTGGTCATTGGCCCAATCTGGTCGAGAGAACTGGCGAAAGCAACCAGGCCGAAGCGGCTCACCCGACCGTAGGTTGGTTTAAGTCCCACCACGCTGCAAAGTGCGGCTGGTTGACGGATGCTGCCCCCAGTGTCAGAGCCCAGAGCATAGATAGCTTCACCTGTGGACACAGCAACTGCGGAGCCACCGCTGCTACCTCCGGGGACCCGACTTAAATCCCAGGGATTGTGGGTGGGGAAAAAGGCGGAGTGCTCCGTAGAAGAACCCATGGCAAACTCATCCATATTCGTTTTCCCTACTATTACCGCCTTCTGTGCCTTCAGTTTCTCTATTACCGTAGCATCGTAGGGAGGGACGAAATTTTCCAGCATCTTTGAACTACAGGTAGTTCTTACCCCCTTGGTGCATATGACATCTTTGATTAAGGTAGGGATGCCGGTTAAAGGGGTAATTTCATGGGCAGTTTTGATGTAATTATCGACTTTCTCTGCCTCTTTCAGAGCATTGTCTTCAACAATAGTGACACAGGCATGAACTTTCCCTTCTACCTCAGCGATGCGCTTCAGTACAGATTTTGTCAATTCCGTCGAGGAAATTTTCCTTTGTTGAAGAAGCTCGTGTGCTTCATGAATAGTTAGCTGGTGTAGTTCATTCGCCGTCATATTTAGAATCTTTCTTTGAGGCTGCGACGCCTGATAACTTTGCGCCAATCGCCGCCAGTTCTGCCGTGCATCTCTTTAAGCCTGGGGATGTACTGTATGCCCAGGAATATCCCCAGACCCATGGAAAAGAATATTAAAGGCTCGCCGTGGTCTTCGAAGTAGATAAGCCAGGCAACAAACGGGAAAACAATAAGGAGCAGGCTATAACTAAAGGTGGGATTACGAGTAATAAGTAAAGCTATTGCAAAAACAATAAAGAGAAACGGAACGGCCCAGGGCATCAAGAAGATGAGAATCCCGATGGCGGTAGCTGCTCCTTTACCGCCACGGAATTTAAGGAAACCGGGAAAGATATGGCCGATTATGGCAGCTACGCCAGTAAGCCCGGTGAGAAGTTCAAATTCTGGAGGAATGCCCAACAACCACCGCACCAAAAGAATTGCTCCTACGCCTTTGCCCAAGTCAGCCAAGGTTACTAGCACAGCCTCCATCGGCCCGACCTGGTAGAAGACATTCATAGCGCCCATGTTTTTGCTTCCGACCTCTCGGATGTCTATCCCTTTTCTCAGACGACCGGCAAGATATGCTGAAGGAAAAGAGCCAAGGAGGTAGCCAATTATGATGGCGATAACGATGTTGTTAATCATTTGCCTGATGGGCTCACTCTAGTATTGCTTGAACTTTAAAACATTTTTCAGCTTGTTTTGGTGCGTTTGATAAAATCTCAGCTTGGGAATATGAGTCAGCTACATTGTCTTTCCTGAAGACATTCTGTAGTGGGATGGTATGAGTCGCTGGTGGCACGTTGGCTGTATCTACTTGCTTGAGTATTTCGAAGTTCTCCAGAATATTAGATAGCTGGAGGCTAAATTTCTCCACTTCCTCCTCGCTTAAGCCCAAGCGAGCAAGCCAAGCGATATGCCTCACCTGTTCGTAACTCAGCTTCATCTCAGCGTGACTATCCCATTATAGCATCACACTTCATAATGCAACAGCGGTTGCTTATCTTCAGGGGCAATATTATAATGTAGAGTCGTGCAAATCCAAAACGTTGTCTTACTGTCTCATCAAGGGGCAGGTAAAACTTCGCTTACTGAGTCAATGCTCTTTACCTCAGGCGCTATCCAGCGTTTAGGTAGCGTTGAAGATGGCACGGCTACCTCGGATTATGATCCACTTGAGGTAGAACGCCACATGGGTATCAACCTGTCCCTGTTGCCATTTGAGTGGCAGGGGATGAAGCTGAATCTCATTGATACCCCGGGATATGCTGATTTTACTGGCGAGGTAAGATCGGGATTGAGGGTAACCGAGGGAGCAATAGTTGTAATATGCGCTGCTTCGGGTGTGGAGGTAGGCACAGAACAGATGTGGAGCGATGCTGAAAAAGCAAATTTGCCGCGGTTAATATTTGTTAATAAGATGGATCGTGATAATGCCGATTTCTTCTCTACTTTGAAAGGAATTCAGGCTAAGTTGTCACCAAGATGTTTGCCTCTTCAATTACCCATAGGCTCACAAAGTGATTTTCAAGGCATTGTAGATTTGGTGACTATGAAAGCTTATACTGGCGCTACTTCGCAGGAAGCAGAAGTACCTTCGACACTTCAGAAACAAGCAGAAGCTAGCCGTGAGAAGTTAGTAGAGGCCGCCGTGGAAATTGATGACGAGCTCATCAACAAGTATTTGGAGGGCGAGGCCATAAACAACGAGGAAATTTTTGCCGCCATAAAAAAGTCTACCATTGCTGGCAAGGTGGTGCCTGTTTTTGTTGGCTCTGCTTTGCAGGGCATCGGCACCCAGCAAGTTCTCAATGGTATTTGCTCCTGCTTGCCTTCGCCAGAAGAAAAGGATGCCTTTGTCGCTAAAAATGTTTCCACCGGTAATCAAGAAGAGGTCAGACCTGATTCGGAGTCTCCCCTATCCAGCCTTGTTTTCAAAACCAGCGCTGACCCCTATGTCGGCAAGCTCAGCTACTTTCGGGTTTACTCAGGCGTTATTTCCAGTAATTCCCAGGTTTGGAATGCTAACAGGAATAGCGTGGAACGGATTGGCCAGCTCTTTACCTTGCTGGGCAAAAATCAACAGCCAGTGCCGCAGGTCGCTGCCGGAGATATTGGGGCGGTGGCGAAGCTAAGTTTAACCACCACCGGGGATACCCTCTGTGCTCGCGAACATCCTGTGATATTCCCCGGTATCGAGTTCCCCAGAGCGAATTTCAGCATGGCAATCCAGCCTCAGACGAAAACCGATTTAGATAAGATGAGCACCGTTTTGCCCAGGATTTGTGAAGAGGACCCTTCTCTCCAAACACGTCGCGAAGTTGATACTAGCGAGTTTATTATTTCCGGAGTTGGTGATAGCCATCTGGAGATAGCCAGGGAGAAAATACGTCGCAAATTTGGAGTAGAGGTGAAATTAGATCTGCCAAAGATTCCTTACAAAGAAACTATTACTATGTCAACCAAGGCAGAGTATAAACATAAAAAGCAGACTGGAGGACATGGTCAATATGGACATGTCCGTCTGGAGTTGGAACCTTTGTCTCGGGGTGGGGGATTTGAATTTGCTAAGAAAATCGTTGGGGGGGCAATACCCCAGAACTATATTCCCTCTGTGGAAAAAGGAGTCAATGAGGCGAAACAAGAAGGGGATTTAGCTGGTTATCCCGTAGTGGACGTGAAGGTAACCCTTTACGATGGCAGCTTCCATGCAGTAGATTCTTCGGACATTGCTTTTAAGATTTCGGGAGCACAGGCCTTAAAAAAGGGATTATCTCAGGGACAGCCGGTATTGCTTGAGCCTATAATGAATCTTACTATAACCGTGCCTGAGATGTATACCGGGGATATTGCTAGCGATCTTAATACTAAGAGGGGACACGTGCTTGGGATGAATCCCAGCGATGGCATCAACGTCATCCAGGCTCAGGCACCCTATGCAGAGCTGACTCGTTATGCCATAGATTTAAGGTCAATGACACAAGGGCGCGGTAGCTTTGTGATGGAGTTTGACCATTATGAAGAGGTGCCAGCTCATGTCAGTCAGAAAGTCATCGCTGACAAGAAGAAGGCAGGCAAGGGCGACTAAGAGCGCCTGGAAGCTTTTATTTTATTTAGCCAGCTAGTAACTCCTTCAGCTTGTTAGTGAAGGCTGGCACCACTTCTTCATATTTACCCACCACTCCAAATTCCGCCTCCCGGAATATGTTCGCCTCAGGGTCCTTATTGATGGCTATGATGTGCTTGGAGCCTGAACATCCAGCCGTGTGCTGGCTGGCACCGGAAACAGCTATAGCAATGTAAATATCAGGGGCAACAATCTTTCCAGTGAGGCCGATATGCGCTGCCTCTGGCACCCAGCCGTTATCAGCAGGAGGACGTGAGGAACCTACCGCACCGTGCAGCAAATCAGCTAGCGCTTTCAATGTAGTTTGGAAGGGCTCAGGACCACCCACCCCCCTGCCTCCACAGACAATCACAGGAGCATCCTCAAGCTTAATGCCGACCGCCTCTTCCTTAACAGTTTCTAATATCTTTGTCCTTACTTTCGACGTATCTATGTCAATCTTAGTGGGCATGACCTCTCCTTTCCTCGAGTCATCACGCTCCAACGGTGACATTGCCTTGGTCCTGACAGTAACCACCTGAGGCATAAGCTCGCTGGTGAATATGGCTTGAGCATTGCCGCCATAAACAGGCCGCTTTTGTATCAGCAGCTTCGTCGCCGGGTCTATACTTAAGTCGAGACAATCTGTTGTCAGGCTGGTACCTAGTCTGAAGGCAAGGCGAGGAGCCAAGTCTCTACCCAGAGAAGTTTGCCCTATAAGTATTGCCCGAGGCGAAATTTCTTTGACCAATTTTTCCACGGCTTGCATATAGGAATCTGCTTGATATTCTTTGAAGGTGGGGTGTTCTACAGAATAAAACTTGTCTGCTCCGAAGGCAATCGCTTCTTTAGAGGCCCCACCCACTGCATCGCTGGCCAGCAGGCAAGATAAGTCTTCCTTCAGGTCATCGGCAAGCTTCCTACCACATCCTAGCAACTCAGTAGTAATGGAGGCTAGCTTCCCGTTTGCTAGCTCACCACAAACTAATATACCTTTGTTTTCAGCCATTATTTCCTCCTTAACTTTAAAGCAATTTGGCTTCCTTGAGCCTTACGGCCAGATTAGCGCCCGCCTCTGCGGGCGTCTCTCCTTCGATGATTTCACATTTGGCTTCCTTGACTGGCTGAAAGAGTTTATCTAACTTGCTACGCCTTCCAGCAGCGCCAACTTGTGAAGGCTCAAGCCCAATATCGGCTGGTTTCCAGATGACAGGTTGTTTTTTACCCGCTGCCATGATTCCTTTCAAGGTGGGATAACGAAGTGCTCCTATCCCGCTGGTTACTATAATTAGGGCGGGAAGCGTCACTTCAACAACCTGATAGCCGTCGGGAATAACTCGCTCAACCTTCGCTTTTCCATCGGTGACCTCTACCTTACGAGCTAAAGTTACAGCCGGGATTCCTAAAATCTCAGCAATGCCTAGACCCACTTGCCCGGCATCCCAGTCAGAGGATTGCCTACCGCAAAAAATAATGTCATATTCCCCTATTTTCTTTATCGCCATAGCCAAGGCGTTGGCAGTTGACCAGCTATCGCCTTCCTCAAAAGCTTCATCTTCCATAAGAATGAGTTCATCGCCCCCCACAGCTAATGCTTTCTTAATTACATCGCGAACGAAGTTATTACCTAAGCTGAGCGCGGTAATTTTGCCCCCAGCGGTATCTTTGATTTTGAGGGCAGCTTCCAAGGCAAATTCCTCGTATTGACCGATTACAGGTTTTACGTCTGGCGGCAAGGTCATTTGGTTATTTACCACCTTAAACACAGCCGGTGGCGCCTCAGGATCAGGTACTTGCTTGCAGCAGACAATCATATTAACTGGCATTACCTAACCTCCTTAAAGATTTTTGCAGCCTCAAAGGATACGGGAAAATCCGCCTTCTGTCAATAATTCGAATCACGAAGATTCGATATGAACGGTCTAGTTAAGTGATAATAGCTACTTCAGCCACGGAATTAATGCTAAAATAGACAAAAATTGTTATTCGTGGGCATATTTTTTACATCCGCCATTGGGAGGCCTCTAAGCCGTCCAGCCGAATCAATTGCTCTTGTTTGGGGCAAGCTATGGAAGTTAAATTCATTGCAGCTAACAACGTTGGCAAACTGGCTCGATGGTTAAGGCTGATTGGCTACGATACTCGGCTGTTTAGGCAAAAAAACGATGGTCAAATGATTAAAACAGCTCTTAGTGAGGACAGGGTGATCTTGACTAAAGATACTCAATTTATGAAAAGACGCCTGGTCACAAATGGCAAACTCAAAACTATACTCATTAAACAGGATGACCCTAAACTCCAGGTACAGGAAGTAGTGAAAACGTTGAATTTAAATTATCATTTCAAACCTTTCTCGCTTTGCCTAGAATGTAATCAAGCATTAATAGCTCGGGATAAAGGCGAGGTGCAAAACCTGGTCCCCGCTCACGTTTTTGAAATTCAAACTCAATATACGGAATGCCCCACCTGCCATCGCATCTACTGGCAGGGTACACATTGGCAGGCGATGGTCAAGAAGTTACAAGACTTGCAAGGAGGGGGTAGCGAAAAGCATACTTCTAGCTAATGCCCGGCTTTTTAATCTGGAGCTTCGAGACTAGCACGGATTAGCTAGTAGTGCTATACTCAGCCCATAATGCCAGGAGAATAAAGGTAAAGCTAAGCATCTATGTTATTAGCAATTGATATTGGAAACACCAACATTAAGCTGGGCATATTTGATGGCGATAGGCTAAAAGCTACCTGGAATTTAGCTACCGGCATTCATCGCACTTCAGACGAGTATGGTGGAGTGGTGCTCAACCTTATGGAGCGGAAAAAAGTCTTGCCCTCAAAGGTTACTGGAGTAGCATTATGCGGTGTCGTGCCACCATTGCTGTATACATTCGAGGAACTGTGTAGGAAATATTTAAATACTAAACCCTTAGTGGTCGAAACTGGAGTCAAGACAGGCATGCGCATTCGCCTGGATAATCCTCGTGAGGTTGGCCCTGACCGCGTGGTCAACGCCGTGGCTGCCCAGAATCTCTACGGAAAACCGCTAATAATTATTGACCTTGGCACTGCTACCACTTTCGACGTTGTTTCAAAGGAGGGTGATTATCTTGGCGGGGCTATTGCCCCGGGCATTGTCATAGCTACTGAAGCTTTATTCACTCGTACTGCTGCGCTCCCTCGAATAGAACTAGTCCATCCCAAGCAAGTCATCGGCAGAAATACTATCTCTGCTATGCAATCAGGTATAATATTTGGTTACATTGAGCTTATTGAAGGCATGATTCGTCGAATACAACAGGAATTGGGAAGCAAAGCAAAGGTGGTAGCTACCGGCGGCCAGGCTTACCCTTTTGCCGAAGAGATAGCAGCCATAGACGTAATAAATCCCGATTTAACCTTAACTGGATTGCGCCTCATTTATGAAATGAACAAGGAACAGTGATGCTTAGCAACAAAACCATAATTTTAGGGATAACAGGGAGCATTGCTGCCTACAAAGCAGCAGAGATTGCCAGCCAGCTAATTCAGGCCGGGGCGAAGGTGAATGTAATTATGACCAAAGAAGCCATCGAGTTCATATCACCTGTTACCCTACGGGCCATTACAGGTAGACCCGTAGTTACCAAAATGTTTGATTTGGCTTCAGAATTCAGCATTGAACATATCTCTTTGGCGAAAGCCGCTGATATAGTAGTTATTGCTCCCGCTACAGCCAATATCATTGCCAAACTGGCTGCTGGCATTGCTGACGACATGCTATGCTGCACGGTTCTGGCTACCAAGGCACCGGTGCTTATTGCCCCGGCTATGGAAACCAATATGTATAATAATCCAGCCACCCAGGATAATTTGTCTAAGCTTAAAGCTCGCAACTTTATGATTATTGCTCCAGCCACGGGCCGGTTAGCCTCGGGTAAAGAAGGTCCGGGGCGACTCACCGATATCACTGATATTATAGGCAGCATCCGCCAGGTACTGGGTAGGGGTGGAGACCTGGCCGGCAAACATATCTTAGTTACCGCAGGCGGTACCCAAGAGCCTATCGACCCGGTTCGCTACATCAGCAACCGCTCATCAGGGAAAATGGGCTATGCTCTGGCTGAAGCAGCCCGTGACCGGGGAGCTAAAGTAACATTGATTACAGCACCCACCTCATTCCCCGAGCCCGTAGGCGTTGACGTTGTCAAAGTCGGCACTGCTCAGGAAATGCGTCAAACAGTAGAGAATGTAACTCCCCAAGCTGACGCTTTGGTCATGGCAGCCGCCGTAGCTGATTACCGTCCGACCAAAACGGCTAAAGATAAGATTAAAAAAGGAGAGGCAGGGTTAACCTTGGAGCTGGAATGCACGCCTGATATCTTAGGCAATGTCAAGGGAAATTTCATCAAAGTAGGTTTCGCCGCTGAAAGCAGCAACCTGGTGGAAAATGCTAAGCAGAAGCTAAAGCAAAAGGGACTTGCCCTCATCGTGGCCAATGATATTACGGCCACCGATAGTGGGTTTGGCGCCGATAGCAATCGAGTAACCATAATTGACCGAGAAGGTAAAGTTGATAGCCTGCCTCTCATGCCGAAACGAGAGGTGGCCGACAAGGTTTTGGGTATGGTGGCGAAGCTCCTTCCAAAGCCAAAATCCAGACGACCAAACAAGCTTTGAATTTGGAATTTGTATCAAGATCTCTTCCAGTTGACAGCCGATAGCTAAGATAGGTTTAGAGTTAATGTCCGAAATACCTAAAGCCTATGAGTCAGGCAAGATAGAAAAGAAGTGGTATGATTTCTGGCTCAAGCAAGGCTATTTTTCTCCTAAAATAGACCCCAACAAGAAGCCTTTTGTCATTATTATGCCCCCTCCTAATGTTACCGGTGAACTCCACCTAGGGCATGCTCTGACCTCGGCACTGGAGGATATCATGGTCAGGTGGCACAGGATGAAAGGTGACCCCACCTTGTGGCTACCGGGGACCGACCATGCTGGCATTGCTACGCAAGTAGTGGTGGAGCAGCAACTGGCTAAACAAGGGCAAACTAAGGAGGAGATAGGCAGAGAGAATTTCACTAAGTTAACCTGGGAATGGGCTAACAAGAGCCGAGGAAATATCAGGCATCAACACCAGCTACTGGGAGCTTCATGTGATTGGACAAGGGAGAGGTTCACCCTGGATGAAGGCCCGAGCAAAGCAGTCCAGACTGCCTTCATGCGTTTGTACAATAAGGGGTTAATCTATCGTGGAGAGCGAATGATAAACTGGTGTCCCCGCTGCCAAACTGCCCTCTCCGACCTCGAAGTAGAACATAAAGATATTGTCGGACATCTTTATTATATTCGCTATCCTCTAACCGAAAATGAGGGCTTCGTCACCGTAGCTACTACCCGGCCGGAAACTTTTCTCGGCGACACGGCTGTGGCGGTAAATCCCGAAGATGAGCGCTACAAGAATCTCATAGGCAAAAGTGTCACCCTCCCTATTATAGATAAGGAAATCCCCATAATCGCTGATGATGCTGTTGATACTTCTTTCGGCACCGGAGCATTGAAGATAACTCCAGCCCATGACCCCACGGACTTCGAAGTAGCCCAGAGACATAATTTGCCACTGGTAAACATTATGGAGCCCAATGCTACTATGAACGAGAACGCCGGGCCCTATCAAGGATTGGAAAGGTTTGCCTGTCGAGATAAGGTATTAGCTGACCTGAAGGACAAAAAACTTTTGGAGAAAATCGAGCCCTACTCTCATTCGGTAGGACATTGTGGTCGTTGCCAGACGATGATTGAACCCAAAGTCAGCCTGCAATGGTTTGTCCAAACACAGCCCTTAGCTAAAGCTGCCATCGAGGCTGTTAAAGATGGCAGGGTCACTATAATTCCGGAACGCTTCGCCAAGATATATTTTGACTGGATGGAAAATATCAGGGATTGGTGTATCAGCCGACAACTATGGTGGGGACATCGCATCCCAGTATGGTACTGTCAGGACTGTGGCAAGTTAGTGGTATCGGTAGATGAACCGACAGCATGTATCCATTGTGGTTCGAAACAAATCATCCAAGACCCTGATGTCCTTGACACCTGGTTTAGCTCAGCACTATGGCCACATTCCACGCTGGGCTGGCCAGAGGACACTGAGGACCTCCGCTATTTCTATCCCGGCTCGGTAATGGAAACTGGCTATGACATCCTTTTCTTCTGGGTCGCCAGGATGATTATGATGGGACTGGAGGATACTGGTGAGATACCTTTCCACACTGTTTACCTCCATGGCTTAATTCGCGATGAAAGCGGAGAAAAAATGAGCAAATTGCGAGGGAATGTTATAAACCCTGCCGAAGCTATAAGCAAGTATGGTGTTGATGCTCTCCGCTTTGCTCTAACTACTGGGACTTCACCGGGGAATGATATAAATCTGGGCAAAAGTAAATTGGAATCCAGCCGCAATTTTGTCAATAAATTGTGGAATGCCACTAGATTTATCCTTCGGAGCCTGGATGCTGAAAGGCTAGAAGTTCAGGCAATAGAGCTCCAACCGCAGAGAATAGAAGACCAATGGATTGATGGCCAGCTCAACAAGCTTGTAAAAAATGTTGCCGGGCTGATGGAAGAGTTCCAATTTGGTGAAGCAGAGCAGCAGATTTACGATTTTGTCTGGTCAAAGTTCTGTGACTGGTATATTGAAATTGCTAAGATACGACTTCGCAGCCAATTAACCCCTTCACCTTCGCCCTTCCTGGCCAATACATTGGAAAAATCACTGCGTCTTTTGCATCCTTTCATGCCTTTCGTTACCGAGGAATTGTGGCAAAGTTTAAAGCAACATCTACCTGACAAAGACCAGATGCCGGCTTCCATAATGATAGCTCCCTATCCCCTCGCTGACGATAAGGCCTTTGCTCCAGAAGCAGAGCGGGTGATGGATTCCGTAATAGAGATTATCCGCTCTATCCGTAACGTTCGGGCTCAATATAAGGTAAAGCCAAACAAATGGATTGAAGCCCAAGTTTATGCTGGTGAGCTTCTTTCGGGTCTTATCACACAAGCGAATATAATAGAAACACTGGCTAAAGTTCAGCCCTTAACGATACTCGGTCGCCAGAAAAGAGAACCCACTAAAGATAAAGCCCTGGTTTTGGTATTGAAAGAGGCTGAGGTAGTTTTGCCTTTGGCAGGCATGGTGGACCGGCTTGCTGAAGAACAACGACTGGTAAAGGAAAGCGAGGAAATCAAAGGAAGAATGGCCCAACTTGAAGCCAGGCTAAGAGATAATGCCTTTTTAAGCAAAGCGCCATCTCAGGTTATTGAAAGAGAGAAACAAAAGCTTGCTATGCTCGAAGATAAATTGAAAAGGTTACACCAAGAATTATCTCAACTGAGCTCACCGACAACCGATATGTAAATACGAAATCCTGAACAATATAAAGCAACAACAACCAGAATACTTTGAATTCATAGCATAGAAAATTTGAGTTTGTTTAAAGCTTAGAAACTAGAATTCAGGATTTAACTCATGTGAAGAGTGGAGTGGCTTAGTTTTGAGTTCCAATATCTCATGCAACTTTGTCAGGGCTTTTTTGGTATCGCTAGCCACGCAGGATTTATCACGCCTTTTTATACGATATTTAAATAGCCAATAGGTAAATTCATTAAGCCCGCTCAGGCTTATAGACCTGAGCTGAGGATAATGTCTCTCTTTTCTAAACTGCTTCAAAAGGGCAAATTGAGTGGCACCATAAATGCTTTGGTAGGCCTCGTCGACTACTCCGTTATCGTTGTTCAAACCTAAAACTCTCTTTTTCTTTCGTATCTCTTCAGTTACAGCCAAAAAGAGAAATTTTTCCACAAGAATGCCATAGAAATAGTTGAGGTGAGCCTGGTATTTAGAAGCACCGATTATATTCTTAAACTCGTCTTTAGATAATTCTATCGGTGGTATACCGAAGAAGAGAAGATTGGCCCGCTCCTTTTCTGGAATAAGTCCATCGAGCTCTTCACATAACCTCTCTGCCAGAACTATCCAATCGAAGGCTTCGTTGTCAACAAGATACTGATAATGTCGCCCGTCATAGTCCTCTTCAGGACTACGCCAGAGACGAATGGCTTCAAGAACAGCCACATACCAATTCTTGCCTTCAGCAATAGCACTTTTCAGCCCTTGGATTGCCTGAGTATCTCGAGTAGACACTCCAGCCACCTCCACAATTATTCCGGAAAACTATATTATATCTCCATCAGCCCAAAGACTCAAGACGTAGTATGAGTTGGTTCTGTTCGGTTAGCGTTGGTAGAAAATTGGGTAGTGTATCATTTTGAAAGTGGGGTATTGACAATACATTAAGGATGTGCTATATACAATATATAGCAACCTCACAGAGAATTGAGTATCTGTGAGCAACAAAAGGAGGCGGATAGCCTCTTTTTGTTATTATGGGGTTATTTTTAATAATTATATAATATAAAGCAATGAACGAAGAGTATGATACAGAACGAGCTATGGTATTCGTTGATGGCAATAACTTATACCATAGCTTGAGGGAAAATGACTGGAGAACGTGGACTGACATCGGTCTGTTAGCCGAGAGGTTGGCCGGCGATAGAACTCTAGTACACATTTATTACTATAATGCTCCTCCTCCAGGTAGTAAACCTCATACAGAAAAAGGTAATGCTTATCTTTCTCGTGTGAAAAGAACACCTAATCTTACATTCCGTTCTTCTTGGTTGCAGCCCACTAAAAAAGCCGATGAATACGGGGTGTATCAGTCATACAGAGAAAAGGGTTGCGATACGGCCATTGCTACTGATATGGTGTCTTTAGCGGCTAACGATGAGTATGACATAGCCATAATTGTGGCGAGTGACGGAGATTATGCACCTGCTGCAAAGAAACTATGCGACTATGGCAAATCCGTTGAAGTAGTATATTTCCCTGGCCGTAAACCTTTCATTATGGAAGAATACGCATTGATGAGAGCATTTCGGCCTGGTTACGCTATTCCGTATGACTACTCTGAACGCCCACCACGGAGGCCTACCGGCAAATCACGTAAGGAATCATACAGGAGAAATCGACGTAGAAGATAAAGGCCATTAATCGGCCAATTCTACTAAATCCTTTATAGTACAAATATGGTTAGTTAATCCAGTTGCCATTGCTGGCGTTCTCAGACATGGGTTAGCTAACGATTCAATTGAGCATTCTTTAGTGGGCTTTGTGCTAGTCTTCTTTGTGATAAAGAAATCCCTACTTGAAACAGTAGGGTTCTTCTGATATTATGAGTTGCAAAGAATATAGCGTATTTAAACTCTGCCTGCAATTCTAAGTTACTGACATTAACTTAGAATGCCCTTCGTCAGCAGTTATTATATCACGTCTGCAAAAGGAGGGCAAGTTCAAGATGAACAGCAGTACTATTTCAAAAAGCTTCATAGAGGTTAGCTTTTCAGGCGAGGGTATCAAACCAGACTCCGTAAAGGCTAGTGACATTGCAGATATTCTCAACGCTGTGGAGGATATGGTTGAGTCTCAAGTCTTTCGAGACCACCCTGAAATTGACAAGGAACAAGTCATTCTTGGTTTTGTTAATATAAAGTCAGATAGTGTTGACCTCCAATTTGTTTCTCCTATTCAGGAAATAGTGTTTCCTATATTCCGAAGCATTGGGCAAGCCGTAAAAACCAATGATTATAAGGACTTGCCTACAAGCTCTATAGATGCACTTGACACAATAGTGTCATTCTCACGTAAAAAACAGTGTATTGCCGAATTTGTGACCAACAATGGACATCGTGAAGTTCTTGCAACGATTACACCAAAAACCACACTGGAAAGACGTGCGAGATTATCTGGTGAAACTACAATATACGGTCAGGTCGTGAGGGTAGGGGGTAGAGACCCAAGGGCTATGGTAGAGTTGCTTAATGGTCAAACAGTATTTTGCGATACAAATGAAGCTATAGCTAAGAAACTTGGTAGTAGGCTCTATACTATTGTTGGTTTATTTGGAATGGCACGATGGGACGATGAATCATTAAAGTTAGAACAATTCACGATAAAAGACATTACACCCTATGAAGAATTGCCATTGGAAGACGTTATGAGCCAATTAGCTAAGGCTGTAGGTGTGTATTATAGGGATGTAACTGACGTAGAAAAGTATATTTCCGACATCAGGGGTAAGGTTTAAGAACCGAATGAATTTAGTTTGCTTCGATAATCATGTTCTAGTATGGGGTATTAAGGAACAAGCAACTCCTGGGCAGGAAGATATGATACCACGCACAAAGGCATTCATTAGTAAATTACAAAACGATAAAATACATGTCCTGATACCCTCTGTTGTCGTTGCTGAATTTCTAATGCCTATTCCCCCAAATATGCATGCCACTGTAATAAATTTATTTGATAGGGGTTTTGTTGTAGCTCCATTTGATACAGCGGCTGCTAGTCAATTTGCCAAGATTTGGCTATCTAAGAAGGGACAGGAACTTGCAAATAACCTAGTTAAGAATGGCGCAACCAGAGCTGAATTAAAGATAGATAGCTTAATTGTGGCTACCGCTATTTCACAAAAGGCTGAATGTATCTATAGCCACGATGCCGGAGTGAGAGCATTTGCACAAGATTATATTGAGGTAAAAGAAATCCCCTTTATCCCCCTACAGATAAATATGCCAACAGAAAAGAGTTAGCATTTATTCCACCTTTTTGAGCAGCATTCCTTGCTATCTTATTTCTTTTCAAAACGAGTCTTGCCACCTTTTAAACCACCTAACCTACCAAGTGCAACAGCATGAGGATTCTTCCCATTGATTAACGCTGGCTCTGTTTGCTTGGGTTCAAGCTCAATAGGTCTTGACAGGTTTTATAGTGTTTTCTTTATTTTTCATTATCAGCTAAAATCGAACAGAACCTATGAATTCTAACGTAAATTGACAGTGCCCATTTTTCTAGGCTATTATCTACTTCTTGGTGGAAAACACCTCTGCGCACAATCCGACACTTACTGAAGCAGCTGACGCTTTCCTATCAAATTTACCGCCGGAAGAAAGGGTAAAAACACAGGCAGAGATATCTAAATTCGCCAGATGGCTTGGCTTATCCAGGCAAGTAAAGGACGTTAGCCCTGTAGATGTGGCTAGCTATGGTGAACACATTATCCCATCGGCAGTCAAACCCCTCAGGTCTTTTCTTACGTACATCCGGAAAAAGAGATTCAGCAGCATAAATTTAGCTCCTCACCTCAGGGCGAAAAAAACTTCTTCAAAAACAGTCGCCGTTCGGCAAAGTGGTCAGGTCCAGGCTACCCTAACTGCACAAGGCTACGCAAAATTAGAGAAGGAATTAGCCAACCTGAAAAATCAACGCTCCCAAGTTATTGATGAGATACAAAAGGCAGCCGCTGACAAGGACTTCCGAGAAAATGCCCCCCTGGCAGCAGCTAGAGAGCGTAAGGCATATTCGGAAGGAAGAATTAAGGAGATAGAGTCAATCTTAAATCGGGCGCAGATAGTGGGGGAAGACCAGGACACATCCAAGGCAAAATTCGGAGACACAGTAGTGCTTCGTGATTTATCCTCAGGTAAAGAATCCAGCTATACTCTAGTCGATCCCCGAGAGGCAAATCCAGCCAAGGGTAAACTTTCTGTTGCTTCCCCCCTGGGCAAAGCAATCCTGGATAAAGAAAAGGGGCAAACAGTTGAAGTTATCGCTCCTGCTGGTACCTTCTGCTGCCGCATTGAAGACATTTTGGCCCTCTCAACGGAAAGAAAAGCCAGCCCGCAGTGACCTTAGGAACTGACGGGTACAAATGAGGAAGACGGGACTTAAGCTACACTAATCCTCGTCAGCTTTGCTTGCGAAAAGATTTTAAAGTTTGTTGATCCACCTGCCATATGGCATAATGAATTAAGCCACAAGAAGCGGAGGGATCGCATAGTGGTCTAGTGCGGGCGCCTGCTAAGCGCTTACTCCGAGTTATCGGGGTCGAGGGTTCGAATCCCTCTCCCTCCGCCACCATTGAGATTCGCCCTTCTCAAGCAAAGTTGAGAAACGCTGGGATATTTCCTTTGAAGGTGTGGAGAGGGTCGCTAAGCTTCTCGAGTAGGTGACATTATATAGCGCAAAGCTCAAATTCTAAAGAGCACAAAAAATTCCAGGGCTGGCATATTGACACACACAGTAAAGGCAAATAAACTGTCTGCAACAAGGTCATAGAAATCCGGAGGAAATGTCAGCCCTTTGACATACTACCACTAGTTGTACCACGATGATATCAGCAATACTCCTAGCTGCCGGTGAATCAAATCGCATGGGTCAGCCAAAGCAACTGATGCCTTTTGGCCAGAGTACCATTTTGGAAACAACCATTGACAATCTTTTGAATTCAGCAGTAAGCGAGACTATCGTGGTGCTGGGATACAGAGATGAGGGGATACGAAAAACTATAGCCGGCAAACCGGTTAAGGTAGCAATAAATCCAGATTACCAGCAAGGGATGAGCGCCTCCATAATTGCTGGATTAAAATAAATTGATAAAAGAGCCAGGGCAGTGCTTATCGCCCTGGGTGACCAGCCTTTTGTTGACAGTCAGACCATCAATAGCTTAGTAGAAGCATTCATAGCTAATAAGAGAGGAATTATTATCCCGGTCTATCAGGGCAGAAGGGGGAATCCCGTTATCTTCGCTATCGGATATAAGGGCGAACTCTTGAATCTAAAGGGAGACGTTGGTGGCAGGGAAATAGTCAAACGTCACCCTGATGACGTGCTTGAAGTGGCGGTCAACTGTGAAGGCGTCTTGCTTGACATTGATACCGCGGAAAATTATACTTCGATTATATTTAATCCTGATAAATAAAAGGATAAGAAAGGATAGATATGGAGAAAGATAACAAAAACAGCTATGGTGAGTGGCAGAGTTGGACTCGAGTCATCATTGGGATTCTGGTCTTTGGCTCTATCTGGGGATTGCTTGAGGCTACGCTGGGTGGCTTTCTCAATATGATTATATTCCCCAACAAGGGCGCTATAATGGGCGGCATCGGCATGGCTATTATGGGTACAGCTCTGGCTCTCTATCGGAAGCCAGCTATGCTGCCGGGCATAGGTATTGTTGCTGCCTCGTTTAAGTGGCTCAATTCCTGGCTCCTGTTCGTACCAGCCAGTGCTGTATTTATTATCAATCCGGCTATGGCCATCTTTCTGGAATCTCTGGCATTTAGCTTGGTGGTAACTTTTTTGATGTATCGGATAGATAAAAGTGTCTATGTTGGCGCTTGGGCTGCGTTTCTGGCTGGCCTTATAAGCGTCACTGCCTATGGCTATTTCAGTGTATATATAATGCATGCCCCCCTCTTTGAACGTATGGGGGTCAGCAGTGTTCCCGCATTTATCGCCAGCCATGGCGTGATACAGGCGGTTTTCTTTGGTATGCTGGCGCCTCTGGGTTATCTGGTAGGTAGGAAGCTGGCGGCTACTGCTCCAGTGTTTTTACGCAGACCTCTTTATTACTACGCTACATCAGCGGCCATCATCTGTTTTTGCCTGGTAATCAGTGCGGTAGCCGTACTGGCTGGGCTTTAACCAGAATATGGTCATTATTATCACTGGCGCCATAGGGATTGGCAAGACTACGGTCTGCGAAAAGGTGGTAAAGATAGTCCGCAGTTCAGGCTATTCGTGTGGTGGCATTCTAATACATAAAGCAGCGCATGAAAGCCTTATCGCTTTAGATATTCAAACTGGAGAAAGGGCGGTTCTGGCCAGTGCTGGTAATACATTTGACGGCCCGCGAACTCCCAGATATTCATTCAATTCTGAGGCTATCAAATTCGGCATCAGGGCAATAAACAAAGCTATTGATTCGGACGTTCTTATTATAGATGAACTCGGGCATCTGGAACTGGATGGTGAGGGGTTTGCCAAGAGCCTAGAGTTCGTCAAGACAGGAAGGGTCAAAAACTCTATTCTGGTTATCCGAAAAGAGCTTCTTCCCGCCTTTTTAGCTCAGTTAGGCGATAGCCCTTCAATCTTTGAAACGACTATTAGCACTCGCGACCGGTTACCACGTAAGATATGCTCATCCCTGATTGGCAATCTACCTGATTTTTCATCCTAGGTGCGCATCGACTAGAATTTAAGGATACCATCAAGAGCAAACATTCCAGCAAGTTTACGGCCCACTGCCCTGGCACCCCGCTTCAGCCTTTCTCATCCTTCAAATTCATTCTCCTGGTTTCGCCAGAATGAAGCACTACACATGTTTTGCTTCCCAACCTTGGTTATGTTAAGATGCGCGTTTGTAGCTTTCTTGGGTTGCTGAGGGGAGTAACCGATTACTCAGGCAATGCTTTAAATCTTAAGTTGGGAGATAGCAATGCAAAAGATAAATAGAGTTGAAGGGCGGAAAAGGAAGGGAATCAGCCAAAGTGCAGCAACCAAGAGCAGAAGCGCAGTTCAAGTGTTGGCGGAATAAGAGGGCTAAGATGAACGAGAAAAAGTCATAACCACCCCTAACCAAGAAAAGGTCTATGCGACTTTTAAATTATTTATTTTGAATATTATATGTGCTATTATAGTAAACCTGTTATTGGTGTTATCTAAATATTATTAATTATCGGAGGGTGTGATGCGGAAAGTAATCATTACATGTGCTCTTACGGGAGGCGTACAGAATAAGTCAGCAAACCCAAATTTACCTGAGCAGCCGGAAGAAATTGCGCAACAAGCTTACGAATGTTTTAACGAAGGTTGTGCCATTGCCCATATTCATGCCCGTGACAAAGAAGGTAAACCTACCGGTGACTCGGAGGTGTTCAAGGAAATTCATAATGCCATCCGTAGCAAATGCAACATGATATTGCAGGATAGTACTGGAGGCGGTCCAGGACTGACTTTTGAGCAGAGGTTAAGCTGCCTTGATGCGGCTCCCGAAATGGCATCGCTCAATTTAGGCTCAATGTTGCGGACTATTGGGAGCAGCGCAGGAACTGTCTGGACCAATCCTCGTTCCGAACTAGAGCGGTTTGCTCAGGAGATGCTGAATCGGAATATTAAAGCAGAAATGGAGATTTACCATCATGGTATGCTCCGGGAAATGAATAATTTCATTTCCAAAGAGTTGGTTAAGAAGCCCTATTACGTAAACTTTGTTATGGGTATGGCATACCAAGGAGCTGTGGATGCTACACCGGCTAACCTGATAAGCTTAATACAACTTCTACCACCGGATACGATATTCAACTGTTGTGCTGTGGGTGCTCCACAGTTGCAGATAACGACGCTCTCGGTCCTTATGGGTGGCCAAGCTCGTATTGGTATGGAAGATAGCATCTACTTATCAAAAGGGGTATTAGCACAAAGTAATGCTCAACTGGTGAGCCGGAGTGTTCGTATTATCAGAGAATTGGGTTACGAAATTGCTTCGCCCGAAGAAGCTAGGAAGACGTTAGGTTTACCGAAAAGGTAACCAATAAATTGTTTTGGAGCGAGAAAATGAAAAAAACGAAAATTTACGATCTATCTTTGCCGTGGGGTGTCGATACGCCACTATGGCCTTTCCCCGGGCCAAGACAGGACCTTGTTTTTTCCCGCGGTGAGTACCTGGGACGGTTCCATAAGCGGAGTGTAATTTATACTGGTACGCTACACGCCGGGACACATATGGACGCTCCAATGCACGTATTGCATCCCAGCGAGGGCGGTATTATGTTGGATAAGATTCCCCTGGAGAACTGTTATGGCACTGGAATTATCGTTGATTTCCGTTATATGAAAAAATGGCACATTGTAACGGAAAAGGATTTAGAAGATGCTGAGCCGAAGATTCAGCGCGGTGACTTCGTAGTATTCAATACGGGATGGCATAAATACTGGCGATGGGACAACTACGCTTACTATAACTATTTTCCGGGCCTCGGGCCGAAGGCAGCGGAGTGGCTGATAAAGAAAAAAATCAAAGGCGTAGCGGGTACCTGGGGTGCCACCGACAGTCCTCTATGGCATTATAGGCTTGCCGAGACTATGCCATGGCTGGATAAAGAGTACCGCAGAGAGACAGGGAAAGACCCGGATAAGTTATTCCCGGAATACGAACCTTGTCACAGGCTGCTTATGCGTAACGGTATAGTTACTGTAGAAAACGCTGGCGGCGATATTGATCAGATTACTGGCAAGCGCTGTACTATCGCGGCTTTTCCCTTCCGCTGCGAAATGGCCGACGGCGGCATGGTGCGGCTAGTTGCTATTGTAGAGTAAGATCCGGTCTCAATCGCCTTGTGGTAAATAAAGGAGGAGGTTCCGATGTTTAGATTGGATGACAAAGTAGCTGTCGTTATTGGTGGGGCAGGGGGGCTTGGTGAAGCCTGTGCACTCGCTCTAGCACAGCAAGGAGCCAAGGTCGTAATAGCAAGCCGTACTTTGGAGAAATTGCAAGATACAGCTAGAAAAATTCAATCCGTGGCCAACGCCGAAATTACGGCAATACAGGTAGATGTAATTAGTGAAAGTAGCACTGCTCATTTGGTAGAACAGATACTCCAGAAATTTCAAACTGTTGACATACTCGTAAATGCTCACGGCTTAAATGCCAAAATGCCCGCCATTGATATTGATTTCAACAAATGGGATGTATTATTTGCAACAAATGTAAAAGGTGTCATGGTTGCCTGCAAAAGTTTCGGCAAGGTAATGATTGAGAAAAAGAAAGGTAAGATTATTAATCTTTCTTCGGTGCGCGGTATTCGTGGTACTGACGGTGGTAACACCACCTATGGAGCTACGAAAGGTGCGGTGGATATGGTCACTCGTATGCTAGCGGCTGAATGGGCACCCTATAATATTAATGTCAATGCTATCGGCGCCTCTGTAGTAATGACAGAAGCTTTAAAAAAAGCGTTAACACCAGAGCGCCTACAACTATTGCTTTCTAAAACGCTATTTAAGAAATTTGCCACACCTCAGGATATTGCTGCAGCTTGTGTTTATCTTGCCTCCACTGAGGCTGATTATGTTACCGGACAAATCATGTACGTTGATGGCGGCCTTACCGCAATCGGTTAAATCGCCTGCAATAATTAGCAACAGTAAAAGATGGGGAGGTAAAAATGAAAGTCGTTAGAAAAAACGAAGGTGTCGTATACGAAGCCCCTCTACATTTCAATGTATGGAGTATCCGAAAGTTATCGGACAAGGATACTCAGAGACTCTCGGTTAGCTTATCTCACTTCCTACCTAACGGGCATGTTGATATGTCAGGCTCACCAAGTGAAAAGATGTATTATATTTTGGGTGGCAGTATGGTAGTGAAGAATAAGGCGGGAGAAGAGGCTACTCTTCAGGCTGGTGATATTGTATATTTCGCCAGTGGTGAAGAACGAGAGGGTCATATCGTTGGTAATGAAGTTTGTACTATCTTAGTGTGCATAGTAAAAAGTTAAGGATATGATCGTGATTGAAGATATTCGTAAGATACTTGTAGTCGGTGCAGGCACGATGGGGCATGGGATTGCCCAATCATTCGCTCAAGAAGGCTATGATGTCTCACTGTTTTCCCGTTCTGAGCAAACTCTTGACCGGGCTAAAGCATTGATCAAGTCAAGCCTGGATACTCTCGCTCAAGAAGGTATGATAGACCGTAAACAGATTCCAGCTATAACCGGATGCATCAAAATGACCCGGTCTCTAGAGGAAGGTGCCCGAGATGCTGACATAGCCTTCGAAACTGTCGTGGAAAATCGAGAATCGAAGATAGAAGTATTTAATCAATTGGACAAACTGTGTCCGTCTAAAACATTGCTAGCCAGTAATACAACCTCTTTAAATGTATTTGATTTTATCAAGACATCTCGTCCTGGTAATGTTCTTATTGCCCACTGGTATACGCCACCGCAAATTATACCGCTTGTTGATGTAGTTAAAGGTCCGGAAACCAGTGAAGACAGTGTACAGGTAATGTTGGCTTTGCTTAAAAAGATAGGTAAAACTCCTCTCTACCTACGGAAATTCATCTCCGGCTATCTGATATCACGCTGGCAGATTGCCAATTTACGTGATATTCTCTATTTGATTGATAATGACATTGTTACGCCAGAAGAATTAGATATGGCCGCTAAGGCGGGGTGGGCAATACGGATGATGGTTCTTGGACTAATACAGAGAATGGATTTTGGCGGCCTTGATTTATCTGTTAAAAGTCTGGATAATCCATACGTCCGCAGTCAGATGACACCGCTGGACTACAAACCAGTAAAGGTATATGAGTTAGTTAAACAGGGACACCTAGGAATAAAGACAGGAAAAGGCTTCTATGACTACAAAGGTAAAAGTGAAGCAGAACTCTGTCAAGAACGGGACGTAAAACTTATTAAAATATTAAAAGCTTACAAAGAAATTGAGGGGTAACCCGAGAAACTGGGATTGAATCTGGCGATATAGTAAGTTATAATCTGGAAACGTCAGGGAGAAGAAGGCGGTTGGATCAGTACAATCAATGACCAAAGACAATAATGAACTTGATTTATTCTTTTACCCATCATCGGTGGCAATCGTAGGTGCTTCGGAAAAACTGAGTTCCTACGGTGCTAGGTATATTCAAGCCCTTCTCGACTTCGGATATAAAGGAAAAATTTACGCTGTTAATCATACCGGCAATGAAGTCTTGGGATATAAAATATACCATAGTGTGCTAGATATCCCGGACAATGTTGATCTGGCAGCTATTTGTGTGGCAAATCATTTTGTCCCCCGAATTATACAGGATTGTGTGAACAAGAAAATTAAAGCAGCGATTGTATTAAGCGCTGGCTTTAGTGAGTCCGGTGGTGAAGGGCGTTTATTCGAAGAGGAGCTGGCAAAGATAGCCGAACAGGGTATTCGTATTATGGGGCCGAATTGCTTTGGTACATATTGCCCTAATGGCGGTATTACGATACTTCCCGGTGCTGGTCTTCCCAAACAGGGAGGGTGTACTGCTCTAATTGCACAAAGCGGTCAGCTTTCAGAGATGATAACAGCACGTTCTTTTGGTGAAGGTATCAGATATTCAAAGGTCGCCAGTTACGGAAACGCCTGTAATATTAATGAAGCACATTTACTGGATTATCTGATTCAAGATGATGAAACAAAAATTATAATGTCTTACCTCGAGGGGGTAAGGGATGGACGCCGGTTTTTTGAAATAGCCCGTCGGAATGTCGACAAGAAACCCTTGTTGTTGTGGAAGGCAGGATTTACTAATGTTGGAGCTGCGGCAGCAAAATCCCACACTAATTCGCTGGCAGGATCCAGCATGGTCTGGGATGCTTTCTACCGCCAGACTCATGCTATTAAGATAAACAGTCTGGAAGAATTAGTAGATACTAATATTGGTTTCTCGTGTTTGCCGGCTGGTTGTGGAAGGCGGATTGCCCTTATAAGCGGAGGCGGTGCTGGTACGGTAATTGGTGCCGATGCTGCTGAAAACGCCGGTTTAATCATGCCTCCTTTGACTCCCGACGTCGATAAGCAGTTACGTGCCATACTGCCACCAGTCGGCACTTCAATCAAAAATCCCCTCGATATCGGCTTTCCGCATCCATCATCAACAGTATTACAGTCAGTTTTGGAAACTCTAGCAGCCAGTGACCAGATTGATGTTGTGGTAATTCGCCGTATCTTCTTCTCTATCGCGGTAAGCAAAATATTTGCAGGGACAGCGGCACAGTCCGATGAAGAACAACAGGCACTTCTCGAAATACCGATCAATATTAAGAAAAAGTACGGCAAACCGGTAATTATTATTTTGCCCGAAGAGCTGACTGGAGCCGATGCTATCAAACTGGAAGAGGAGCGGCGTACAATTCGTGACTACTTCTTTAAGAATGGCATACCTGTTTATCCGACCGAAAACAGGGCTTTCACAGCTATAGCACATCTGGCAGATTTTAAAGATAACATGGATAAACATTACACGGCTGAAGAAAGTATTGTTGAGAGTAAAACAACTACTTATGATACTTTCTCCAGGATAAGCAAAGCATCGGTTTCTCCCATATTAAACGAAATTGAGTGCAAGGAAATTCTGAAAGAAGCTGGCGTTAATGTTGTAGAGACAAAACTGGCCAAAACGAGAGAGGAAGCTCTGGCTATCAGCAAGCAACTTGGCTACCCGGTAGTGATGAAGATAATATCACCACAAATTACCCATAAATCAGATATCGGAGGCGTCAAACTGGGATTGAAAACCTCTCTACAAGTAGGCAAAGCTTATGACAGCATAATGAATGCAGTCCGGAATAAAGCTTCTGGAGCGACGATTGAAGGCGTTTCGATCCAGAAAATGGCTCCTTCAGGTGTCGAACTGGTCATTGGCATGACTAAGGATTCCCAATTCGGTTCCATGTTGATGTTCGGTCTCGGTGGCATTTTCATTGAGGTATTAAAAGATGTTTCTTTCCGGATCATACCATTGTCCAGAGAAGATGCCAGAGAGATGATTCGCGAGATAAAAGGTTTCCGTTTGCTGGAAGGATATAGAGGTCAGCCTCCAGTTAATATAACCTATTTGGAAGAGCTATTACTCAAAGTATCACGATTTGTAACGGATTGCCCCCAAATTAAAGAGATAGATATTAATCCAATTATTGCTTATGCCGATGGTGCTGTGGCAGTTGATGCTCGAATTATTCTCGAACCGAATAACGTGATTTCCGGTTAGTTTTGCTCTATAATATTATTTTAAAGTTTTACAAATAACTAGAAGGCTGATGATTTTAAGCAAATTGCCTTTTAAGAACGGTTTTAAACAAAGAGGATGCCAAAACAAAATACTATCTGTTCTAATCCTGTCAAAAAGTATATCGAGCAGGCCAAGTCCTTTCACGGTTATGCTGCACCAGGGATAATTATCGGGGGGTTTATGGTTGACCTTGCCTACCAGCATCTACCTGAAGGAGTCCTGCTCGATGCCATCAGTGAGACACAAGTCTGTCTACCGGATGCCTTGCAATTGCTGACTCACTGTACTGTAGGCAACGGCTGGCTTAAAGTTATCGATTTAGGCCGTTTTGCGTTGACTCTTTACGACCCGAATAACGGTAACGGTATCAGGGTCTATGTAAATCCGGCCAAACTTGAAAAATGGCCGGAAATAAAGAACTGGTTCTTTAAACTGGTACCCAAAAAAGAGCAGGATACACAACGATTAATGAAACAGATACAGGAAGCCGGGTCTGATATTTGTGATTATGAAAAGGTAAAAGTTAAACTCAATAAGGTGACTAAGAAGCACCACTCCAATCTTGGTATCTGCTCGCGCTGTAAAGAGTCATACCCGGTAGCGGACGGGGATGTATGCCTCGGCTGTCAAGGTAAAGCCCCTTATCTAAACAAATGATTAAGAATAAGCCCGGATCTCATCACAAAAGGAGTGAACAATGTCAGAGAAAGTATTTATTAACTGTACCGGCGGCGGACCGATTCGGGTACATGTGAAAAACGGCAAGATCACTCGTGTCCGGCCGTTAGTCTTTGATGAGAATGATGCTCCTTCCTGGACTATAGAAGCTGGAGGGCAAAAATTCACCCCGCCTAGGAAGGCCTGTGTAGCCTCCTTTGCTCTTACCGAAAAGGAAAGAGTATATTCTAAGGACAGAATCTTATATCCGTTAAAGCGTGTTGATTTCGATCAGAATGGCGAAAGACACCCGGAAAACAGAGGCAAATCGGGTTATGAGCGAATCAGTTGGGATGAAGCCATAAATATCGTCTCCGGCGAGATGAAACGAATCAGAAGTGCTTACGGACCGGAGGCTATAGTATCCCGGGGTTCTTCTCATCACAACTGGGGTAATGTCGGTTACCGGAGCAGTACCTGGGCACGGTTTTTCAACTTAATCGGTTTCACTGACATTTTAGATAATCCCGACAGCTGGGAAGGCTGGCATTGGGGAGCTCCCCATGCTTACGGTTTTTTCTGGCGTCTGGGTAATCCCGAGCAATACGACCTGTTAGAAGACGCCCTGAAAAACACTGAAATGGTTATATATTGGAGCAACGACCCCGATTCCACCCACGGCATTTACGGCGGTAACGAATCAGCCCTATGGCGTATCTGGATGAGAGACCTGGGGATTAAACAGGTCTTTCTCGATCCCTACTGTAACTATACGGCGGCGATTCACAGTGAAAAATGGATTGCTTACCGGCCGGGTACGGAAACAGCTCTGGCGATGGCCATTGCCTATGTGTGGTTAACAGAAGATACCTATGACAAACAATATATCGAGACCCATTCTCTCGGATTCGATGAATTTAAAAGCTATATCCTGGGTAAAGAAGACGGCGTAGCCAAGACCCCGGAATGGGCTGCTGAAATTTGTGATGTACCCGCGCGTAATATCATTGCTTTAGCCAGAGAATGGGCATCCAAGAGGACAATGCTATCCAGCGGCACTAAAGGCGGCGAGGGCGGTGCCTGCCGGCAGGCTTACGCTACTGAATGGGCGAGAATGATGGTTTTCCTGGCAGCGATGCAGGGAATGGGTAAACCGGGGTCCAATATCTGGGGTACTACGCTGGGTCCTCCCTTTAACGCTACACTTGATTTTCCCGGTTATGCCCAGGGCGGCATCAACAGGTTAGCCAAAAAACCGGCGGTTAATCCGGTGAAACAGCGTATTTACCGCTTACTGCTGCCCGAAGCTATTCTGAATCCCCCGATTAAATGGATGGGAGATGGTTTCTGCGGCAACTCGATTGAACAACAGTTTAACAAATATGTATATCCCCTGCCCGGCTGTTCCGAAGTCAAAATGTTTTACCGCTACGGCGGCGCTTTCATTGCCACAATGACCGAGACTAACCGATGGGTCAGGATGTACCAGAGCCCTAAGTTAGAATTTGTGGTTAATCAGGACTGCTGGTGGTGCACCGAGACTAAATTTGCTGACATCATCCTACCCGCCTGTACAAACCTGGAACGTAACGACATCAGCGAATGGGCCAGCGCTGGTGGGTATTCCGTACACGGAGCCGGTGCTTGTAATCACCGAGTTATCGTTTACCAGCAGAAATGTGTCGAGCCGGTCGGCGAATCAAAATCAGATTATCAGATTTTCTGCGAATTGGCGGAAAGGCTTGGAGTAAAAGAGGAGTTTACGGAGGGTAACACCGAGGAAGACTGGATCAAGATAATGTTCGATTCATCCGACCTTCCAAAGTATATCTCATTCGAAGAATTTAAGAAAAAAGGCTATTATATCGTACCCCAGCTGGAAAATTATAAACCGACGCCCTCCCTGCGCTGGTTCTATGAAGGCCGGGAATGCGATACGCCGGACCTCGGTAATGCCAAGAGGAATACCGAAAAAGGGAAAGAGCTGGGCACTTACTCCGGCAAACTCGAGTTTGTCTCGCAAAGCTTGTTGAAGCACACCCCGGATGATGACGAAAGACCGCCGCTGGTTCATTACATTCCGAGCTGGGAAGGGCATCAATCCGACCTGGCGAAGAAATATCCGCTGCAGCTTATTTCGCCTCATCCACGCTATTCCTTCCACACCCAACATGATTCTCACGTGCCGTGGCTGTCTGATATACCAGGCCACCGGATCTGGAAAGACGGGTATGATTATCAGGTAGTACGTATACATCCGACTGATGCGGCCACCAGAGGTATTCAAAATAACGATATCGTGAAGCTATATAACGATAGAGGTGCCGTGTTGTTAATCGCCCGGATTACAGAAAGAATCAGGCCAGGCGTAGTGCATTCGTGCGAAGGCTCCGCTAAATACGACCCGCTCGAACCGGGTAAAGCCGGCAGTATCGACCGGGGGGGTTGCATCAATGTGCTCACACCTTCCCGGATGCTCTCAAAGAACGTACCGGGAATGGCACCTAACTCATGTCTAGTCGAAGTATCCAAGTGGGAAGTTTAAGCAAATGACAAGATACGGAATGGTTATCGACATTACCCGGTGTAACGGGTGTTATAACTGCTTCATCGCCTGCCGTGACGAGTATTGCGGCAATGACTATCCTCCGTATTCGGCGGCGCAACCCGATAAAGGCTCTTTCTGGATAAAAATTATCGAGAAAGAGCGGGGGAAATACCCCCATCCGGTAGGAGTAGCTTACACTCCAATACTCTGCCAGCATTGTGATGAAGCTAATTGTGTTAAAGCCGCTAAAAACGGGGAGATTTACCGCCGCGAAGACGGCATAGTCATTATCGACCCTGAGAAATCAAAAGGGAAGAAAGAATTAATGTCCGCCTGCCCTTACCGGGTCATCTACTGGAACGACGAAAAAAATATACCCCAAAAATGCACCTTCTGTGCCCATTTGCTTGATGCCGGCTGGAAAGAACCCCGGTGTGTCGAAGCCTGCCCCACGGCCGCTTTAAAGTTCGGCGACTTGGACGATCCGAACAGTGAAGTCGCCAAACTCGTTGCTGCGGGCAAGGTCGAAATACTGCATCCCGAATACAATATGAAAGAAAAGGTAAGCTATATCGGTTTACCGAAGCGGTTTATCGCCGGCACGGTAGTCTTCGGCGATACGGATGAATGTGCGGATAAGGTCACCGTAACCATCAGTGACGGACAGGAAAAGGAAACGTTAAAGACCAATAATTATGGTGATTTTGAGTTAGACGGGCTGCCATCCAATAAAGAATATACCGTTAGAATCAGCTATACCGGTTACAAACCGCAAACATTTAAAGTCTTCACCAGAGACGATGTATGTATGGGCGATATATTTTTGACCCGTAAATAGCTATGGTCATTATAAATAAGCACACCAGTAATTCTGTTTACTCACGGAAGCGATATTTCATTGCTTTCAAATAAAAGGAATTAGTATTGGCAAAAAAAGTGAGGCAGGAAAAGGACGGCGGCAAAACTATCATCAAAGGACTGGGGTTTTGTTCTATCGCCGCCGACAGTAACACCGTTCAAATAGAGATTAAGGACGGTAAGATTGTCCGCATCCGGCCTCTTCATTACGACTGGAAATATAAGAATCTCAAACCCTGGAAAATAGAAGCCCGGGGTAAAACTTTCCAACCCCAGATGAAATCGCTCATCCCCCCTTACAGCCTCGGTTATAAAAATCGGGTTTTTTCACCCAACCGGGTGCCCTATCCAATGAAAAGGGTGGATTGGGATCCACAGGGGGAAAGGAATCCGCAAAACCGGGGTACCAGTAAATATGTCCGGATTAGCTGGGAAGAAGCCTTAGATATCATTGTCAGCGAAATCAAACGGATCAGGCAGCAGTATGGCATGGAAGCCATTCTCTCCCAGTCGGACGGACATGGTGAAACGATGGCGATAAATGCGGCCCACGGCTGCCACCGCAAGCTCCTGCGGTTATTAGGCGGTTATACGCTGCAAACCCGGAATACGGACAGCTGGGAAGGCTGGTACTGGGGTGCCAAACATGTCTGGGGTTGCGAGAATCTTGGTCAGATGACTCCAGTCACTAACGTTATCTCTGATGTATCTAAAAACACGGATGCCATCTTTTTCTGGGGCTGCGACCCGGAGACGACTCCCTGGGGCTTCGACGGCCAGTTAGCCAGTCGGTTATGTTACTGGTTTACGGAAATCGGGATTAAGTCTATCTACGTCAGCCCGGATTTGAATTACGGGGCGGCTGTCCATAGCGATAAATGGATTCCGATACTGCCCAATACGGATGCCGCATTATACCTCGCCATCGCTTACGTCTGGATGACGGAAGGTAGCTACGATAAAGAATATGTAAAAACACATACCAAGGGTTTCGAAAAATTCCAGGACTACGTTCTCGGTAAAGAAGATGGCGTTCCCAAAACACCTAAATGGGCGTCCCCTATAACCGGCATACCGTCTTACACTATCAAAGCACTAGCCATATACTGGAGCAAGCATAGGGTCAGTTTTGCGATAGGTAATGGAGGGCCCGGTATCCGGGGACCTTACGCTACGGAACCGGCCAGGCTCCAAATTTTGCTGCTAGCGATGCAAGGCGTTGGCAAACCCGGCGTCCACCAGTTTAAGATGATCGAATGGGGTCTCTATAATAAGAAAACGAATATTCCTCTCCCCCATCCGAAATACGTACCGGATTTATCAGATGTCCAGCGAGGCTGGCGTTATACGGATACACCCCGTCAGTTCATCCCTAAAAATAAGATTCATGACGCCATTCTGCGGCCCCCGTTAAAATGGTATGGCACTACTCTTTCCCGCGACTCTACCGACCAGCAATTTATTCCTTATCAATATCCTTTACCTGATAGCACAGAGATACACATGATATGGACGGACAGTCCTTCTTGGATGAGTTGCTGGACCGATACCAACGATTTCGTCCGGGCGCTAAGAAGTCCGAAGATAGAATTTGTCTTAGCCCAGCACCCATGGTTTGAAAATGATTGTCTGTTGGCAGACATAGTATTGCCATCGATTACCAAGATGGAGTGCGATGATATTGGTGTCGAAACTATGAGCGGACAGTTTTATATGGCATATCCCGAGCCTAAGGCCATCGAACCGCGGGGAGAAGCAAAGAGCAATTACCAGATTGTGTGTGATATCGCCGCCAGATTTAATCTGCTCGAAGAATATACCGATGGTAAAAGCCCTGAGGAATGGATTAGAGCCGGTTATGAGGCCTCTGGTGTCGCGAAATATATTAGCTGGGAAGAGTTCAATAAGAAAGGCTATTATATCGTTCCCAACGATGAACATTGGCAGGAACAGAAAGCCGGTTTGGCCGCTTTTTACGAGGATCCGGGGAATAATCCTTTAGAAACTCCCAGCGGTAAAATCGAGTTCTATTCTGAGAGACTGGCCGTTAATTTCCCCGCTGATAACGAGCGGCCTCCGGTCCCGCACTGGATACCTTCCGGGGCTACTCATCAGGAGAGTCTGCATTCCGATAGAGCAAAGGAATATCCTTTACTGGTGGAATCCAATCATCCCCGCTGGCGGGTTCATTCCCAGCATGACGATATGACCTGGACGCGGGAAATCCATACCTGTAAAGTCAGAGGCCAGGATGGCTATTTATATGAGCCGGTCTGGCTTAATCCGATAGTTGCCGGAGCACGGCATATTAAAGATGGCGATGTGGTTAAAATATACAATGAACGCGGGGCCCTGCTGGCCGGTGCCTGGGTTACCGAAAGAATCCGGCCGGGTGTCGTTTATATCGACCACGGCAGCCGGTGGGACCCCATCATACCCGGCGAACTGGATAGAGGCGGGGCAATTAATACCATCACGCCCCATAATACTACCTCTAAAAACGCCAGCGGCATGGTTTGCAGCGGCTTTTTAGTGGAGGTGGCCGGCGTCGATCTGGAAGCGTTGAAAAAAAAGTATCCGGAAGCTTTTAACCGTCCCTATGACAACATTGCCGGGCTTGTAGTAGAACGCGTTTTACACGGAGAAAAAAGCCGTGGGTAAAGTACTGATTATCGATATTACGAAGTGCAACGGCTGTCACAACTGCCAGATTGCCTGTAAAGATGAACATTGCGGTAATGACTGGAGTCCCATTGCGAAGCCCCAGCCACTCAGCGGCCAGTTCTGGATCGGGGTCGTCGATGTAGTACGAGGTACCGTACCCAAGGTTAAAGTAGCTTATAACCATATTATCTGCCAGCATTGTGATGATGCCCCCTGCATTAAAGCCTGTCCCAATAAAGCTATTTATAAGAGACCGGACGGCATTGTCATTATCGACCCCTTAAAATGCAAAGGCGCCGGGGACTGTATAAAAGAGTGCCCTTACGAGGGTGTTATCTTCTTTAATAAAGAACTTAATATTTCCCAGAAATGTACTTTTTGCGCTCATCTGATTGACAAGGGCTGGCAAGAACCCCGGTGTGTCGATGCCTGTCCTACCGGAGCTCTTACGTTCGGCGAGGGAGCAGAATTGCGGGACTTAATCAGTAAGGCTGAAGTACTCAAACCCGAGATAGGTGTTAAACCCAGGGTTTACTATATTGGCATTCCTAAAAGGTTCATCGGCGGCACTATTTATAACCCCGAACTCGATGAGGTGGTAATTGGAGCTGAGGTAAATCTTCAAAATGAAGATGACGGAATAAGTATTTCTTGTAAGGCCGATGATTTCGGGGACTTCTGGGTAGATGGTTTATCACCCGGGAAATATCTGGTGACTATTAAGAATAGCGGCTATATTCATAAAGAACTGAAAGCGGATATTACCGAAAAAGATATCAATCTAGGCGATATCGCTTTAGTAAGAAATAAATCTGTTTAGTTACGGGGAATCATTTGAGAGCAATTGTAAATTTAATGTCAAAACGGGCAATAACGCTTAGCGGTTGGCGGGCCAAAGCTATTCAAATAAACGGTAAAAACGAGGCATCGTTAAGCGAAATATTGCAAGCCGCTACGCTTAAAGACGGCCGCAGTATGCTTGACTTGATTACGGAAAAAGACCGCCTGAGGGATGACTGGTCTCTTTATGTGGATGGCTTTTCACTACCGGGTTCCTCCAGCATCAAGAAAACCGTAAAAGATAACGTGCAGATTCATGTTCTAGATCGTCCATCCATCAAAGTTAAGGATTTCTAAACAACGTCTAACACCATACCGGTAGCATGATTACCATGCTGGAGCAGTCGTTTTTGTGTAGCAGCCTGGACTTAATCTGACATTTCGAATACATTGACACAGAACCAGAAAAGAAATGTCGGACCTATATCAACCTGATTGTTTAAAAATTGAATAGTTTTCAGGTTGATTCCAGCTTTGGGAAAAGGCCGGCATCCTGAAAAATATCAACATGACTTTTGATCAGGGTGTCACAGGTTCGAATCCCGCACGGCTCACCATGCTTAACGAAAGATAGAACTCCTACACGATGGCCTATTCAGGTCTGAAATCCGTAAGTGCAATATTGAATTAGACATGATTGTTCCGCCTATATATAATATGTTCAGGTTTGATATGGCAAGTAGATTCTTGGTCATGCGATCCCAGCAGCAAACGATAGAAGTAACTGACGGGAGAAACCGTATTTATTGTAGATGCCCGCAAAGGATAATAAAGTACTCTTAAAGGAGACGATCATGACAATTCAGGAAAAATACAAAACCAAACTCCGTACCCTTGAGGAATGCGTCAGGTTTATTCAAAACGGCGACAGCATCATAACGTCCGGCGCTGCAGGCGAACCATGCGTGTTTCTACGGAGTATTCCGGAATGGGCACATGGCGTGGAGGGAGTCACTATACACAAAAGCCGTGAGCAGATGTTCGATTACCTTCGGGATCCGACATTGAAGGGTCATATACATACCGTCGGTCACTTTTTTTCCGAGAACCTTCGTGAGGGTTATCAGATAGGCACGTGTAGTTATGTGCCCTCCGAGCTGCACAATTTCATGACCATTCGTGGCCAAGTCAGCCTTGACAAGATATTCTGGGCCAGGACTACTGCTATGGAAAAGGATGGTAATTTCTGCATCCCCTATTGCCAGATGTTCGAATACGAGGCCATGCAAAATGCTAGCCACATAATACTGGAGGTCAACTTAAACCCGAAGTATGCCCCGGTGCGCGGTGCCTGCCGCATCCCTATTGATCGCGTCGATATGCTTTACGAGGTCAACGAGCCTCTGTTTATTCTGCCCAAGTTTGTCAGCACGGAGAGAGACGAGAAGATAGGGTCCTATATTGCCTCTCTCATACACGATGGCGACTGTATTCAGCTTGGACTCGGTGGACTTCCCGACGCCGTGGCTCACCACTTGATGGACAAGAATGACCTCGGCATGCATAGTGAGATGTTCTCCCCATCGATGGCGATAATGATAGAGGCCGGCGTCATCACCGGGAAGGTCAAGAACCTCAATAGAGGCGAACATATCGCTACCTTTATACTTGGCGATGAGAACCTATATCGCGTGGCTTCGGAGGATAAAAACTTCCGCCTCGTCCCTTGTAGCTATGGCAATGACCCCAAAGTTATCGCCCAGAACGACAACATGGTGTCCACAAATACTTTGCTTGAAATCGATCTCACCGGTCAGATCAACTCCGAATCTATCGGGGCTCTCCAGTGGAGCGGTACGGGCGGCGCTGACGACTATGCCATAGGCGCAATGCACTCCAAAGGTGGTCGTGGCATATTTGCCTTTGAATCCACCACCAGGAAGGGCATTTCTAAGATTAAGTCCACCTTTGCCCCGGGCTCGGTTGTATCTGTATCAAGGAACCACGTGGACATCCTCGTGACCGAATACGGATTCGTTAGTCTGCGAGGTAAGACGGTGCCCCAGCGAGTAGAAGCCATCATCTCCATTGCCCATCCCGACTTCCGGGCAGACTTGCGTGCCGAGGCTAAGAAGCTGAAATACATTGATTAGCAATAAAATCGTCGTAAAGACAACAGCCGGTCACGGTTTACGGAGCACTAGTGATGCCTCAGGAGCTGTCTGGCAATAGTTAACCGCTGCATCTCGTCGGTACCATCAAAGAGTCCTACAACTCTGGCATCGCGGAAGTAGCGTTCTACGGGATAGTCTTTAATATAACCATAGCCACCATGTATCTGAACAGCCTTGGTAGTCACGAACGCGGCTGCCTCAGCGGCAAAGAGCTTGGCCATGGACGACTCTTTTATGCAAGGTAACCCGTTATCCTGGCGATGAGCTGCCCGATAGATTAACAGCCGGGCAGCATCAATCTGTGTCGCCATATCAGCTAACATCCATTGAATTGCCTGAAAGTTAGCAATAGGCTGGCCAAACTGCTTGCGCTCCTGGGCATAAGCCAGTGCCTTATCAAACGCTCCTCGGGCAATACCTAGCCCAGTAGCGGCGGCATTGGGCCGGCAAGCATCTAGAGTAGAAAGTGCTATTCTCAAACCTTGTCCCTCATCGCCCAGCCGATTTTCCGCGGGCAAAAAACAATCTTCGAATATTAACTCGGTTGTCGGTGAACCTCTGACGCCCATCTTATGCTCAAGTCTGCCCACCGAGAAACCAGGGGTGCCTTTCTCAACGATAAAGCACGTGATGCCCCGATGCCGCAGTGACTTATCAACAGTGGCAAAGACCAAGGTAATATCAGCCATGCTGCCCTGGCTGATAAAGATCTTGGTGCCGTTAAGTATATAGCCGTTCTTATGCCGGGTAGCAGTAGTTTCCATGGCAGCAATATCACTACCGGCGCCGGATTCAGTTATAGCGAAAGTGCCTAGTTTCTCACCCTTGGCTATCGGGACCACAAAGCGTTGCCTTTGCTCCTCATTACCATACTTATACAGCGGAACCCCGGCAAGTCCTATGCTTCCATTAATAATGATGGCGGCGCTGGCACAGACACGAGCCAGCTCTTCATTGAGAATAGCCCTTTCGATTGCCCCGCCCCCAGTACCACCATATTGTTCAGGGAATCCGATACCAAACAAGCCAAGCGCAGCCGCCTTTTTGAGGTTCTCAGCAGGGTATCTAGCTTCCTCATCAATTTGGGCAGCAATTGGCTCAAGCTCTTTAACGGCGAAGTCTCGTACCAATGTTTGAAGCATCTTTTGGTCTTCACTGAACTCAAAGTCCATATTCGCCTCAAAATTCTCCGCTATGCAGCATTTTAATACGGGCGCCATATTATAGCGTCGCACCCATCGAGGGTCAAGCCTCCACATCCCATGGGTATTGATAGATCAGTGGCATAGGGAATATAATCAATTGCGTCCGCATAGTGCTCTAGGATACCGGCCTCCGGCACCTGAGGCTATACTGACTATGACTTAACAATTGGTATCATTATTGGGGGCAGGACAAGAGACGTAGGGACAACTGGTGAAATCTCTGCCCTAACGGGGAGAAAAGTGGCCGAAAGAGCCGGCAAAGAAAGAGGAATAGAAAGGAGCGAGTATTATGACGGTGTCCATTTGGAAATCCACGGCCAGGTTTAAGAATAAAGCTAGCATAATTCGATTCGTTAGCTTTGTCAATTTTGTCGATAAAAACATAGCCCTGCCAGCGAGTCGTACGACACGCTATATGGCTGGTCAATTGACAACCTTCCTGACTTGTGGGCAGGTATGTAGTAGTTTGTCTCAATCAAGGTGTCTCGCCAGTATTACTAGGTGGTTGGCGACTTAAACGCGTCTCCCACTGCTGGGTTGTTCGTTATTAAATTCCTGTTAGAAGTTAAGGGGGTAAAGATGCAAGTATTAAAGGAAGGCAAAGGAGAACTTCTGGGTTGGCATGACCCAGATGAGGCCAGGAAATGGGTGCTTGAAAACAAGTCTCGCGAGTTAAAGAATAAAACCATGTCAGTCAAGGAGGCAGTTTCTAGGTTCGTCCATGATGGAGATTTTATCGCTAGTGGAGGGTTTGGGCATATAAGGGTATCTATGGCTATTATCTATGAGATAATCAGGCAAGGGAAGCGTAACTTAAGTATGGCTGGTAAAACAGCCGTCCATGACCTCGACGTCTTAGTGGGTTCAGGCTGCGTAAATAAGGCAGAGGTTGCCTATTCCTTTGGTCATGAACTCAGGGGACTATCCCCAGCTTCGAGGAGAATGGTTGAAAGTGGCCAATGTAAGGTAGTTGCGGAAACTAGCAATGCGGGGTACCAGTGGCGGTGGTTGGCCGCTATGATGGGCCTCCCTTTCATACCTAGCCGCAACTTGCTGGGCACAGACACCGGTAGTCATAGCTCTTGCAAAGTGGTCACCGACCCCTTCACACGTAAACCAATCAATCTGATTCCAGCAGCCTATCCTGATGTAGCATTCATTCACGTACACCGTTGTGATGTTTATGGTAATGCTCAAATAGATAGTATCTTGGTGGAAGACTTCGAACTCTCGAGATGTGCCCGGCGATTAATAATAACTACCGAGGAAATCGTAGAAAATGAATTTATTCGGAGAGAGCCTTGGAGAACAAGCATTCCCTTTCTTGTCGTAGATGCTGTTGTTGAAGTTCCATACGGCTCACATCCTTGTGAGATGCCTGGAATGTATTATTATGATGAGGACCATATATCTGAATGGCTCACACTGAGTAAAACAACAGAAGGGACGGATGAATATCTACAGAAATATGTTTTTGGCGTCGATAACTTTGAGGACTATTTGGAACTTTGTGGTGGTGTCAAACGTTTGAACTACTTGAAGAAGAGAGAGTTTCTTAGAGAGCCCATGACCGCTCCATGGCGGAAACTTAGATAAGGCTAAAAATTATTGAAGAAAGGGACTTAAAAGATATGGTACAGGAAAGCAAGTATAATGTAAGGGAAGCTCTGGCATTCAGGGGTGCCAGTGTATTGGAGGATAAAAAATCTGTCTTTGTCGGTACGGGACTTCCCATAATAGCTTCCGTGTTGGCTCAAAGAACGCATGCTCCCGGTTTATTCATAGTATTTGAAGCTGGCGGTCTGGGGCCTCAAATACCTGAATTACCCATTTCAGTTGGCGAATCCAGAACTTATTTCAAAGCTATAGCCGCCTCTAGCATGCATGATGTCATGTCAATTTCGCAAGCAGGATATATAGATTTTGGATTTCTGGGTGCTGCCCAGATGGATATGTATGGAAATATTAATACTACAGTCATCGGTGACCATGATCTGCCCCAAGTGCGCTTACCCGGTAGTGGCGGGGCTAATGATGTAGCCTCCTTTTCGCAGAGGCTCATAATCATTGTTGCTAGTCAAAGCAAGAGGACTTTTGTTAAACAGGTTGATTTCTTGACCACCCCAGGCTATTTAGACGGCCCAGGAGGCAGGGAAAGGGCCGGGTTGCCTGAGAAGTCAGGACCCTACAGGGTTATTACTCAATTGGGTATCTATGGCTTTGATGAGAAAACAAAAAGACTTACATTAATCTCGTTAAATCCGGGCGTAACTATAGCGGATATAAAAGAGAATAGCAGCTTTGAAATTATCATACCTGACGAAGTGGGAATTAGTTCTGAGCCTACGGAGGAGCATTTGAGAATATTGCGTGAGGAAATAGACCCTGCGGGCATAGTGTTGGGGAAGTAGTTAGTGCGCGCTGCGCCAAATCATGGTTCCTTGAACAAACTGGTGGTCCGGTAAGCCTGTAGTTGGACATTTCGTCAACTGCAGGTCTCGTTGGCTCGACTCTCTGACGGCAACTTAGCTAGCCCAATAACCCAAGGCCCTTTCTCGGCTTCAGCTTTCAAACTCAGTATTGGGTTTAGCTTGACCTTTAGTCACTGCATTGTTACAATCACTGCAAAGTCAAAACGAACGTAAGCTCAAAAGTTCTGTCTACCGTTTGCCGAGGCCCGGCCTTTCTTGAAGTTCAATAGCGATTACCTCAAAGAGAGGAGCAGAGTCAAGATGCCGAAGCTCCCGGTAGCTGAGAGGAGCTTAGATGTTGAGGATGCTCTTGGTCTGAGTTCGGGTGAGATTGAAGGAGAGGCAAATCGCTGCTTCAATTGCGGCTGTGTTTCGGTGCACCCCTCGGATATGGGCGTAGTGCTCTTAGCTTTGGGTGCACAGGTAAAGATTGCCGGACCAGGAGGCACCAGGACAATCCCAATTGAAAAGTTCTTCGGCTCCTTGAGGAATACCCTCGAAGCGGATGAGATGGTAACCGAAATCCAAGTTCCTCAGCCGCCAGATGGAGCCAAGCAAACATTCTTCAAATTCAGACTACGGGAGTCCGTTGATTTCCCCATCGTCAGCGTCGCATCGGTCATCACTATTGACGGCGGAGTTTGCCAAGACGCGAGGATAGCCCTAGGAGCAGTTGCCCCAGCACCAGTCCGGGCAACCATGGTGGAACAGGCAATCAAGGGAAAGGCCATCAATGCTGCGACGGCAGAATCGGCAGCGGAGGCAGCGATCACAGGTGCAATACCACTCGCCAAGAACGCATACAAAGTCGAGATAACAAAAACACTGGTAAAAAGAGCCATACTCGCCTAGAACCGAGAGGTGCTTAGCTGGAACATTGTCCCCTACATATGATT
>JAUWGZ010000071.1 GCA_030606165.1 Dehalococcoidia bacterium
GTGGAGCGCGGGGAAACCGTGGGAATCATCGGCAGGAACGGCTCGGGCAAGAGCACTTTGCTGCGGGTGATAGCCGGGATTTACCCGCCCGATGAGGGCAAGGTCTCCGTTGATGGAGAGGTCTCCACCCTCTTCTCGCTGGGCACCGGATTTAATGCGGACCTTTCCGGGCGGGACAACGTCTATCTGGACGGCATCATGATGGGTCTGACAAAGAATCAAATCGACGGGATAATCGATGACATAATAGGGTTTGCCGAGCTGGGTGATTTCATCGATATGCCGGTGAGGACTTACTCGTCAGGGATGAAGGCAAGGCTGGGCTTTGCCATTGCCATGCATAGCGATAAGGACATTGTGTTGATTGACGAAATTATGGGCGTCGGCGACGCCGCATTTCGCCAGAAGGCCGATGTCGAGATGAACCGGATTATGGGCGAGAAGACGGTGCTATTAGTGAGCCACGATATGGGCACTATCGAGCAATTTGCCGGCAAGGTAATCTGGCTCGACAGGGGCGTTATGGCTGCCATGGGGGAACCCGGGCAAGTGATAGAGCAATACCTGGCGGCATCCAGGGTACAGAAACCACCTCCGGGTGAAAAGTAGGTCACGGTTTGACAATCAGCGCCCCATAAGCTCCGATTAGCTTCCTCTCTTCATTTTCCCAATTTAGTTCTCTTTTTGCCACCTCGGTGTTTTCTTTCATTCTCTGGTAGTTATTCATATCACTAAAGACTAGCTTAATCTTAGCCGCAATTTCTTCAGGCTCGATTTTATCTATCAGTACGCCAATTCCATATTTTTCAACTATTTCTTTCAAAAGAGGGTAATCTGGTGCCAGCACGGGTACATTTGCGTGAATATATTCAAAAAGTTTATTGGGGGAGGCATAATAGTAATTCAAGCATGTTTTTTTAAAAACTATCACACCTATATCGGCAAGTCTTGTATAGTCTGATAGTCGTGTTAAGCTAATCATTCCAGTAAAACAAATCCTCTGGGCCAACCCCATTTTCACAGACATCTTTTCCAAATCTTCCCTTAAGGGACCGTCTCCCACCATAAGAAGATAGTATTTATCATCCAGATATTTCATGGACTCCACTAATTCCACGAGCCCAATTCCCCCCCCTCGCCCTTTCTGGATTACTCCTTGATGCAATATGATTCGTCTATTCTTTTTGAGTCGGTAAATATCTTCCGGTGTAATGTTCACAGCATAATCAGTGCCTACTCGAAGAGGCTCGAGCGGGGGACAATTCATCAGAACCAGTGGACGGCTATCGAGCTTGTAGGTCGTTGCCAGGATGTTTGAACAATAGTTATCGACAGTAATTACCACATCCGCCTTCTTAATCAGATGTTTTTCTAAGACAGAATATAAAAACGCGGCCACTCTGCTCTTGGTAGGGTCTGCAAATAACTCGTGAGAATCATATACAAGCCTGGACCGATTTATCCTGGAGGCGATGTAACATTCCAGCAATGTACTCAAATCATGAGCATGATAAATCTCCGCTTTCTCTCTCACCGCAGCAAATGTGAACTTCAGTGTAAATTCCATTTTGCCTAGCAAGGTGTTGCTCTTGAATTTTCTTTTTATTCTCTTAATAGCAATTCCCCCAATGTGTTCTATCTTCGGGGTATTATTTCCCATTGTGGCTAGTATCCGAACATCGTACCCATTTCCCGCTAAGGTCAGTGCTTCCTTTATTACTCTTGCGTCATTAGTGCATGGGTTGGTAAGCATCATGCAAACTCTTTTCATTTTTCCCTCGCTAGGCCATTACTCCCTGCCACTCCGGAGAGGGTTTTGCCACCTACGCATCTGTTCAATGTCTCCCTCTAACTCTCCACCATCTTCTTATAGGTGAATTCCCTCGCCATCAGGGCACGGGCATTGCGGGCCATTTGCTCCAAGCTGGCGATGAAAGGTCAGTTATATTACCATTAACGGATATAGTTTTTTGTCCTGCTAGGTCTGCTCTGTCCCCCTTTTTTTCTGTGGAAAGGTTGTCAATGTTGCGTTTATCTTGTTCGGCATAACTCAACCTGTAAGTATTTCAGAACTGTTTAAATCCACGAGACACTCAGCTTATTTTATGGGTATTTCTTTCTCTGCTCTAACTCTCGGTACGCTTTCTCACCTTTAGCCATTTCCTTCTCATACTCAGCCTTTTCTTGTATTATGTGCCTGTTTGCTCTACCAAACTCTTCTCGAAGATGTTCATTTTTCACCAGATGGACAACTTTACCGGCAAGCGCCTTTATGTCATTCACAGGCACGATGAAGCCATTTTTGCCATCCTCAATCCAGGCACGGTTAGCAGGAATATCGGTAACTACAGGAGCTAACTGGCAAGCCATGGCTTCCTGCAAGCTGATGTGAGAGGTATCCGAGAGAGAAGTTGACACATATATATCTGATGATGCCAGATATTCGGGAAGCTCATCATGTGAAACCCAGCCGACAAATCTGATGCTGTCTGAGACCCCCAGGGAATTTGCCAAGTTGGTTAAGGTATTCCTTTGCTCGCCATCGCCAGCGATAATAAATTTTGTTTCTGGCACTTGGCCCAGAACTAAGGGAATGGCTTTAATCAGCATTTCTACATTATATATAGGCTTAAGGTTTCGAATAGATATCACAGTGGGTGCTTCATATATCCCCAGTTTTTCCCTCAGTTCTTGACTGCGGTGTTGCGGGCTGAATTGCTGTGTATCTACCCCCTTGAGAATCACTCTTATCTTAGCTGGTTCGGCGCCTAACTCTGTCAGCCCTTCCCGGGCAACTTCCGAGTCACAGGTTATCACATCGGCTCTTTTTAGTGCATACTTGGTAATAGCCTTAAAGAAAAAATTCCGCCTTGGGTAAATCAATATATCACTCCCCCAGGCGCTAACAACCAAGGGGTGGAAGCCACTACAGGCTGCCAAGAAGCCGTAAACGGTTATAAAGTGACCGTCGACTATGTCCGGTTTTATCTTTTTTACCAGGTGTCGGGTTTGAAAAATCCAAAGTAAAGCACTAAGATACTGAGATACCGCCCATATTCTTGGAGCTACCCTGGTTAACAAATGGATATGAATATTCTCATCATAACCAGGTAATAGTTTCCAGCAAACGAGGTGTATTTCATGGCCCCTCCCGGCAAAGTAATTCACCCACCTTTGGGTATGAATGGAAGCACCGTCAGCAACGTAGCATATTTTCATCGCTTACTTCCTGTCCTCTGGTATTTTCCCCATCTTGGTGGAATGTGTAGACTCCACCAGCGGTCCTTTGAAGCTCGTGTAATTGTGCGTGATAACTAAAAGGGTTTTATTTTTGAAGTTCCATTTGTCCATCTTCAAATGCCCTTTAGATTATTCTACCACTCTGCCTCCCCAACTTCTTTGCGATAGTTCAACATCGTTGCGCGATTGCCTTGTGTCATCTGCTCGGTAACGAGTCCTACCGAGCTCCATCTCTGATGCACTAGAACTGGCCACGCTGGTGACCACATCAAGTTAATCGTCATAAGCTCTATTTATTAAACTTCATACTCTTTTCAATGACCTATCTAGCTGATCCAGATATTTTTTGAGTCTTCCAGCTAAATTTCTCCCGGCACTAAACTTCGGCAGGCTCGTGTTCACATTCCTTATTGCAGATTCCAGCTTACTTATATCGTACACTACAGCCACGCCTTGAGCCTCCATTTCTCGGGCGATTTCTAGTTGATGGTCATCAAAGACCTCGCCATGCCTCTTCATTCTCGGGACAAGAACAAGCGGTTTGTTGTGTTCTAGTGCCGTTAATATTGACCCACTACCAGCATGACATACTACCACTTTGGCACCAGCATAGAACTCCTCTATGTCGTTTCTCGGCATGAATCTGAAATAATCACAGTTTTTGGGTTCATAATCTGTGGAGCCAATCTGCATCACTACCTGTTCATCCAGTTCGTCAGCGATACGGTCCATTTCCCGGACCAGCCTTTCAAAGGCTCTCATTCCCCCTACAGTTACGAATATCAAATCACATTCCCCCAGTACCGTGCTTTCTTGCCATATTTTTTCAATAATGGCTCCCACTGAACCAGGAATAAATCTGCAATGGGGTAAATGAGCCTTCCACCAGCAGAACGAGTTGTGATTCTTGCCACAGTTTCGATAAATGCAACCTTCGCACCCAGAAGTTTACCCACGTAGCAGAATGGGACAGCGATTTCGCCACCGCCTGTGGAAATCACCACCTCCGGCCTCTCCTTGAGCAGGATGCGGAGGGCAATAAATATGGTCTTCAGCCATGTAATCCTTTCCCGAATATACCCTTCCTTGTATCCAATGAAATAAGCTCTTTCCAGATGCCGGGAGTACTCGGACCTGTGCGTAACGAAAAAGTAGTCTTTCCCCTCAAAAGCAGGCATCAGCCTTTGCATCTGGGTTAAGTGCCCGCCTGGACTACATACTAAACAAATCTTCAACAGAGTTCTCCTGAAGCAACCGTATGATTCCTGCTAGCCATCATAAAGGATACCCCCGGCCCTGCACGACTGAGCTACATATTTCAACTCGTTGGGTCCCGGTCGTGTATTAACAAAGAAAAGTTTATTCATTGAACCAGCCAGGCATCTTAATTGTAAAGCGAAGTTTCCTTGCGGTAAAGGTAACGTAAAGACTATGGAGCTCATTTGCCTTTAACTTCATGAATTTTCATCTCCAGCAGTCGTCAGTCAATAGTCTAGAGTCGGGAGTTAGATTAGTCAAGACACAAGAGTTCTTTGAGTTTGTTGAGTTTATTGGGTTTGTTGAGATGGCTAGATTGCTTCGTCCCGATAAATCGGGACTCGCAATGACAAAGGGGGGCCACAATTGCGTGGGAAAAGATGTAAGGCCGAGGACCGAATCTCTACAAGTACCAGGGAGCAGCACTTGGCGAGGCATAGCGTTACGCGAGGTCAACCTTCCATCGTGATGCCCGATGACACACTCATTATCTGAATTGACCTTACACAAGAAGTGAGCTATAATGATTGTGGAATGCAATGTGGAGGAATTCGATGATCAAGAAAGTGATACAGGTCCCGGTTGATGAAAAGTTGCTTATTGCGCTGGATCAGACGTCCAAGAAGCAAAATAAAGCCAGGGCAGAATTGATTCGTGAAGCTTGTGAGTGCTATCTGGAGCAAGTGGAATCTGAAGAACTAGACCGGTTATACCGGCAAGGGTATGAGAGGTTGCCCGAGGAATCGGGGTTGGGAGAGGCACAGATAGCTGTTGCTGGTGAGATTTTGCTTGGGGAGTTGTGGTAAGTGCGCCGCGGTGAGGTGTGGTGGGCTGAACTACCACCACCTGTTGGCAGACGGCCAGTAATCTTACTGTCGAGGGATGTTGCGTACCGAGTGAGGACTTCGATTACTGTCGGTATAGTTACACGTATTGCTCGTAACATCCCGGTCGAGGTGCCTCTTGGCCCAGAAGACGGAATGCCTCAGCAGTGTGTGGTAAACCTGGACGGCATCCTCACCATTCCTAAAGCTAGGCTGGCTGAGCGAATTACCACCCTTTCACCTCAGAAGATGACCGATGTTGCCAGGGCGATTATTTTCGCCCTTGACTTGAAAGTCTAAGTCGGTTAAACGATTTTGGCATTCTTAACTACAATTTTGACTTTTAGTCATTGCTTTTGTGAGATGGCTAGATTGCTTCGTCCCGATAAATCGGGACTCGCAATGACAAGAGCATTGGTTGAGATTCTTCGTTTCGCTCAGAATGACAACTGGATGTTGTTAATCCCTCGCATATTGGGTCTTGATGGGCTGATTTATACTCTGGTTATTTTCGCCTGCTTAAGGCGTTCAAGATTATGCCGGTGAAGATACTCGATATGCCAGCGGTAATGAACAGAGTGGTCAGTATGGTGCTGCCTACGGCCAGGTCGCCTGTTGTGGCAGCTATATTAATCACCCTGATGCCGACGATGAGACCAACCACCACCAAGATACCACCTGCCAGTCCGAAGAAGAACAGGGGTCTCCTCTGCGAAATCATGGCTATTATCCGGCTGAGAACGTCTATGCCGTGTCTTATCGGGTTGAGGGTCGAGCCGTCTTTGGTATATATGTTTGAGATTGGCACCTCGGTTATCTTGAGGTTTCTATCGGCG
>JAUWGZ010000010.1 GCA_030606165.1 Dehalococcoidia bacterium
TTTAACAGGAAAGCTAATTGATATTTCCCTTCCTTTATCTGCCGGTAGGCTTCTTTCAAATCCACTGTATAAGCGACATCTAGATCCTTCGCTCCGCTCAGGACCTTATCCAAAATAATATGATTAAGAATGCTAAGGTTAAACTCCCGATAAGCTTGGGACCTGTTACCGGGCATCATGGCCTCAAGGGAAATATCTTGACGTCGCCTTAAAAGCAATAATGCTCCAGCGTGCAGGCCTAAGACTCCTAAGACTATGTCCTGAACTCCATGAGATTGCTTCGCCCCGATAAAATCGGGGCTCGCAATGACAGAAAGAGCGAAAGGCTTGCTATAACAGGAGCCAAGGGAGTCCTCGCTGAACGAAACAAATTCCACAGCAAAGCAATTCTCAAGCTGTTTTTCCAGTTCAGCCAGAGCAGAAGGCGCTATACCACGCACCAGTCTATGCAGGGGTAGAACAACAAGTCCAGGGTCAGAAAAGTCGACTAACTCCATCATTACGTAATTGAAGGCTCCTTTGCCAGTTAGAGATTGCTTCCTCTTCACTCCGTTCAGAGTCGCAATGACAGAGGAGTCAAAGGAATCAGATTGCTCCTGGGTTCTTTCTTGCTGGTAAGTCAACGCTGTTTCGTAGCGGTGATGACCATCAGCAATGTAAAGAGGCTGAGAGGATAGAAACTGACTTATCTCCCGCTTGATTTCCGGGTCAGTTATCGCCCATAGAGTATGAGCTTCTCCCTCCTCATCCTGACCCACTCCTGTCGAGGGAGAGAGAACTGATGTCTTAATCATGGGCTTAGCCCGAGATGCCTCAGATAGTATCGCGGCAACTCTTCGCTCAGAACCCTGGTAAAGAGAAAGCAATGGACTGAAGTTAGCTCGGCAAGCTCGCATTAACTGCAAACGGTCGCTTTTAGCTTTGGGAAATGTTTCTTCGTGAGGATATATACCGCTGCCCCAGGGTTCGAGCTTGACACGAGCTATCAGCCCACGCCTTACCCTCTTTTCGCCTGAATACTCAAAACGATGGTCATGCAAATAGAAGCTGGGCGCCCCATCAATCTGAATAATTCCGTGCCTCAGCCACTGTTGAAAGGTAATAGCTGCTCTTTGATATCTATCACCTGTCGGTTCCGGGCTTTCAGCGGGGAATTCCAGGCGAATAGCGTTGTAATCGCTCTTTTCATAGTAAAGTTTCTGCTGCTCGATGGCGATAACATCGTAAGGAGGACAGATAACCTGGGCTAGATTGCTAACCAGCTTTTGGTTATAGCGTATACCTCGAAATGGAGAGACTTCCATCTACTTAAAGCTCTAATTTCTAAATCCTAAACAAATTCCAAATTCGAATACTAAAACTCATTCCGTTTTGAATTTTTGTCATTAGATGAGAGGAACTAAATTTTCCCTTTCTTTTGTTTAGCATTTAGGATTTCGTACTTAGGATTTATCTTTTAAGGCCATCTCGCCAAGCCCTTGTCGCCTTGGCCAGAGGTAAATCAATATAGCCCTCCACCACTAAACGCTTTCCGCCAACTCTCCCCAGCAAAGTCAGTGGCACCTGCCATTTTCTGGCTACCTTAGTCAATTTAACTGCCGAATCGCCCGACATTGACACCACAATCTGTGACTGATGCTCCCCAAAGAAAGCAGAATCCAATCTCCCCTTCTCGCCTGCCAAAGAACTTGTTCGGCGAGCAGGCACTTTCCAGCTTTCGCCTTTAAAACCAATATCGCCACAAATGCAACTTTCAGCAATGGCTACCAGTAAGCCGCCTTCGGAACAATCATGGGCCGACTTGATAAACCCCCGCTTTATAGCCTCCAAACAACAGCGCTGCACCCTTTTCTCCATATCCAAATCAATACCGGGTTTCCCTCTCACCAAGCCATGTACCAACTCCAGATATTCGCTAGCACCAAGGCCATTGTAACCCCGATGAAATCGGGGTTGAGAGCTACTGGCTAAGGGAAAAGACACGCCCAGCAGAAACACCAGGTCACCTTCCTTTTTAAAGGACGTAGTGCAATGTCTATTTATATTCTCAACAATTCCCAGCATAGCTACCACTGGAGTGGGATAGATAGCTTCGCCTTTGCTCTCATTATAAAGGCTAACATTACCACTTATCACGGGAATCCTCAGCTCCCGACAAGCCCGTGCCATGCCCTTTATGCACTCTTTCAACTGGTAATAGACATCAGCTTTTTCCGGATTACCAAAGTTAAGGCAATCGGTAATAGCTAAAGGTTCAGCCCCACTACAGACCAAATTCCGAGCAGCTTCAGCCACAGCAATCACCCCACCGAGGAAAGGGTCAGCATAGCAATACCGCCCATTGCCATCGACAGCTAAGGAAATACCTTTCTTGGTCCCATTGATACGCAAAACAGCAGCATCGCCACCGGGAGGAACCACAGTATTACCCATCGCCTGATAGTCATACCGGCGATAGATACACTCCCTGCTGGCAATATTAGGGGAGGCCAGTAAACGAAGTAAAACAGAGTTACATTGCCTGGGTTTAAGGTCAGGGACGATGCTCACATCGAGGGATTGAAGCTCTTCAAGCCATGCTGGCTTCTTGCTCCGCTGGCGATAGAGGGGTGGAGAGACCAACAAATTCACGGGAATCTCCGCAACAACTTTTCCCTCTTCTTTAACCACGGCTAAGCCAGTATTAGTAACCCGACCAATGATATCGCAGTGAAGCCTCCAGCGATCAAACAGGGCTTTTACCTCTTCCTTACAACCCCTCTTCACAATCACCAGCATTCTTTCCTGCGATTCCGAGAGCATTACTTCACAAGGGGTCATGCCCTCTTCACGACGAGATACTTTGCTCACATCTATTTCTACTCCTCCCTCACCTCTAGCCGCAGTCTCCACTGCAGCGCTTGTTAACCCAGCAGCCCCCAAGTCTTGCATGCCTACAATCCAATCAGTCTGCGCTAACTCAAGGCACGCTTCAATAAGCAGTTTCTCCAGAGAAGGATTGCCTGCCGGAACCACTGATTTCGTCTCCGGCTCATCCTCAAAAGTACGCGATGCTAGACCAGAAGCGCCATAAATCCCGTCACGCCCGGTAGCAGCTCCCACCAGCATTAACAAGTTATCTTCACCACTGGCCCTGGCTTTGACCAGCTTACCTTTTTCACAAATGCCCAAACATAAACCATTAACCAACGGATTACCGGTATACTTATCAGCAAAAAATACTTCGCCACCCACACCAGGTATTCCCAGGCAATTGCCATAATCTGCAAGGCCACCGAGAACTCCATTGAACAAGTAGCGATTATTGGATTCAGTTAAAGGGCCAAAGCGAAGAGAGTTGAGCAACGCTATAGGGCGAGCGCCCATAGTAAAGATATCCCTTATAACGCCACCTGCCGCTGTAGCTGCACCCTGATATGGGTCAATCGCTGAGGGATGATTGTGGGACTCTATTTTCATTACCGCCGCCTGCCCATCGCCAATATCCACTACCCCGGCATTTTCCTCCCCCGGACTCACCAAGACATTTTTGCTTCGGGAGGGCAGAAGCTTGAGTAAGGGCTTGGAGTGCTTGTAGCCGCAATGCTCGCTCCATAACGAGCCGAACATTCCTAGCTCTACCTCATTAGGCTCTCGCCCTAGCTGCTGCACAATAAGTTTATATTCCTTTTCGCTTAAAGCAACTTCATCCAGAATTTCCTTGGAGATATTCACTAACCGCCTCCACTCACCAAGATGTCATTGCAATGAGTAAAGCCGCTCCAGGTGCTGGGGAAAATAACGACTCCCGATTTCATACTGCAAAGAACAATGGCGGTGCTCTTTTACCGCCATCACGCCATAATTTAAAAACCTCGCTTGCCTTCTAAACCTAGCCGGCAGCAAGCAATTCTGAAACTATCTCGCTGACTTCCTTGCCATCAGCTTTGCCTTTGAGTTGAGGCATAAGCTGAGACATGACTTTGCCTTTGTCGCTCGGCCCCTTAGCTCCAACCGCATCAACCGCTTGCCGTGCCGCTGCCATGACCTCCTCCCGACTCATTTGCTCAGGAAGATAACTCATAAGAACAGCCAGTTCTGCTTCTTCCTGCGCCACCAGATCACTACGATTACCCGCCTTAAAGGCTTCGATGCTCTCGCGACGCCGTTTTACTTCCTTGGTAATAACATCAAGTACTTTGTTATCGTCAGCGGGCTTTTGCTGCGCAATTTCGGCATTCTTTATCTCAGATAATAGTAGCCTTAATGTAGCAAGCTCTACTCTCTGCTGCCGCTTAAGCGCTCCCCTGAGAGATTCCTGAATACTATCCTTCAGCGCCATCTCTTGGCTATCTAGAACTTTTCCGCCTTTTCGCTGCCGCTTTCTTTCTCCTCTCTTCACTAGGTTTTTCGAAATGCCTGCGGCGGCGAACTTCAGCTAAAATGCGGTCCTGCTGCACCTGCCTGTTAAATCTACGCATCAGGGCCTCGAAACTCTCGCCTGAACCAAGCTTTACATCAGCCATATCAAAACAATGTATTTTACCCCGGTCACTCAAGTGTGTCAATTACAGGGTGGTAGAGATAAGTTATCGTGTTTGACAAGTAGTAGTAAATAGTAGTAAAATGTGATAAGAATATAGTATGTTGGGGAGAGGGCATGGCAGAGGACATAGCATTAAAGGAAAAAAAGCCCAGGCTTGATTCTATAAATAGGTCCCTTGCAAAGAGGGGGTTCTCCCTTTTTGTGAAAGTAGTAGATAAATATGCTCCAGATAGGCTGCTGCTTTTTGCCCTTAACTTTTTGGATAAACGTGTCCCAAATAGACTGATTTCCTTCGCAATTAAGTGGGTCGAGAGATTAGCTCCTCGTAAGCTGATTTCTAGCGTTATTGCTACCGCTGATGAGTATGTCCCTGACGAGGTAGCGAACTCGAGAAAGATCTGCACTGTCCTTGCTGGAGTAGGAAAGTACATTCCAGACGAGATAATTCCCCCAGAGTCCACAGGAAGGTGGGAAAATCTTAGAACAAAGTTCCATATTCCGAAATTAATATCTAGCAGGCAAAAGTGAGCCTGTGGAGTTGATATAGCTACTTTCGTCGTAGCTCCTCACGATGCTGGTGAGGGAGAAGTAGGGTATTGAATGCAGTACAAAAAGGTCTGTGTTGAGTCTTTTGGTTATGAACTTCCGGAGAATATTGTTACATCTTTGAGCCTGGAAGAAAGACTAGCCCCGATATACGACAAATTCAATCTTTCCTACGGGCGTCTGGAAATGATAACCGGAATTCGCGAACGGCGATTATGGGATGATGACACGACGCCGAGTCACGCCGGTATAAAAGCGGCAGAAAAAGCCATTAGCAAGTCTGGAGTCAACAAGGAGGATATCGGATGCCTGCTCCATACCTCGGTATCCCGTGATTTCCTGGAGCCAGCGACAGCCACCGTGATCCATAACTCTTTGGGCCTTCCCCCCACAGCTACCATTTTCGACATCTCCAATGCCTGCCTGGGTTTCATCAACGGCATGGTAACCCTGGCGAATATAATTGAGTTGGGCCAGGTAAAAGCAGGAATTGTGGTTGGCGGTGAGAGCAGCAAACGGCTTATCGACACAACAATCGATAAACTCTTGAAAGACCCGGACATCACCAGAGATAAGCTCAAACTCGCCTTTGCCACTCTAACTTTGGGGTCAGGAGCAGTGGCAGCGGTGTTAACCCACTCCTCCCTGTCGCAAGACGGTCATAAGCTTCTTGGCGGGGTAACGCGCGCTGCTTCACAGCATAATAGTCTTTGTCGTATAGAAGCCGATGCTTCTTTCCTCGACTTGGATGAGCTCCCAGATATGCATACAGACTATGAAGGGGTCCTGAAAAATGGACTGAAATTGGCGCCTGACACCTGGAAGGACACAAAACAAGAGCTTGGGTGGAAGAACTCCGACATAGATAGGTTTTTCACTCATCAGGTTAGCGCCGTGCATAGTAAACTATTGTTCAAGGCCCTGGGACTAGATGATGCAAAAGACTTTCCCACTGTGGAATATCTAGGAAACATCGGGTCGGTTTCCTTGCCCATTACCATGGCTATCGGAATTGACCAGGGGTGTCTTAACCCTGGTGATAAGGTTGCCATGCTGGGGATTGGCAGCGGAATAGTCTGTCTTATGCTGGGTCTGGAATGGTAGAGAAAAGGGCCCTGGCAAGATGAGTTCAGGGAAATACCTCCTCAGACAGTGATGCAATTAGATAGATTTCTTCAAGCCGCTCTAATATCTACGTTTTTGATGGAAGTTTTACCCTATGATGGCAAAGAGGCCTAATGAAGCGCGAATTGTAATTACCGGCGTTGGCCTGACGGCGCCAAACGGAAATAATCTGGCGGAATTTCGAAAAAGCCTACTTGCTGGCAAATCCGGGATACAGAAATTCAATATCCGCTACATGGGTGAAGTATCGGCTGGTATATGCCACTTCGACCCACTGAAGTATCAAAAAAAGAAGGACCTGCGTCGGGGAACGAGGGCAGGCTCTATTGCTATCTACTGCGCTCAAGAAACAATCGCTGATGCCAAATTAGACCTTACTTGCCTGGATAAATCAAAGATTGGTGTCTACCTCGGGATTACCGAGCATGGTACCGTGGAAACCGAAAATGAAGTCTACGAAATTAAGCAATTTGACTATAATGTAAAATATTGGTCACACCATCATAATCCAAGAGTAGTGGCTAATAATCCCGCTGGCGAAGTCACCCTGAATCTGGGAATTACCGGACCACACTATACTTTGGGGGCTGCCTGTGCAGGCGGTAACATTGGACTCATACAGGGCTTACAAATGCTGCTGTTGAATGAAGTCGATTTAGCTTTAAGTGGAGGGGTTTCGGAGAGCACTGGTTCCTTTGGTATTTTTGCTGGCTTTAAAAGTGAAGGCGCTTTGGCTTCCCATGAAGACCCTGAGAAGGCATGCCGCCCCTTTGATAAGGATAGGAATGGCGTGGTTGTTTCCGAAGGCGGCTGCATTTTTGTTCTAGAAAGACTAAGCGACGCCCTTAAAAGGGAGGCTAAGATCTACAGTGAAATCGTGGGCTATGCTATCAACTCAGATGCCACTGACTTTATTTTCCCCAGCGCAGAAAGACAAGTTGAGTGCATGAAACTTGCTCTTAACAAAGCCGGTATATCTCCAGAAGATATCGATATTATCAATACCCACGGGACAGGCACCACCGAAGGAGACCCTGTGGAGTGCCAGGCAATCAGAGAAGTCTTTGGCGAACATCCCCATGCGTATATGAACAACACCAAGAGTTTTATTGGTCATGCTATGGGAGCCGCTGGTGCCTTAGAATTAGCGGGTAATTTACCCTCTTTTGAAGACTATATTGTCCATCCTACGATCAATCTGGACCACTTAGACCCTGAGTGCCCTCTTAACAACCTGGTTATCAATGAGCCAAAAAAGATTGACAAGGCCGACTATATATTGAATAATTCTTTCGGGATGCTGGGCATCAATTCGGTTGTTATCGTAAAAAAATTTGAGGAATAAAGCTGAAAGCATTATTGAATAGACAAATGGGGGATACATGACCAAGGAACAAATTAAAGACACGATTCTAAAAATCATAGCCCAAATCATACCGGACGAAGACCTGAGTAATCTCAAGGGTGATATCCCGATACGAGAACAAGTGGACTTAGACTCAATGGATTTCTTAGACATCATTATGGAGCTGCGAAAGCGCTACGGTATCGAAGTACCCGAGGATGACTATATACATTTAGCTACGTTAGATAGCTCTGCAGCTTACCTAGAGCCACGGATGAGAGAGCTTTAATCAATAGTATTGGTAGGCCAGAAACACAAGTTTTTATTTCATTTTGCCCAAGGATTGAAGGTTTAGATTAGCCTTCGATTTTAAAAAGAGCCTGACCATGCATTACGATGTTCTAATTATCGGTGCTGGAATGTCTGGTCTTGCCGCTGGCATCAGATTAGCCTACTACGGTAAAAGAGTTTGTGTCGTCGAAAAACATTATCGTGTTGGAGGACTGAACTCTTTTTACAACCTTGGGGGACATAAACTCGACGTCGGCCTCCACGCTATGACCAATTATGTTCCCAAAGGTGTTAGATTAGCCCCATTGCCGAAGCTGCTCCGACAGCTCAAGCTAAAAGCGGAAGATTTCGCCCTGTGCCCCCAACGGATGTCAGCGATTAAATTTCCCGATAGGACCGTCAGGTTTAATAACGACTTCGACTTTTTCGTCCAAGAGGTCATCGATAATTTCCCCAGGCAAGCTGACAACTTCCAAAATTTGCTTAAGACTATTTTCGAATATGCTGAACTGAACTTGTGTGCCAAACCGGTTTCGGCTCGTGAAGTTGTGAGTTCTATTATTTCCGACCCACTCCACATCGATATGATTTTTTGCCCGCTCATGTTTTACGGAAATGCTCAAGAGAATGACATGGAGTTCGGACAATTTGTTATCATGTTCAAGAGCATCTTCTGCGAAGGCTTTGCCCGACCTCAAGCTGGGGTACGCCGAATCCTCGATGTTCTGGTAAAAAAGTACAAGGCTTGCGGCGGTGAATTAAAGATGAGGTGTGCGGTAACAAGTCTTAAATGCGCTAATGGTAGGGTTGAATCAATCTTGCTCGAAAACGGTGAAGCCCTGACAGCCGATAGGATACTATCATCCGCTGGCTATGTTGAAACGATGAAACTGTTGACCGACTATAATTCTTCAAAATTCAACTCTAATGCGGGTCAACTTTCATTTGTAGAGTTTATTCTGGTTTTAAATAAAGAACCCGCCGAAATGGGCTACGAGACAACAATCGTCTTTTACAACAATTCAACTAGGTTTGATTATCGAAAACCTGACGAGCTAGTTGATGTTTCCAGTGGTGTTATTTGTTGCCCTAATAACTTTCAATTTGAAAATCCTTTGCCAGAGGGCATGCTCAGGATAACCAACTTGGCTAACTTCGACCTCTGGAACAGATTGGGCGAAGAGGAGTACAATGCCCAGAAAGCTGCCTGGCTGAAAGCCACGCTCAAAGAGGTGGTGAAATTTGTGCCCGATTTCCGCGATTCAATTGTTTTTACTGATATTTTTACTCCGAAAACAATCCACAGATTCACTGGCCGCATAAATGGTGCAGTCTATGGAACGCCAAATAAAACCAAAACAGGGAGGACTCATTTAGACAATCTGTTTATTTGCGGCACAGACCAGGGATTTCTGGGAATCGTTGGAGCAATGCTTAGCGGTATCTCTATGGCAAATCTTCACGTTCTGCAGAAGATCTAAGGAAGGGACAGAATCAAAAGGAAAATCTATGAGACACGATCGGTTGAAAGATACAAGATCAGAATATGATGTCATCGTCATTGGAGGTGGACTGGCAGGATTGACATGTGCCAATATGCTGGCCAGAGGAGGACACTCAGTTTTACTTCTTGAGCAGCACTACAACCTCGGCGGATTGGCTACTTGGTTCAAAAGAAAGGGGCATATCTTCGATATCGCCCTACATGGATTTCCGGTTGGCATGATTAAAACCTGTCGTAAATACTGGAGCCCTGAAATTGCTAACATGATTGTTCAACTCAAAGGGATCAGATTCGACAACCCCCAGTTCTCCTTTACCACAACTTATGACAGGGAGGATTTTACACACATCTTGGAGCAGCGATTCAAGATACCCCGAGAGAATATTGAAGGCTTTTTCGATACAGCGAGAAACATGAATTTCTATGATGACCAAGGCATGACCACGAGAGAATTTTTTGAAAAATTCTTTCCTGGCCGTGACGATGTTCACCGCATGTTAATGGAGTCAATCACTTATGCCAACGGGTCAACTCTAGATGACACTGCGATAACTTATGGAATTGTGTTTTCAAACTTTATGAGCAAAGGTGTGTATACTGTTCGAGGGGGAACAGACCAGTTTATCGGAAAAATGCGAGAGGAGCTTCTAAAAAACGGCGTCGATATTCAGACCAAGTGCCTGGTGGAAAAAATCCTTATTAAGGATAGAAAGGTTGCCGGGGTAATAGCGAAAAGTGGAGGAAAATGTCATTATCATATCAAGAGTAAGGCTGTTGTCTCCAATGGTAATTTGTTATCAACCATCCACAAACTGGTCGGAGACGAGAATTTTTCTGAAAGCTTCGTTACAGAGGCCAAAAGGGTACGCCTCAACAACAGTAGCTGCCAAGTCTATATCGGTATTAAAAAAGGTGAGAAGATAGACTACATCGGGGATTTGCTTTTTACTTCAGAGGCGGAGAAATTCGACCCTCAAGAACTTTGCAGCAAAAATACTACCAGCCGGACCTTTTCCATCTATTATCCGCAAACCCGGCCAGGCTCTGACATGTACACCATTGTTGCCTCCTCCAATGCCAATTATGACGACTGGGCAAATCTGTCTGAAGGGGAATACCGGGCTTCTAAAGAAGACCTGATTCAACGAACGCTTGATGCTCTGGAAAAATATGTTCCTAAAATTCGAGATAAAATAGACTACCTGGAAGCCGCCACTCCCAAGACATTTCAAAGGTATACGCTCCATTTAAGCGGGGCCGCTTTTGGCACCAAATTTGAAGGGTTAAAGGTCAGTATGGGGCTTCCTAAAGAGATACCAGGACTTTTTCATACTGGCTCCGTGGGGATTATTATGTCAGGTTGGCTAGGTGCAGCTAATTACGGAGTAATTGTCGCCCATAATGTAGACAAATTTCTCTCAGCAGGGGTAAGAAATGTATGATTTCAAAGGACAAACTGTTATCGTCACTGGTGGAACCAGAGGTATAGGCAAAGGCATTGCCGAGAGTTTTCTGAAGGCAGGTGCTAAAGTTATTGTCACTTATTCGACAAATGAAGCTGCGGCGGCAAAATTTAAACAAGACAACAGCCAGTTTGCCGAAAACGTTGATATCCAAAAACTTGATGTGACCAAGTATGAAGAGGTGGAAAAGTTTTTCAAACACGTAGACACGAAATATGGGAGCTTTGAAGTCCTGGTGAACAACGCCGGTATCCGAAAGGACTCTGTCCTGGCGATGATGAAAGAATCGGACTGGCATGACGTGATGAATGTCAATCTCGCTGGAATCTTTTACATGTGCAAATTTGCTGTCATGAGTCTGATGCGCAAACGATACGGACGGATTATCAACATAAGCTCTGTGATGGAAAGATACGGTTTTGAAGGCCAGGCAAACTACGCAGCTTCAAAGGCAGGCCTGAGTGCATTGACTAAATCGTTGTCCAAGGAGGTAGCCACTCGGGGTATTACGGTTAATTGTGTCTCTCCGGGATTTATTGCCACCGAATTCATCCAAGATCTTCCGGATAAATTGCGTGAAGCCTATCTGGCCAAGATTCCCCTAAAGAGATTTGGAAGCACTGAAGAGGTGGCCGCTTGCGTTCTTTTCTTGGCTTCCAGAGAGGCGTCCTATGTTACCGGTTCTACTCTTGAGGTGAGTGGAGGATTATGAGATGGAGGAGATTCTAAATGCCATACCCCATCGCCCACCGTTTTTGTTTGTCGATAGAATCGTAGAATTAAGCGGAACCAAAATCAAAACAACGAAAGAGATAAGGCCCGATGAGCCAGTCTTCGAAGGACATTATCCCGGGCAACCGATCATGCCCGGGGCGCTTATCTGTGAATCCATTTTTCAAACAGGTGCAATCCTGCTCTCGAAAATGATGGGCGGCATCAGTGGAGGTGTTCCTGTTTTGACCCGAATTAATAACGCCAAGTTCAAAAGCATTGTTAAGCCCGGCAGCACCATGGATATTGAAGCGGAACTGGTGGAAAAAGTCAGTAATGCCTATTTCATGAAGGGCAAAGCCTCAGTTGGCGGCAAGACCTCGGTTACAGTTGAGTTTACCGTCACCCTGGCTAAAGAGGCATCCTGAGGGGAGAGGATGATAACGGATAAGGGGGCTAAGAGGAAGGTATACGGAAGCTGGAGGGAGTTTTTCGCTGATTTGCTCTTCATGTTAAGAAACACGACACAGCTCATAAGAGTACATGGGGGAGGGCTGCCACCCGCCCTCAGGGAAAGGCTGATGGTTGCGGCTGCCGCAGTATATGGTTGCCGCTTCTGTTCCTGGCTTCACACCAGAGAAGCACTAAGAATCGGGGTTGACAAAGAAGAGTTAGCGAGGCTCGTCGCGGGTGTCATGGAAGGCTGCCCCGAAGAGTACAGCATCGCAGTGCTTTACGCCCAGCACTGGGCCGAGTCCAATGCTCACCCTGACCCCGAAGCTGTTCACAGGCTAGAAGAGACCTACGGCAGAGAAAAGGCAAAGTTGGTCAACGTAGTGCTCCGCCCAATCCGGTTGGTCCTCTTCGTGGAAGACTTATGGGGTTCCTTTCTCTATCACATCTCCTTCGGCAGATGGGGGAAACAGAAAAGATAAGGAGTAACATATGGATTTCTTAGATATTGCGGATAAGACCTTCCTTGTTTTTGGGGTAGCTAACAAGAAGAGCGTCGCCTTCTCCGTTGGAGAGGTTCTTTCCGAGGCAAAAGCACATGTAATCTACAGTGTTCAATCAGCAGAAAGAAAAGAGAGCGTTGCCAAAATTCTTCCTGGTGCTGATATCTTCGCGTGTGATGTCGAACGGGAACAGGAAATTAAGAAACTGGCCGAAGACATTTCCAAAAAGTATCCCAAAATTCACGGTATCGTTCATTCCATAGCTTTTGCCAATTATGAAGAGGGACTCAAGCCATTTCACGAAACAAAAAAGAAAGACTTCCTGCAATCAATTGATATCTCCTGTTATTCCTTAATCGCCATTGCTAATGCGTTTAAAGACCTATTGGATGTGAAAGCATCTGTAGTCACCATATCCATCTCAACCACCAAAATGGCAGCCGAACCCTATGGTTTTATGGCCCCGGTAAAAGCTGCCTTGGATTCAACCCTGTGCTTCTTAGCTAAATCCTTCAGTTCTTTTTCCCAAATCCGATTTAATTCCGTGAACGCCGGACTGTTAAAAACCTCAGCATCCGCAGGGATACCAGGATATTTGGACTATTATCTCTTTTCCGAGCAATTAACTTTGCGCAAAAAAGGTCTGACCACCAATGAAGTAGCCAATACCGTAGCGTTTCTCTTAAGCGAGCGGTCCAGTGGCATTAATGCCCAGGGCATCATTGTAGATTGCGGAATGTCGGTCAACTACTTTGATAAAGATATCATTAATAAGGCAACAAGGTTTTAGTAAGCCCATGACTTTATTTCCTGTAGTCATGCCAGTTATCGAAGTCGGACATAAACCCTCAGGGAAAGAAAAGGTAGATCATCTAAGCCGAATTGCTCGAGAGGCGCTAAAACTGAGTGCCGAAAAAAGCGGAGTGAGACTCGGAGAATTGCTCAAGGACGAAAAGGGTGCCCCATGCCCAGTTTCGGGCAATTATTGGTCTCTCTCCCATAAACCTAAATACGTAGCGGCAGTGGTTAGCAAAGACAAGGTCGGCATCGATATTGAAGAAATGAAGCCCCGGCCTGAATCGCTCTTTGCTCATATGGCGAGTGACGAGGAGTGGGAGCTAAAGGAAAAGTCCTGGGATACCTTTTTCCGTTATTGGACGGCAAAGGAAGCCGCTCTCAAGGTTATCGGGATTGGTATAAGCGGGTTAAAGACCTGTCGGATAATCTCAGTCCCCGACGAGAATCATATTATTTTGGACTATAAGGGGCAAGTTTTTCTGGTAGAGCAATTAAGATACAAGAACCACATTGCTTCCGTCCTCAAGGACGATAACCAAATCGAATGGGTAGTTCTGGACGATTTTAAATCCTAAATCTAAACAAACTCAAAATCCCAAATTTCTGAGGCGTGAAGGAATCCTTTCCTTCACGAGAAGTGGGTCTTATCAAACTCTTTTGACCGGTATCGCTCCCATCTGGGGAAAACCTCCTGGTAGATCCCGAGCCTTATTCCAATTAACTTTATAGCTCGTAGAAGCAGCATCCTGAACATCCTAGGTTTATTAAGAAGAGCTTTCATCAAGGCAAGGAGAGTTTTAGTTAGTGTAGGCGGGCATCCTTCTATTCTGATAGCATTTTTTAAACCTTTATTGCTTCTGATGGCACAATCGCCGTAAAGGAAGACCTTTTGAGTATCTCTTTCCGACTTCAATCCCAGCCCATAATATAACGCTGCACCGCCAAAATCCATTCCAGGATTATCTTTGCCGAATATTGATAGCGCAAGGGCAAGCGTGGCACCGCAAGCGGAACAAAGAGTCTGCCCCGGATAAGGAGCGGAAAGGCCTGTTATTTTCGCCGGGGTCAATATTTCTTTGTCCGGTTCAAATCGCCACTCAAGTTGCTCCTTTAGAGATTCTATATCCTCTCCTTTAATTTGAATTGCGCTGATATCAAAAGAGCGATTATGTCTCTGGGCAAATTCTCTCAGATAGTCAACTTGTGCAGGATCAATTCCCAGGATTGCGGCTCCGACAACATCGCACTCGAATATGTCTGGGCTGGCTATAATCAAATCCTTGCGGTGGGCTACACCCACAAGAGTTTCCGGTCCTTTTTCCAGCATATATATACCATCAATTATGACCAAATCGCTCTTGATAGCTTCGTTCAAAAGGCAAATCAAGGTGTCCAGCCGCTTACTAATATGAAACCTTTTTTTTGAGTCTTTGCTGAGACAGCCCTTCAGATTCTTGAAACCCAGAGAGACCTTTGCTTGAAAATGAGTCTTGAGCACCGGGACATTTATGAGAAAGTCTGTGTCTAAGGCTGCTCTCGAGACCTTAACCTTTACCCCTCCTAAATCCAGCTCATGAAAATCACCTTCGTTGAAATCAATCAGCTTAATTCCGTATTTTTCCGCTACCTTGTCAATGCCCGTGCCTTTAAAACCCTGTTTAGTATATGGCTCAAGTTCATCGAATATACCAATGATGGCGCCTTCTCCTATAGAAATATCTTTGCAGCCATACTCGAGCAATAATTGCACTACCCCATCTATGATTTTCGAGGTGGTCACCATTCCATAGGGAGGCATTATTTTATGTCGGAAACAATTATTGGGTTTTATCAGGACTCTATCGTGGCTATTGAGTTTCTCGAAACCCTGACACAGCTCGATAGCCTTACGAAGCGAATCCAGGGAGTCGTCAAATTTTACCAGTGATACTGTCATGTATTCTGCACACCTTGATACTGTTTAATCTCTTCGATATATAAGTCCAGGAACATCTTAGCTTTCTCTTCGGAGAACAGGGCAGGCCTATAAGTGAGAGAGAAATTTAGATTCTTATTGTAGATACCTGCGGCGATGCTCAGTCCCATCGGAGTTACCACTGGTGCCGAGCCAGTAACATTGAGTATTTTGGCGTTACCTATGTTCCGCACCGCCGGTTCCTCAGAGCCTAGTTTCGGCCAGATGAAGCCCACGTTAGTAATGAGAATAGTATCAACATATGTCCGGGTAATCATCAAGAACCGGCACATCCCCCTCATAACGAATAGAGGGAAGCGAGAGCAAAAGTAAAAGAAATAAACTAAGGAGAAGGCTATCCTATTACTCGTCGCATTTATGGTATTTGCTCTTACCTTTCTCAATAGCTTTGCGGGATCAACCCTATCTTTGGGCGTGGTGGGTAAGGAAAACCAGGATGCCTGATTAGAAACAACATAACGAAAACCCTTTGGGCTTATGTTTACTGGAGCCATTATGCGTATTTTTTTACTGGCTTTCCCGTGCATGCTATTCCACTTTTCCACCACTCGGTAACAAGCTGCCAGAAAAATATGGTTTAGCTCAACCCCGGCTACTCTGGCTTTGGATTGAATTTGCCCGAATTCCCTGGGACTTATAATCTTAAAACAAAAATGGAGTTCCCTGGACTGTCCCGACTTGTCATGGAAAACCCTTGTTGGGGGAGGGATGGCAGCTATAACAAAGCGATGGAAAAGACTGGAAATCATTTTTCTATAGTAATGGTCTACCTTTGACCTCTGACTGTGGGCGAATTCCAGCAATTCATCTCCTTTACGATTTATGCGTATATCCCCAGACGATTTAGAACCCTTAGAAAGCTCGTTGTTATAATTCTCAATGACTTTCCTTACGAAAAGAAGAGCGCGGAGTCCGTCTGCTGCCGAGTGATGAAAGGTGAAAACCAGCGAGGATTCACGCTCGTTTTTCTTTAATAGAAGAACCCTCACCGGGAACTCCTTTTTAATATTGAGGGGCTGGTTCATCCAGGAGGAGAGATAGCTCTCATAGTTCGTGTCCTGGAATTGAGCCTGGTCTGCGATGCTCAGGACTCCCTTTCCAAGGTCTTCTTGTATTTCGCGGAAAGGTCTGAATTTTCTGCTGCGTAGAATCGTTCTCATAACTGGATAAGCTTGCTGCGCCGAGAAAATCGCTTGATTCAATCTAACGTGCTCTATTTCCCCTTCGAAGTTTAGAATTACGTGAATAAGCATAGGCTCATTTATGCTATCAAGAGCCAGCAGGCACTTATCAACGCAATTCAGCGGTATTGAACCAAGGGAGCTTTCCATTTTTCTTCGCATAGTAGTCCGAAGCTAGACCAAGCAAGGCAGGCTCCAGTAGTTGCCTGATTCACCAGGTTCTTCGCTTCTTGTCATTGCCTCACTATCGAGATTGCGGAGCCTGTTCCGAGGCTTAAGTGTGGAATCTCGCTCCTCGCAATGACAAAGAGACGACCCCAATAAATTGGGCAACTACATTATTTATTCCAACCCCTCGACCTTCTTTTTTACCGCTTGGGCAATCTCGGCTGAGACCGCTTGACCACCACGGCACGCCAGCCAGGCTAGAGCCCCCGAAACATCGCCACCAGTGGTAACCTTCGTCTTGCCATTTACAGGTTCCAGAGTGTAGAAGCGTGTCAAATTGGTACCCAGGGCTTTTCCTTGCATGACCACGGTCCGTTCTGGGACAAACTCAATGATCGTCATCAATAATGTAACCGTAAGCCCGCTTACCTTAGCTGTGACAGAAAGCTGTGAGCCTGCTGTCAAAGGCCCCTTAGAGACTCTCTCAATCTTCTTGATGGACGGCATCCATTGGGGCCACTCTTCAAGCTTGTCTATCAGCGCCCAGACTTTCTCGACAGGAGCATTAATGTCGATGCTGCTCTCAAACCTCATGCCTGCCAAACTCCTCCCTTATGTAGTATCATACAATATATTATATATTATTATGCAATCTAATGGGCTAGCCCAGTAAGTGTATCCTCTATGCCGATTTGCTTGGAAAAGCGATATAACTTCAGGCAGGGAAAATACAGGAACGGAGATGGGAAGAGAGATTGTTTATTGTTTCCCTGACATCACCCATTATGTAGTATAATGCGTGGAACATACTATGCCACGAATAAAAGCAGGTATAATAAATGTCACCGGGTATGTTGGTGCTGAACTGGCTCGCTTACTTTGCCAACATCCCCAAGTAGAGCTCGTCACTGTCACCGGGAGAAGCGCAGCCGGGCAAAAATTAGGCGATGTTTTCCCTAACTTCGCGGGGACCGACTATATAATAAAAGCCGAGCTTGACAGCGAAATCGACATCGCCTTCTCAGCAATGCCCCATAAAAGCAGTGTAGACGTAGTACCATCTTTGCTAAAACAAGGCATCAAGGTTGTCGATGCCAGTGCTGATTTCAGATTAAAGAACGCTGGCGAATATCCCAAATGGTATGGATTTACTCATCCATCGCCCGAGCTCTTGACAAAGGCGGTTTTTGGCTTACCCGAGCTGCATCGGGGGGAAATTGCCTCAGCCTCCCTGGTAGCAAACCCTGGCTGCTACAGCACCAGCGCTATCTTGGCCCTGGCACCCATAGTCAAAGAAGGACTTATTCATCCCGATATAGTGGTGGATAGCAAATCAGGTATCTCGGGCGCTGGCAGAACCCTGAGCCTGACTACTCATTATCCCGAGGCCGACGAGAACGCCCTTGCCTACTCCCTTGAAGGACACCGCCATTTGCCCGAGATAGAACAGGAATTAAAAACACTTAATCCGCTACTTTCTCCCTCAATAACCTTCGTGCCTCACCTGGTGCCAATGACCAGAGGCATACTGAGCACTTGCTATGCGAGATTAAGAGACGACAAATTGCTCAAAGACGCCAAGGCTGAAGAAAAGCTAAGCCAGATATACCGGGAATTCTACAAGCATGCCCCCTTCGTTCAAATAACGACCAAGCCTCCCCATACCAAGCATGTCCGGGGAACCAACCTTTGCCTTATTTATCCCACTGTCGATTCGAAGACAGCCAGACTGATAGTCATTAGTTGTCTGGACAACCTCGTCAAGGGAGGGGCCGGACAGGCGGTGCAAAATATGAATCTGATGTTCGACCTTCCTGAGACCACAGGGCTGGAAGCTTTAGCCATTTACCCTTGAAATGTGCAGATTATTCCTCTACTTCTTATTTGGCTTAATCATTATGGCTACAGAAGGTAGCAGATGCCTTTCAATCCATTATCACCCTTTTTCCGGCACCCTCGTAAATTTTTCACGCTAAAAAGTGTCGACCCATTACGCTAACGTGGTGTTAACTCAGTGCCATTATATTATGTTAACTAAACTAGAATCCTCCGCACCCTTCTACAATTGTTGGAAAAGTTTTGTGTTTGGTGCTACCTGGGCAGCAGATGATATAATAATCGGTACAGATGGGTGATTGACGCTTTCCAAAACATGAGTCATAGTATATTAATAGTATAGTATGGCATAACTGCGTAGTTTCAGAAGATGAAAAAAGAGAAAAAGCCCCTATTGTTCTTAGCACTGGTCCTTGTTGGTGCGCTGCTTTTTATCTCCGTCTCTGCTTCGACCGGTGAAAATCCTGGTCTCGGAAAGTCATTAACGGAAGCCAGAAGGGCCCTGGAACAAGAACTTTTGCCTCTGGCTGGAGCTGGCTTTGCTGGCATCACTCATTCAGAAGCTGAGTGCGAAGTCATCGTCCTTGTCGAGGATGAACAGACGAAGCAGAGGGTGCCGCGCTCCTTTGAAGGCTATGCTGTGCGGACGGAGGTTACCGGGAAAATACAAACACTTTCTACCCAGGTAGTAGAGCCCATAACCGATGTTGACGAGGAGAGGCAAGAAAAGGTCAGCACTCTGGTCGGCGGGGTAAGCCTGTCAGCTTGGGTCCCGAACCTGTATTATGCCGGCACCCTGGGCATGGTCACCTACGACGACAAGATTTTGTCCAACGCCCATGTTATCGCTATGAATCCGGAGACGGGTGGGTTTCTCAACACAGGAACACGCATCATCCAACCCGGAAGTGGCGACGGGGGAACTACAGAAGACCGGGTGGGGGAACTCGAGGCATACATACCTATTGACTTCAAGTCTGGTGCGACAAACTATGCTGATGCTGCTATAGGCAGTATTGATAACGTTGATGATGCGTCTTCTGGCGAGCAGTTTGATGAAGGAGGTAATTACTGGGTTGAAGGGTGGACCGAGGTCTACGATGAAGATACCGTACGAAAATCTGGGCGGACGACCGGAGTAACCACCGGCGAGGTGACTCACACCAATGTCTCTGTCTCAGTTCAGTACGGCAGCCAACTGGCTTATTTCGTGGACCAGATTGTAGTAAAGCAAGAGAATTGGTCCTTCGCAGCGCCGGGTGATTCAGGCTCCGCCGTGGATAAAGACGGAGAGTTCGTGGGGCTAGTTTTTGCTGGCTCCGAAGACTGTGCGGTCATCTGCAAGGCAGAGTACATTATTGACGAACTTGGTATCGCTGTTGAGCCTCTGGAAGGTCAGTATAGCCTCACTATCTCCAGCACCCCCGGCGGCTCGGTAACTCCTACCGAGGGGATGCATATCTATGAAGATGGCGAAGAAGTCGATCTATTTGCTGAGCCTGACGAACACTATCACTTTGTAGAATGGACTGGCGATGTGGGCACTATTGGCAATGTCACCGCCGCCGAGACCACCATCACCATGGACGGCAAATACAAAATCACCGCCAACTTTGAACTAGAAGAGGGTTGGTATAGCCTCACCACCTCCAGCACCGAAGGCGGCTCGGTAACTCAACCCGTCGAGAGGATTTCTGTCCATGCCGCTAACACTACGGTTCCCCTTGTCGCCGAGGCTGACACCGACAACCATTACCACTTTGTAGAATGGACTGGCGATGATGTGGATACTATTGGCAACGTCACCGCTGCCGAGACCACCATCTTCATGAATAACTCTTATTCCATCACCGCCAACTTCGAACTGGAAGAAGGTTGGTATAGCCTCACCACCTCCAGCACCGAAGGCGGCTCGGTAACCGACCCCGGTGAGGGGATTTCCATCCATGCCGCTAATACAACGGTCGACCTTGTTGCTGTGCCTGCCGAACACTATGAGTTTGCGAAGTGGACCGGCAATGTAAGCACCATCGCCGATGTTTATGCTGCCTCGACCAACATCGCCATGAACGCCTCCTACTCCATCACTGCCACTTTTGAGACGTGGCATCCCGAACCCATGGCACTATTGATGATATCCAGCACCAGAGGGGGCTCGGTAACAACCCCCGGTGAAGGGACATTCCTGTGTCCCCTCGGCGCCGATGTCAGCCTCGTGGCTGAGCCTGACGAAGGGGGCCAGTTTCTGAGGTGGACTGGCAATGTGGACACCATCGCCGATGTTAACGCTGCCTCGACCACCATCACCACAGACAGCCCCTACACCATCAGAGCCGATTTTAGTGGGGCCGGGTTGTGCTTCATCGCCACCGCCGCCTACGGCACCCCAATGGCCGAGGAAATAGAAATTTTGCGTGAGTTCCGAGATGAATACCTGCTTACCAGCCTGGCGGGAAAAACCTTGGTGGAGTTTTACTACAAGGTCAGCCCACCAATAGCTGATTTCATAACTGAGCATCCCAGCCTGAAGCCGATAGTGAGGGCTGGGCTGCTGCCTGCTGTGGCTATGAGCACCGTAGCCGTCAACACTACTCCGACCGAGAAGATAGCCATAATAGGCTTGTTGGCGCTGGTTTCAGTGGCACTGGCCATATGGGCAACGAGACGGCGAGGCAGAGGTCCAGAGTACACCTGAAGCTGAAAACCCTCTCCACTTGATGGAGAGGGTTAGGGTGAGGCAAGGTGAGGGCGAAATCCTCCATTAGCCTGAAATACTACCCAGTTGCATCAAAAGATATATCATTGCTCTTTAACTCTATAGTACGTCTTGGACACAGCGCAAAAACCATTGACAACTTCTCAGATATTATGGTAACCTAAGATATAGTACTAGAAAACCAATATAGGGTTGGTGGTCAAGTGTGTGCGTCAGGGAGTTGCGGTAGTCCCCACGGTGCTGAGTCCAGCATATATAGAAATGTTAACTGGGCTCTTTTTCCTTGCCGCAGCAAAAACAACCTCCCTTTCGAAATCGAGGGCCACTGCGAGTCATAGCCGCCCAATTTATTGAAGTCGTCTCTCTGTCATTGCGAGGCTGCTGAAGGCAGCCGAAGCAATCCCGTGAGGGGTGTGGGATTGCCACGCCTCGATAAGTCGGGGCTCGCAATGACAGCAGGAAACAGCCTGATAAATCAGGCAACTACATAAATGCCCAAAATTAAACGGAAAATCAAAATTAGACAACCTCAACTGTTACGAAAGAGGTGAAGTTATGGGTATAATACTTAGTTCGAGAAGATGCCGCTACATGGCAAGAGTGAGCATCTTTTTGATTACGGTAGCCTTAATTGCCGGGATGGCAGGCTGTGGCAGTGGCAGTGGCGGCGGCGGCGGCGGTGATGGTGGTGAATCTTATACCCTCACTACCGCCAGCACCGTTGGAGGGTCGGTAAACACCCCTGGAGAGGGGACTCGTACCTATGACCAGGGAACGGTGGTCAACCTGGTGGCAGAAGCCGATGAAGGCTACCGCTTTGTCAACTGGACTGGCGGTGGGGGTACCATCGCCGATGTTCATGATGCCTCGACCAGCGTCACCATGAGCAAATCCTATTCCATCACCGCCAACTTCGAGCTGGAAGAGGGTTGGTGCAGCCTCACCATCTCAAGCACCGAAGGCGGCTTGGTAAAAAAACCCGGTGAGGATACTTTTGCCTATGCCACTAACACAACGGTCAACCTGGTTGCTCAACCCGACGAATACTATGAGTTTGTGAAATGGACCGGCAATGTAAGTACCATTGACAATGTCAACGCCGTCATAACCACCATCACCATGGACGATAACTATTCCATCACGGCTAACTTCAGTATCACCCCCATGGTCGCCGCGGACGAGTGTCATACAGTGGGGGTTAAAGCCGATGGCACCGTGGTCGCCGTGGGATGGAACGACGATGAGCAGTGCGATGTCGGCGGTTGGATGGACATCATCCAGGTTGCCGCAGGCTACTATCACACGGTAGGGCTTAAGTCCAACGGCACCGTGGTCGCCGAGGGATGCAAAGACGAGGGGCAGTGCGATGTCAGCGGCTGGACGGACATCACCCAGGTCTCTGCAGGCCGCTATCACACAGTGGGGCTCGAGGCCGACGGCACCGTGGTCGCCGTGGGAAAGAACAACGCTGGCTCCGGGCAGTGCAATGTCGGCGGCTGGGGGAATATCACCCAGGTCGCCGCAGGATTGCATA
>JAUWGZ010000058.1 GCA_030606165.1 Dehalococcoidia bacterium
TTCCACCCCTGTGATGTAAGACATGCCATGCTTTCTCGCCAGGGCGATAGCTCTTTCCTGGCAGTCTATAGAATCGTGGTCAGTTGTCGAGATTAAATCGATGTTTCTATTTTTGGCTTCTTGGAAAACCTCGTCAATAGGGAGGTTGCCATCTGAGCAGGTCTTGGTATGGATGTGCAAATCTATCTTCATTCCTATCTCTTATAAATCACCTTTTATTGTCTGTCATTCTGAGCCCTTCGTCTCTTGTCATTCTGAGCCGAAGGCGAAGAATCTCGCTCCCGCTAAGTGTAAACTCCGCTAAGAATCTGAGACCCTTCCTCTTCGTTTCACTCAGGGTCAAGGTGACAAAGGAAGTTACCTATCTCTTTTCCACGCTGATGATATGCCAATCTTCGGGCGGGTCATATTGGGTATCAACTGTCAGGTGGATGATGTTGAGTCCGGGATACAATCGCTTCAGGTCATCCACGTCCACTTTTTCGGACCTCTTTTTATTGTTGAGGTAGGCCTGCTCGGTGAGGGCATTCGATTCGTAGTCCTCCTGGGTACGTCTTAGTATCCGGGCGATGGCTACCTCCTGGGGGCAATGGGTCTGAAGGATGACGAATGTCTTATTATGTTTGGCGGCTATCTCAGCAGCCCGTCTTCTCAACGATTGGGTGATAAAGGTGGCATCGAGTATTACACTATCGCCCTTCTCCAGGGCCTCGTCTGCCCGTCGGAACGTCTCATCATAGACCATTGTGCGTTTGCTCATATCCGAGGCGACCTTCTCATCAAATATATCCTCTCCTTTCAGTACCTCCAGTCTAATCAGGTCGGACCGAAGGATAGAGTAACCCTTAATTCTGGAAATCTCCTCGCTTGTCTCGGTCTTCCACGTGCCCGGCAAGCCACAGGTGATAAGCAAAGTATCAGCCCCCAACTCGCTTTCTACGAATTTGCTGAATGGCTTTTTCAATTTATGCCTCTTGTACGGCTCGAAATAGCTCTTAAAAACAGCGCTGTTTTTATTGCATTACAAGCATTTGAGGCCAAGCTGCCTTCTGATCAACTCGCAAAGGCTCTCCTTAATTTCAGGATGACGAGGTATCGGAGCCTTTTTCCCGTTTTTGGGATTAATGTATATGTCATGCCTTTTGCCATGCCGCTTCAGGTAGCATCCTTCGTCGACTAGTTCTCTGATGAGATCACGCCGTTTCACACCTCTATTCCTATTTCTTTCGTTTCGGCGACAATCCGAGGTGGAAGTTCCTCCTCAGTCATTAAATGATAGGCATCCCGGATGTTCTCTTCTAATTCTTCCAGAGACTCGCCCTGACTAAATATGCCTGGGATTTCCTTCAACCTTCCGACATACCAACCTTCCTCCATCCAATATTCCAGTGTAAAATGCCTTAACATACTCTACCTCCATATTAGTGGTTCTGCTTGGAAATTTGGCGCTCTTTAATTATCCCACGATGCATATGAGTCGGCAAGCTCGAAATACCTCCTGGCAACAGCTATAATGTCATAATCCGGGTCTGTTCTTGATCCCATAGTTATATCAGCATTCAACAAGATACCCTGAACTTTGTCAATCTGGCCGGGCATTTCTGGGTGCTCAATCTCAATATGCTCTTGCCGCGCAGTTCCTTCTCAAAATATCCTCAAAATCACTCCCCCTAATTTGACCGTCTCACCTAGCCGATGCTAAACTATTTTCGGGCAGCGTAGCTCAGGGGTAGAGCAGAGGACTCATAAGCCTTTGGTCGCTGGTTCAAATCCAGCCGCTGCCATATTCTGCATCCGCACAATTCTCTAGTGCTTCGGCTAAACTGCGGGCATCCCCGTCAGTCATTCATTGATATCCTGCAATTGTGACAGGATTGGTTCCTCTTGTGCTCACTGCCCGTTGGTCAACCTAGCTTGTACTTCTGCAATCAGATCTTGAACCGCGATACGTAATACTGTCTGGCCTTGCTTTAACGTGTCTACGAGAACATCATAGTCCTCGTAGAAATAGACTGTCTTCCCATCCGTGAACACTACGAAGGATGCTAAAGCCTTGGATTGACCTCGTATGAAGCGGAAGCTCGACCGTATCCGCTGTAGAGGCAGCGAACTATCCAACAATTTCATCAGGATCTTTAATTCGAAAATGTCTTCTATAGAATAGAGACGGCGCGAACCTTTTCCGGATGCTGCTCTCAGGCTCGGGCTCACCAGGCCTGTCTTATCCCAATACGCAAGCTGGCTATAGGTAGCGCCGACCACATGTGATACCTCTGAAGTACGGAATGATATAGGTTTTCTTCTACGCGACATTGTGAATCCCAGCCAATATAATATGAGTCATATCATTATACCAGTTGCAGTTTAGACACTGGTTCAAGTCCAGCCGCTGCCGGTTAGTTTTACTTCTAAATGTCTTCAACTTTTCTTTTTTTGATCAGGCTGATATGTGCTGTAACCCCGACAGCAATACAAATTAGTACTATCCTAATAGCTATGTTCTGTACTCCAAAAGTTATACTGAGTCCGATAGTTAGCCAAAGTAGAAGGATGGTAAATATCTTTATTCTTATGGAAATTCCTCTTCCTTCAATATAGTTCCTGACATAGGCTCCAAATATTCTGTTGTTTATAAGCCAGTGATAAAACCGTTCGGAGCTCCGCATGTAACAAGCAGCGGCGAGTAATAGGAATGGGGTTGTAGGTAAAATCGGGATAAAAACACCGATAATCCCTAATCCTGTGGATAAAGTTCCTGCTCCAATTAGAAGCCTTCTCTTTGCTGTCGTCCGCATCTATTCCATTTGCCTGGTGTTTACTTAGGAATGTAAAACCGCCAGGCACAAAGCCATTCCTTCGGATGCTCGTCGGGTGGGCAGCTGATGCATTCGGTCCTGATTCTAGAATCTATCATCCTGGCGAATGCCGGGAATTCTACTATTCCGGCCGACTTGCAGGGATAATCGGGCAGCCCCTTGCGCTTTCTTGTTCCCTGGACCAGGCATTTCACCATACGAAGAATGAGTTCATCGCCTGACCTCTCGATGGTCTGCTCATTGATTTGTGCGTAAAGCCGAAGGTTTAAAGCTTGTTCTAAACCATCCAGCCCGCTTTGCTGGGGAAGCTGCAAAAACGATTTTATCATGGCTGCTTCCAAAGGCGAATACCTGGTCCAACAGGTATCGTTGCACCTTTTGCTGGTATACATATCATAGTTATCCTCGACAGTTCGAAACCACACCCCATCATTTGCCAGCCAATTAAAGGACATAGCTTTTATCAAGCCGATTAACTTTCCCTTTTCCATATTAACCAGCCAGAGCGGCAGGCCGTGTTCAGTTTGAAAGCCCAGAGTCTTGGATAGGCGCTTTATAGCTATGGGGAAAAACGAGGCGGAAGCCTCTTCCTCGAGCCGAATAGCTTCTTCCAGACCCAACTGATGGACAAGCTCGTTGAACCATATGCCATAGTGCAACATTATCCGTCTTAATGCATCAATGGCATAATGAGCTAGTTCAATGTTGCTAAGTTTTTCTAAGGAGTTTGTATTCATGTTTCTTACTCCTTGGATTCAATTTTGTAATGTCGAATATTTCAGGAATCACCACCCCGAGATTTCTTTGGCTGCCGTAGATACCCACAGGCAGAGCCCAAGTACTCTGCCCTTCGGGTTATTAGAGTACGCTCTCTCAACTGGTCAGCCCAGTGCCCGGCCCAGAAAGTACGGCCAGACTATTATGGCAAGCAAAATCTGCCACCAAACCAGACCGGCATAACCGATTGTAAATAGCCAGCCGATGAACCAAATAGGGCCTACCAAAGTCGCGGAGCGGCGGCGGTACCAACGTTTTTCTTCCTCTGCCATGTTTTTCTCCTTTTACAAGACAATCTACTCTTGATTTGGTAACTTTACTTAATAGAAAAATGCTTTTTTTCACGGCCATAACTTCACGGAGCTGGTATTGCAGGCTCAACCATGGCTGCCCTTTTTCTCCAGCGGAGCCACAGGGCCCAGGCCGTTACCAGCACAGCTATGACAGCAATATAGATTTCCACAGGGACGGTGGTAAGGAGCCCCGCCAGCAACAAAACTACACTATAGTTCAGTAAGCCGTGCAGAACAGAGGCTATGAGGTAGAACTGCCATCCCCGGCCCCTGGCCAGACCATACCCGGCCAGTGCGGAAAAAGCGGTATGAGCGGCTACGACAAAGAACCTCTCCCAAAATCCAGAATAGATCAGTGCCATGAAGCCGCCGGTTTGCACTGCTGCCCAGGTCCACCCTGAGAGTAACCCCTGCGCTTCGAAGATGCCAAATCCAGCTCCGGCCACAGCGCCGATGGCCAGTCCCAGCTTGGGGTCGATATTCTTGCCGCTACGCCACCAGTAGACAACCACCGGCACCAGCTTTGACCCTTCCTGCACCAGTCCGGTGAGGAGTATTTGTGGTATCCCAGCCAGCAAAATCCAGCGCATGAGGACCTCCTGGCTCCAGAAATGGCTCAGCGCTTGTCCAGCCCAAACCTGGAGGGGAATTTGAATGAAGCTTATAGCAGCCAGGGTTAGAAAGGCACTGCTTATGAGGACCGCCCAGAGCCAGGGTTTCTTAAAGAGCGGCGGCCGATAACCGGCCAGCCAGACCGCACCGAAGGCTATAGCCAGACCAAGCCCCCAGGCGCCGGGGTTTTGAAAGAAAGATTTGAAAGTGTTGACCATGTAATCTATCATGGACTCCTCCTACACTTTAAACTGGTTCTTATCCAATTCATCGCACATGCACCCTTCGATGACTCTTAGCATTCACACATTATACCTGTGTATGAAATAAAAAAGTATACCCCTGGGCAGGAACGCCCCAGGGCGCGTTGCAGATTCTGATAAGGCTTTAATCGCTGGTTCAAGTCCAGCCGCTGCCACCTATGTTTTTCACAGTCGGGCCTTCTTTATCGATTTAAACGAGCTTCACAGTTTCTTTGTACCGGGGGACTTTTACGGTCCACCCGGTCTTCTCTTTCAGGACCTTCGCAAAGCTATTGGCTGCTTTTTGTTCCCCGTGAGTGACAAATACACAGCGCGGCGGGACACGAATGTCGGCTAACCAATCTAGTAATCCATCACGGTCGGCGTGGGCAGAGAACCCCTCGATTTGCTCAATGTGTATTTTCACCGGATGTATTTGCCCTAAGAGACGGATTCTCTTGGCACCATCCAGCAATATTCTGCCCGGCGTTCCCTTCGCTTGATAGCCGACAAATAGTATTGTGCCTTCTGCCCTTCTGATGTTATTGACAATATGGTGCTTTACACGGCCACCGGTTACCATACCGCTACCAGCTATGATGATACTGCTTCCCTTTATGTTGTTAATGGCTTTAGACTCTTCCACACTCTGTACTATTCTGAGGTTTTCAAAACTAAAACAGGAATTACCCTGGCGCAGACGTTGCATCATCTCTTTGTCGAAGAGTTCAGCGTGACGTTTAAATACTTCGGTAATCCGTGCTGCCATAGGGCTATCCAGAAAAACAGTTAAAGGTGGAATTTCTTTACGTAAAAATAGTTCGTTCAGGTGATACAGTAGCTCCTGGGACCGCTCCAGAGCGAAGCTGGGAATAATGATGTTGCCCCCGGCGCTTACCGTCCTGTTGATGCAATCGCGTAATTGTTTTTGAATATCGATGCTCTCGTGTTCTTCGTGAGTACGGTCGCCATAAGTCGATTCTATAACTATATATTCGGCCTCATCGAAAATAGCCGGGTCTTTTATTATCGGGCGGTCAGGTTCGCCGATATCACCGGAAAAAATCACTCTGTGGTTCTTGCCATCCTGTTGGATATTTACACTTATGGTTGCAGCCCCGAGTACATGACCTGCTTCATAATAACAGCCTTCGACATTGCTGTTAATTCCGACACAACTCAGATATTCTACGGCGGAAAAATGCGGCTCGACTGCTTCGGCATCTTCTACGGTATAAAGAGGTATTTCAGGGAAACGACCACGGCGCCCTTCCCTTTTATGGCGTTCTGCCTTATATATAGCGTCTTCTTCCTGCAGCTTTGCGGCATCGAGGAGGATAATCTGGGCTATCTCAGCCGTCGCCTGAGTGCAGTATATCTTGCCTTTGTAACCTTCACGTATCAATCTAGGTAAAAGTCCGCAATGGTCGAGATGGGCATGAGTCAAAAAAACAGCATCGATCGACTTAGGGTCGAACGGAAATGGCTGCCAGTTTCTCCCCTGGTACTTCCGCTCCTGATACAGTCCGCAATCTATAAGCACACGGGTATCCTGACTCTCTAAAAGGTAGCAGGAACCTGTGACATTCCGCGCTGCACCCAGAAATGTCAGTTTAGCTAGCACAGATGATGTGACTCCTTAATAATTTTTTATAGCCTCCTTAGCCCTGGCTATGATTTCCTCGTCGGACACTCTGTACGATGTTATTGCAAAAGAGCCTGCTACCTTGCCCTGGCTTCTCTCTATTTTAGCCGTTATGTTCGCCAGAGCTTTCTCTGAATTGTCGCCACCCATGGTAAAGAATGGAATAATACTCCGACCTTCAAAATTTGTCTTGTATATAAATGAGTTAATAGCCGGTGCTGGTCTTGAGTTCCAGATTGGAGAACCAATGAATATCGTTTCATGTTGCTTTAAATCGACATCTATGGGATTTATCTTACTCCCCCTGTTTATTGTAGCTGCGAGGCCACCAAACAAATAGACAAAGGCCCCCAGTTTTCTGGGCTTTGTCTCCTTAATCTCCACTAGCGTTGCATTCAGTGCTTCGGCGATTACTTGAGCTACCAGCTTCGTCTTACCTGTCAAAGAGTAATAAACTACCAGCGGTTTCATGCACCCTCCAGAGCATCTGTTTCTTAAATTATACCTCACCGGTGGATAGACTGATACATTAGGCAGGATACTACTAGGTCGGTGAAGTTTGAGGATAGCTTGGGGCTTTATGGTGAAACGAAACTTTCCCTCGGACTGATAAATAGTATTTGAATCTAATGATGAATTAGTGTATATATTTTGTTTTATGAATTTGAAGAAATGTAAAGTAGATGCTACACTAGCATTGTAGGAGGTTGACAATGGCGGAAAACACTGACCTAAGAGAGTTATTAAAAGAAATTTCGAACAAGTGGGTTGCATTATCGTCAGATAGTAACAGGGTAGTAGGGGTTGCTGATAGTCCCAAAGGAGCACTAGAACAAGCAAAAAACAATAAAGAGCCAGACCCCATTTTGACAAAAACACCAGAACATTATGGGACTTTTATACTATGAGTCCCACACTTAAATTTGATTACCGTAAGTTCCCTGCTGAACCATCTGAGGCACTTCCTAGACGGTTCAGCGCTATCAGACCAGTAATACCAGTTACGCTTATAAATGATGGTAAGAGAATAAAATATCTGTGTATTATTGACTCTGGTGCTGACCTATGTATATTCCATGCTGAAATTGGTGAGCAAATAGGTGTTGAAGTGGAGAAAGGCAAGCTGTTAGATTTCTCTGGGATTTCTGCTAGCAATATGAAAGCCTATTTTCATGATATAAGAATTGATGTGGGTGGATATGAGTTTGATTGTTATGCGGGGTTCTCCAGAGATTTAGACCGATTGCCTTATGGTGTTCTGGGTCAACAAGGTTTCTTTGATTTGTTCATTTTAATGTTTGATTATAGTAAGGAAAGAGTAGAACTAAAACCAAAGAACAATGTCCATGCTGATTAAGCGACTACACAAGAAAGACAAATAGCTTAATGGGATGGGCGCTTCTTTATACTGATAGTCAATTCGTTTTCAGTGAAGTTTGAGGATAGCTTGGGGCTTTATCGGGGGATTGAGTGGAAATAGCCAGGAAGGCAGCACAGGCTAGGTGGGATAAATAGGTATATCCAGATAACTGTGATTATGGGTGAGGGGTAATCGCAAAAATCATGATTTTACCCCTGGAAGGCCCATAAAACCAAAAGACTCTATATGCTGCTGGTGTTTTCTGTTCTGCATATGCCTCAAAAACCTTCTCCCCATTGGGGCCTTTCAAACTGAAATATGGGTGAGTTTGAAGGCTTTTGTGTCGGGGATTTT